>NZ_OY764015.1:2337500-2340000 GCF_963667775.1 uncultured Trichococcus sp. | reverse complement strand
GGGGATGAGGTGTGGGTAGCGGAGAAATTCCAATCGAACTTGGAGATAGCTGGTTCTCTCCGAAATAGCTTTAGGGCTAGCCTCGGATATGCGAATCATGGAGGTAGAGCACTGTTTGGACTAGGGGCCCTTCTCGGGTTACCGAATTCAGATAAACTCCGAATGCCATTGATTTAGATCCGGGAGTCAGACTGCGAGTGATAAGATCCGTAGTCAAAAGGGAAACAGCCCAGACCACCAGCTAAGGTCCCAAAGTATCTGTTAAGTGGAAAAGGATGTGGGGTTGCACAGACAACTAGGATGTTGGCTCAGAAGCAGCCATCATTTAAAGAGTGCGTAATAGCTCACTAGTCGAGTGACCCTGCGCCGAAAATTTACCGGGGCTAAACAGATCACCGAAGCTGTGGATGGAACCTTCGGGTTCCGTGGTAGGAGAGCGTTCTAAGGGCATCGAAGCCAGATCGTGAGGACTGGTGGAGCGCTTAGAAGTGAGAATGCCGGTATGAGTAGCGCAAGACGGGTGAGAATCCCGTCCACCGAATAACTAAGGTTTCCTGGGGAAGGCTCGTCCTCCCAGGGTTAGTCGGGACCTAAGCTGAGGCCGATAGGCGTAGGCGATGGACAACAGGTTGATATTCCTGTACCAGTTGCTTTTGTTTGAGCGATGGAGGGACGCAGGAGGCTAAGGAATGCACACGATCGGAAATGTGTGTCCAAGCAGCAAGTCTGAGAACGAGTGAAATGCTTTTTCTCTCAAGGACAAGCTGTGATGGGGAGCGAAATTTAGTAGCGAAGTTCCTGATGTCACACTGCCAAGAAAAGCTTCTAGTGAGAAAGTAACTGCCCGTACCGCAAACCGACACAGGTAGTTGAGGAGAGAATCCTAAGGTGTGCGAGAGAACTCTCGTTAAGGAACTCGGCAAAATGACCCCGTAACTTCGGGAGAAGGGGTGCTGACCGCAAGGTCAGCCGCAGTGAATAGGCCCAAGCGACTGTTTATCAAAAACACAGGTCTCTGCAAAATCGAAAGATGACGTATAGGGGCTGACGCCTGCCCGGTGCTGGAAGGTTAAGAGGAGAGGTTAGCGCAAGCGAAGCTTTGAATTGAAGCCCCAGTAAACGGCGGCCGTAACTATAACGGTCCTAAGGTAGCGAAATTCCTTGTCGGGTAAGTTCCGACCCGCACGAAAGGCGTAACGATTTGGGCACTGTCTCAACGAGAGACTCGGTGAAATTATAGTACCAGTGAAGATGCTGGTTACCCGCGACAGGACGGAAAGACCCCATGGAGCTTTACTGCAGTTTGATATTGCGTGTTTGTATCACATGTACAGGATAGGTAGGAGCCGAAGATACCGGGACGCCAGTCTCGGAGGAGGCAACGGTGGGATACTACCCTTGTGATATGACCACTCTAACCCGCTGCTCTTAGCGAGCAGGGAGACAGTGTCAGACGGGCAGTTTGACTGGGGCGGTCGCCTCCAAAAATGTAACGGAGGCGCCCAAAGGTTCCCTCAGAATGGTTGGAAATCATTCGTAGAGTGTAAAGGCAGAAGGGAGCTTGACTGCGAGACCTACAAGTCGAGCAGGGACGAAAGTCGGGCTTAGTGATCCGGTGGTTCCGCATGGAAGGGCCATCGCTCAACGGATAAAAGCTACCCTGGGGATAACAGGCTTATCTCCCCCAAGAGTTCACATCGACGGGGAGGTTTGGCACCTCGATGTCGGCTCATCGCATCCTGGGGCTGTAGTCGGTCCCAAGGGTTGGGCTGTTCGCCCATTAAAGCGGTACGCGAGCTGGGTTCAGAACGTCGTGAGACAGTTCGGTCCCTATCCGTCGCGGGCGTTGGAAATTTGAGAGGAGCTGTCCTTAGTACGAGAGGACCGGGATGGACACACCGCTGGTGTACCAGTTGTTCTGCCAAGAGCATCGCTGGGTAGCTATGTGTGGACGGGATAAACGCTGAAAGCATCTAAGCGTGAAGCCCCCCTCAAGATGAGATTTCCCATCACTTTAAGTGAGTAAGACCCCTGAGAGATGATCAGGTAGATAGGTTGGGAGTGGAAGTACAGCGATGTATGGAGCGGACCAATACTAATCGGTCGAGGACTTAACCAATTTTTAAAAAGAAGAAAACTCAAGCGGTGTTTTCGGCTTCCCTTTACTTTTGTAGATTCAGTTTTGAGAGAACAATGTTCTCTAATTAAAAATGTGCGGTGACGATGGCAAGAAGGTCACACCTGTTCCCATCTCGAACACAGAAGTTAAGCTTCTTAGCGCCGATTGTAGTGAAGGGTTTCCCTTTGTGAGAGTAGGACGTTGCCGCGCTTTTTTTTGTTTACCCTTTTATTCCGCAATAGCTCAGTTGGTAGTAGCGCATGACTGTTAATCATGATGTCGTAGGTTCGAGTCCTACTTGCGGAGTTTTTATCGAAATCAATAGTGCCGCCTTAGCTCAGCAGGTAGAGCGCCACCATGGTAAGGTGGAGGTCGTCGGTT
>NZ_OY764015.1:2205000-2332500 GCF_963667775.1 uncultured Trichococcus sp. | reverse complement strand
ATCGACGGGGAGGTTTGGCACCTCGATGTCGGCTCATCGCATCCTGGGGCTGTAGTCGGTCCCAAGGGTTGGGCTGTTCGCCCATTAAAGCGGTACGCGAGCTGGGTTCAGAACGTCGTGAGACAGTTCGGTCCCTATCCGTCGCGGGCGTTGGAAATTTGAGAGGAGCTGTCCTTAGTACGAGAGGACCGGGATGGACACACCGCTGGTGTACCAGTTGTTCTGCCAAGAGCATCGCTGGGTAGCTATGTGTGGACGGGATAAACGCTGAAAGCATCTAAGCGTGAAGCCCCCCTCAAGATGAGATTTCCCATCACTTTAAGTGAGTAAGACCCCTGAGAGATGATCAGGTAGATAGGTTGGGAGTGGAAGTACAGCGATGTATGGAGCGGACCAATACTAATCGGTCGAGGACTTAACCAATTTTTAAAAAGAAGAAAACTCAAGCGGTGTTTTCGGCTTCCCTTTATTTTGTAGATTCAGTTTTGAGAGAACAACGTTCTCTTGAAAAATGTGCGGTGACGATGGCAAGAAGGTCACACCTGTTCCCATCTCGAACACAGAAGTTAAGCTTCTTAGCGCCGATTGTAGTGAAGGGTTTCCCTTTGTGAGAGTAGGACGTTGCCGCGCTTTTTTTTTTGAAATAAAACTTATATATCAGAATCACCATGTGCGGTGATGATGGCAAGAAGGTCACACCTGTTCCCATCTCGAACACAGAAGTTAAGCTTCTTAGCGCCGATTGTAGTGAAGGGTTTCCCTTTGTGAGAGTAGGACATTGCCGCGCATGTTTTTATATAAATAATCAGAAGGCTGTCGACCTAAATGTCGATGGCCTTTTTTTTGTTGCTTTGGGCTTAGCTGTTTTGAGTCGATTTATTGTATAAAATAGCGTAACCATGCTAAACTATGTTTAAGGATAGTTGCCAGAAGGTGAGGGAAATAAAGCATGGAAGATTTTGTGAAGACAGACAATGGCTTCGTTTTGAATGATGAAAACGGAGGAATGATAGCTGAAATTACTTATGCACCTTATGGTGAAGATAAAGTCATAGCCAACCATACCTATGTTGATTCCTCATTGAGAGGGCATGGTGTTGCTGAAATGTTATTGGATCGTCTTGTTGAAGAAATGCGGGCTGAAGGCAAAAAAATTGTGCCGCGCTGCTCCTATGTTGTGGCGATGTTCGATCGCAAACGCGAAAAATATGCCGACATCAAGGCAGAAATTTAAAATCGTTCTCTCTTATTTTAATATAGATGAGAGTAGTGGGTCGGAATTAGGGGAAGTAGTTCCGGCCCGCTATTTTTTTGTTGCCGAGAAATTTGCCAAGGATAGTGCACCTGCTTTCCGCGGGCGTTCATGGGTGATCGATTTTACCTATTGACAAGATTAAGGAATGATGATAATTTTATTATATTAACATAAGTGTCATCATATAATAGAATGGGCAACGATAAGAAGAGTAACTTTGGGAAGTACATAAAGAGAGCTTCTGTTTTGGTGAAAGGGAGCGTATCTAAACAAAGTGAAGATGGTCTTGGAGCCTATAATCGGGTGAATAATCAGCTCGATTACGTCCGCAGGCGATATTCTGCAAAGTATATGAGGGATATGCGATCACGCAGTCACTTACGTACTTTTTGAGGTGAGGATTGTGAAGTCCTTATAAAAATGGGTGGTAACGCGAAGCTTTCGTCCCATGGTCGCAAGACTGTGGTGATGGGAGCTTTTTTGTGTATAAGAGAGCTGTTGAATGAACCGGTTAATAAAAAGGAGTGGAAAATATGCCGATCAAAGTATCGAAGGATTTGCCCGCCATCAAAGAGTTGGCCAAAGAGAATATTTTCGTCATGGACGAGCTAAGAGCCGTCACGCAGGATATCCGTCCGTTAAAAATCATCATCGTGAATCTGATGCCTACAAAACAGGCCACGGAAACTCAGTTCATTCGTTTGCTTTCGAACACGTCCTTGCAGGTGGAAGTGACCTTGCTGCGGATGGAAAGTTACGATTCCAAGCATGTTTCGGAAGAATACTTGGACTATTTCTACAAGACCTTTTCGGATATCAAGGACCAATACTTTGATGGCATGATCATCACGGGTGCGCCTGTGGAGAATCTTGCCTTTGAAGAGGTGGAATATTGGCCGGAATTGGTGTCCATCATGGAGTGGTCAGCCAGCCATGTCTTCTCGACGATGCATATCTGTTGGGGAGCCCAGGCTGGTCTGTACCATCACTACAATATTGGGAAGTACCCTCTGAAGGAAAAACTGTTCGGTGTGTTCAAGCACACGATCACCGACAGCAGAACGATGCTGCTCCGCGGGTTTGATGATGAGTTTTATATGCCGCATTCCCGCCACACGGATGTGCACAAAGCGGATATAGAGGCCTGCAGCGAGCTTGAAATTCTGGCGACATCCGAAGAGGCAGGGATCAGCATTGTCCGCAGCAGGGACAACCGTTTCGTGTTTGTGACAGGTCATGCTGAATACGATTTTGATACGCTTGATAAGGAATACAAGCGAGATGTCGCTTTGGATCGTCCCATCAATATACCGATCAATTATTACCCTGAGAACGATCCGGGCAAGCGTCCAGTGGTGCGTTGGCGCGGCCATGCCAATATCCTCTTCGTGAATTGGCTGAATTACTTCGTTTATCAGGAAACGCCATACGATCTGCAACGTATCCATGAGCTGCGGAACAAGCCTGCTCAAGATTAAAATTCTTATTGGAGGCTGTCGTTGTTGAGTTGTCCTGAATCAAGCCGAGGTGTTTCTATAGGTATGTAAAAGAGGGGAATTTCAATTTGATGAAATTCCCCTCTTTACAAATCGAAAAAATTTATTTATAATTTATTCTGTTGCGAGTCACTTATTAAGTGATTTTGCAGACAGGCCGGCTTAGCTCAGTTGGTAGAGCATCGCACTCGTAACGCGGAGGTCACAGGTTCAAATCCTGCAGCCGGCATAATAGAATGAACATAGATATATCAAGGTCTCGATCACCTTAGATGTATCTTTTTTTTTTGCATTTTTTTCAGTTTCTCAATCAAAATTAAAAATATGATTATATGAAAAAAAATTACCATTCACAACAACATGAAAAAATAACGTCATTTTTACATGAACCATATGAAGTTTTTACACTCTAATCGTATGATGGAATCATAACAAAAGGAGGTATGAATGAATGTCTGCAGCAACGCAAGTTCACAAGTTTTCACAGTCTCAAAAAATGATGGTGTTCGTTTTATCCATGTCGATTTACGGCTTGGCGACCTTGTTTACCGAGTTGATTCCGTCAGTAAATTTGGGTGTCGTAGAATTTTCTATTGAATATTTAGCATTTATTCCTTTGACGCTGGCTATCTTGTTCGATCCATTCTCTGCTGCAGTTGGTGCTGCAACGGGGGAGGTCATTTTTAGTGAAATTATGCTAGGTCAGTTCGGTGGTCTTGGGGAAGTCGAAAAATTTGTTCTCTTTTCTTTAGGAATTTATATTGCGGGGATGCTGGTAAAAGATCCACTCAACAAGAAACAGGTGGCGTTCGCTTCCCTTACTGGCGTTGCAATCCACCAGATTTTTGGAGGGCTCGTCGATATTCTGAAAGTGGTTTTCGCCGTCGAAGAATTTGAAGCTATTCAAGGGCTTCCAGAATCCGTACTCTTTACGGAAGGTTTTGCGGTCTTAAACGATATTTTGTTTTCCGGGATTTTTTTCTGCATGCTTCCGGCGCTTTATCTGGTTCCTCTTCTTCACGGGAAAATTGAACCTTTATTGGGTATTCGGAAGCGCACACCCGAATTGCGCCCGAGTTGGCAAGAGTTTCTGAACGTTAAATTTATACTGACGGGCGGTCTGTTGGTTGTTGCAGCAATAGGCGCAGAATTTCTCGCCGAAATAGGAATCAATTATGAGTTCGAAGCCGCTTGGTCCGAAAGCAATGCAGCTATTGCAGTATCTGGGATCGTTTCAGTGCTGGTCATCCTTTTCATCGCTAACCGGATAAGAACACGCCGAGAACAGACAAGAGAGGTTTGAGGGCATGATAGAATTACGGAATGTGAGTTTTAGCTATCCCGATACAGGCGAAAAGATATTGGATGACCTTTCGGTGAGTATCCCACCTGGCTCCTTCGTTGCTGTGGTCGGTGATAATGGTGCAGGAAAATCAACCTTTTGCAAGTTGCTCAATGGCATCATTCCACATTTTTTGGATGGCGATCTGCAAGGCGAAATCCGTATCTTCGATCAGGCGATATCTGAAAAAACACCGGCTGAGTTGGCTCATACAATCGGTTACGTCTATCAAGATTTTGAAAACCAACTGATCCGACCACGGGTGTTGGATGACGCTTCTTATGGGCTGCTGAATGAAGGCGAAGAACGTTATGAGGAAATCACGATGGAAATTCTGCGGACGCTGGATCTAGCGCACTTATCGGACGAGTATGTCTGGCAATTATCCGGAGGCCAAAAGCATCTATTGGCTTTAGCAGGCGTGCTTGTTATGTCGCCGAAAATCATTGTATTGGATGAACCGATTGCGCAACTGGATCCTTTGCATGCCGGCAAAATTTATGATAATTTGGCATTTCTGAATCAAAAATTAGGAAAGACGATCGTTGTGATTGAACATAATTCCGAATACATAAGTCGCTATTGTGACCAAGTCCTCTTTATGAAAAATCGCCAAATAGAGTGGCTATTGCCAGTAAAAGAAGCATTTCAGCAAGTTTTGCAACTGGTTGAGGGCGGGGTCTATCCGCCGCAAATCACCTTACTGGGACATGGCCTATCCGAAAAAGGATATGATTCTTCAGGGGACCTACCTATCAGCATCGATGAAGGCATCGGCTACATCAATAGGCGCTTTGATATGTCCAGGTCAAGACAAGTACCCAGCGACCTGAAACGGAATCAAGCGAAAGGGAAGTCCATAGTGGAAATGAAAGAAGTATCCTTGAGCTACAAGAAAATCGATCAAGGAGCCTATTCAGCGTTAAATAATTTAAATCTTACACTGCATGCAGGGGAACGGATCGCTCTGATCGGCAATAATGGAGCTGGAAAGTCGAGCATGCTGAAGATGCTGATCGGATTGTTGAAGCCCGATTCGGGAGAGATTGTTTTGGATGGTCAAAACACCAAAAAGATCAAGATGGAGCGCATTTCCGATAAAGTAGGATACGTTTATCAAAATCCCGAGAATATGTTCATCGAAGATTCCATCGAAAAGGATATTGCTTTTTCTTTGAAGGCCCGAGGAATCAAAAATTACAAAAACATCACTGAGCAGTTGCTGCAGCAATTCAACCTGATGGATATCCGGCAGCGGGATGGGCGATTATTAAGCGGCGGCCAAATGCGCCGCGCCTCCTTGGCAATCGGAGTTTCATTGAATCCGAAGGTGCTTCTGTTGGATGAACCGACAGCCAGCTTGGATATGGCTACCCGCAAGCGGATTACGCATACGTTAAAAGAAGTGGCGGATACAGTGGAAACGATTGTGATTGCGACACATGATATGCAATTGGTTGCGGAATGGGCGAATAGGGTGATTGTATTGCATGACGGTCAAGTCATCGGCGACGGCAGCAGAGAAGAAATTTTTGCTGACGAAAAACTATTGCAACGTGCAGGGATTGTCGCCCCGGAAATTGTGCAGTTAAGCCAACGATTGAACGGAAGAATTTGCTATAGTATCCAAGAATTTCTGGACTATTTGCAAAAGGAGGCGGTTCTATTTGTTTAATCAGTCATTTCTAGAACGAATGAATATCTCCACAATCAGGAATCAGGTTTTGAAGAACTCCTATGGTAATTCAGATACATTGATTGCTAAGATGGATCCGAGGACTATGTTCATTTGGTATTTTGTTTTTGGGATTGTTCCCTGGTTTGTTTCCGACACATTGATGTTGATGGGATTGTTTATCTTTGTGGCTGCTGTGACCAAAATTGCCAAGACGGTTCCATTGATTTTATTCATATTTGTAGTCGGGATTTTCTCACAGACAGGATTTTTGTTCATGTTCACTTTATTGTTTGGCGGGAGCCTGTCTGCAGTGATTCCCTTACTGAAATTGACGCTGAAGATTGCTGTTGTTTCGTTGGCTGCCATAGTCGCTTTCGCGGGTATGGATCCGGATAAGCTTTCGAATGGATTGATGGCAATCGGGTTACCTGAAAAATTCTCTTTTAGTGTATCCTATGCTTATCGTATTTTGCCTATTTTGATGGAAGAATACCAATCCATTTTGTTGTCCTATAAAATTCGCGGGGTCCGCCCCGACAGTGATGGCTTCAAGGGGAAATGGCGAAATCTTATCTATCAGATCAAAATCATGATCAAAGCCTTCTACCCATTGATGCTCAATATGGCAAAGCGTAGCCGGACGACTGTGGAAGCATTGGAGATAAAGGGATTCCAACGCGCTTTAAAAAATAAAAAAATCCGCGATATGAAAATGAAAAAACTGTCCATCCAAATGCAGGACATTCTGTTCCTGACATGTTCACTACTTTATTTTGGGATGTGCCTGGCAGTTCCACAACTACTATACTGATTAAAAAAGGAGTCTTATAATTGCTTATCGACACACATACTCACGGTAAACTGGCAAAATACCTGCCTTTTTCGGAGCAATACACTAGAAATCTATTCAAAGAAGCCTACAAGCGCGGAGTCGAAGCCCTTTGCCTGACGGAGCATTTCAATACCCAGGAATTCGAAAAGATATATCAATTCATCCACGAGAACTACCCACAAGAAGGGGATACGTATATGGTTGAAGGAGTGCGTGTGTTTCCTGGCTTGGAAGTTGATATTTTAGAGGGCGGACACAACTTGGTGATTGGGTCATTTGACACGATCCAAGCTTTGCGACAAGAAATTCTTGAGTCGGCGACATTCAAGGAGTTCCTGCCGGCAGCGACATTGTTTCCGTTGGTGAAGAAATACGATGTGCTCTTTGGTGCAGCCCACGTCTACCGTAAAGGCTGTCATAATTTAGAATTATCCGAAGAACTGTTGGCTTACTATGATTTCTTTGATTTGAACGGAAAAGATACTGCTTTACTTGGTCGTGATAACATCGAAAAGGTGAAAGCGGTCGGAGCGCGTTATGATCGTCCGGTCATGGCAGGAAGCGATACGCATCAGTTTCTGCAATATGGCTCGGTGATGAATGACTTTGAACGGTCTTTTTCTACCATAGGTGCATTTCGGGAGGAAATGAATGCAGGTCGCTACAAATTGGTGGTGGATGAAGCGATCGAAGAGAAAGTCGAGGGTGCGAATCTATTGAAAAAGGCGCTGAAGTTGCTGCAAAGCCAAGGCGGTAGTTACGATGTCCCACTCATCATCGAATAAAAAAAGAACTTCCTCAGCAGATCAGCGGGGAAGTTCTTTTTTATAGGTTTCTTTTAAAGTGTGCATACGATTAAGCTGGTTATGGAATAATTCCGGATCAATGCGACTGACTTCAACGATGAGTGCCTCTATCAGCGAAATGGCAGAAGTTAAAGAATGGTATTCTGTTGGAAGGCCTCTAGCAACATAAAAAGGAATGTTACCGTCCGTTTCGGGTTTCTGGTAGAGCTGATCAGTAAAATAAAGCGTCGTGATGCCTTCTTTGTTGGCAAAATCGAGAATAACCCGGGTTTCCTTCGGGACTTTCCCGAAGGCAAACACAATGATCAGATCATCTGTGGTCATCATGTGCAATGTTTCAAAAATTTCTGAGCCGCCTGCACAGATATGTTGCACGTCCCTGCCGAAACGTCTCAATCTAAAATGCAACAAGTCTCCCAGTGAGCGTGTAGCCCCTTTTGAAAAAATGTAGATTCTTCTTTTTCTTGCCAGATTTTGAGCTGCGAGCCGTAAACGTGTTGGGTCCAAATATTCCATCGTTTCAAGAAGTTGGTCGATGTCGCGCTGAATCATGGATTCAGGACCGTCAAGCTGATGGTCGGAACGGATAGCATTCTGTAATTTTGTTGAAGGAGAAGTTTCTTGCTGACTCAGTAGTGCCATTTTCAGTTCTTTGAAGTTTTTGAAGCCCATTTTTTTTGAGAAGCGCGTTAGCGTTGAATTGCTGATACCGATAGCTGCACCGATCTCATTGATTGAGAGGAGTGCCGGGATATGCCCATTCTTTTTGAAGTAGTTGATAATTTTTCGATCGCTCTCCGTGAGTATTCTGGGATCTACGTTAAACAATTGACTCATACTTTTCTCCCGTTAGCGTGACTTTAAGGACCTGCATTCGTTAAGCAAATCCTGCATCAATCATACCACAGATTCGGCACTTCCGTAGGCTCTTCGGAAACTATTCCGAAATTCTGAAGAAGGATTTTCTTTCAGGTTGCGTATCTACTGAGTGAACGGCATTCATGAAGGAGGCAGCAAATTTGGAAAAAAACGAGCAGCATCATTTACTGGTTAACATGGACAAGAAAAAAATCATGGAACCGGCCCGACTGACTTGGGCAGGGGACAGCACGATTACAGGGATAGCTGCAACGCATCCGCAGTTGGGCAATCCTTTTCAGTATGTAGTGTTCCAATTGTTGATGGACGAATGGAAGGGCGACAGGATCACTTTGGTTGTCGATTCCAAAGAAGTGAGAGACTACTTGCTGAAGGAGGAGAAGTATGCGTTCTACGCGGGATACAGGAAGAAGTTGTTGCGCCGGAACCGGAAAGAAGCGGGAATGGATATTGTTTCGATTGATCCATCCGAAGTTGTCCGCTGGAAAAAACAGTGGGGGGAGTTCTTAAACCAATATGTGCTGATCAATTATGATTCGCACCTGTTCATGACCATCGATCGCCGGTTGTTCAAGCGCACGAAAAATTTGATGCCCTATTTTGTTCTGGCGCAAGCGGAAGAGCAAGCCGAGAGTAACGGCAGTTGGGCCGGGAACAGGATCGGGATTGAGCCGATCGATACGGATACGTTTGACAATGATGTCTATTTTGAAATGTTCCGGATGATAGGGGACAAATCAGCTTGCCAACTGGGTGTCGAAGATTTTCATCGGCGCCATGGTGGGATGAACTAGAAAATACAAAGCCACTATAATGAAGTGGCTTTTTTCGCTTCTTTTTGGAGCACTTTGCTGCGCCGGTAGGCCACGGATCGGGTCACGCGCATGACGTTTTCTTCACCCGGGAAATGGACAGGGTTGATTGGGCTCTGGCTGTACATTTCGAGTACATCCAGGACATCGGTCGACAATTCACGGATATCGATCAGGCCATACATGCGCGGCGGCAGGATGTAGATGGGCTTGTCCGGACTGGCGTTTTTGACCATCTTTTTGACGTCGTAAGTCAGGTGCGGGCAACAGACGACGATATCGAATCGGTCCATTTTTTCTTGGGCGATCATGAACGGGGAGAATTCAATTTCAAATTGGTCCTCCAACTGGTATTGCTGGATGTCTTTTTTTACTTTTGCCGCCAGCGCGCTGGATGAAAATCCGCCGCCGCAGCATAACAGGATATGGACCATATGACTTCCTCCATTTTTTTGATAGGTACATCATAACATTCAATGGAAGCGCTTGAAATGTTTTTGTACTTTTCCGGAAGGGTATCCTTCTTTGCATACCATATTTTTTTCAATGGGAGGGGCATATGGTATGATGAAAGAAACAAAATGAGCAGGATTTTTCCTGAAAGGGGTGAGGGATGTGCTGCAGGCATTCCGATTGACTTTTGAAGAAAAGCGGATGTGGATGACTTTGGGCGGCAGTGTTCTCTTTGCGTTCGTGCTGGCCATCGCGGTCATTCTGCTCGATACGCGATTGGTCACGGCGCTTGATTATTTTCCGGCTTTTTTGCTGACGAGCGTCAACTTGGCCAAATCGATACTGAGCCTATTGGCGGGGTCGCTCTTCTCAGTGGCCACCTTTACGTTTGCTACGATGCTGTCCGTCATTTCCTTCTACTCCTCCAACTTCAGTCCGCGTACAGTCGAAAATTTTCTTTTGCACAAGACCTCCATGCAGACGTTGGGCATTTTTCTGGGGGGATTCATTTACTGTCTCTCGTCCTTGTTCTTTATGCGCAGTTCGGAAAATGAACAACTGGTCATTTCCGCGACGGTCGCCCTCGTCTATGCCCTCGCCTGTGTCGTCTACTTCATAAAGTTCGTCTATAATGTCGCAACGTCCGTGCAGTTGGAAAAACTGGTGAATAAAATCTACAAAGAGGCGGATACGATAGTCGATGAGACGATCGCATACTTTCAGGAGAAACCGGTGTTTGACCATCTTCCTCAATTGGAGACTTTGCATCAGTACACGCTCCATGCGGATAAAAATGGTTACGTGGAATACATCAACTTTGAGCGTTTGGTGGAGCTGAGCACAGAATTTGAAGGGATTATGGTATTGCGCTTCAGGGTGGGGGAATTTCTTTCCGTCAATGAACCGCTGGCCATTTTTTACACGAACCGGAAATTGGAGGATGAGCCGGGGCTGCAGGAAGTGCTGAACCGTAGCTTGACTTACGAAACGGAACCCTCCACGATGTTCGATCCGAATTTTGCCCGTAAAAAATTGGTGGAGATCGCATTGCGGTCAGTTTCGCCGGGAATCAACGATCCGAATACGGCGATTCACATCCTGCATTACAAGGCCTTATTGGATGCCAAGTTTGCCCGTCTGCCCGGAAGATTTGTTTTGATGGGTGAGGAAAAGAAGGACTTCGACGAGGAACCATTGCGTTACAGCGGCTGCGTATTCTATGACTTCAATAATTTCTCCAAAGACTTATATGAAAGCTATTGGCAGCTGATCCACTACATGAAGACGGATATTTCCGGAGTTGTGGCCCTGTTTGATTCGTTGCTGACGGTCGCTTATGCGGCTCATCCGAAGAAATTGAGCTATATAAAGGATTACAGCAATTATCTGTCCAATCTGACGAGTCCGAATTTCACGGAAAGATTGGACCGGCAAAACATCGAGGAGCGGCAAGAGCATATTCTGGGGATCACCAGCGATGAACAAAAATAAAGAAGAGGAATTCGAGCGTGCTCGAGTTCCTCTTCTTCATGCTGTACGGCACCACTGAATGGTGGCTTCAGGCATTCATTTCTCGTTCTTGCCGGAAAGGTTCTGGGGTTTTGTTTGAATGAGAGCGGTATAGGATTGATCCTTCGGCCGGATCGTTCCGGGATCGGCGAAGAAATCGTCCGTCAATGCGACGATGGGTCCAATCAGGCCGATCAAAGCGATCAGGTTCGGGATGGCCATCAGCCCGTTGAACAGATCGGAAATCTCCCAGACGGCATCCACGGGCGCGACTGCGCCGTAGACGAGGGAACCGATGAAAAAGATCCGATAGACGAGGAGGACTTTTTGGCCGGCGATGTATTCGATTGCTTTTTCGGAATAATACCAGGCGATGATGGTCGCGAAGGCGAACAGGACGATGCCGATTGAAATGATGTATTCCCCGCCCGGGATGACGGCGCTGAAAGCCCGATTGGACATTTCCGTGCCATCGATCGAGGCATCCTTCCAAGTTCCGCTGATGGTGATCACCAAAGCGGTGATGGTGCACATGATGATCGTATCGAAGAAGACTTCGAAAGCCCCCCAACAGCCTTGGCGCGCCGGATGGTCGGTGTCGGCAGTAGAGTGGGCAATCGGAGCACTGCCGAGACCCGCCTCATTCGTGAACACTCCGCGGGCGACGCCGATACGGGCTGCATACATCAAGGAAGCTCCCGCAAAACCGCCGACAGCTGCCGTGCCGGTGAAGGCATCCGTGAAAATCGTAGCGAGAGCGGAAGGGATCTGATTACGCTGCACAATCAGGATAAAAATGGCCGCACCGGTATAGATCAGCGACATGAAGGGAATCACTTTTTCCGCTACGCTTGCGATCCGCTTGATGCCCCCCACCACGACCAAGGCCACAAAGAGAGCCAATAGCAGGCCGCTTGCCAAAGCGGGAATGGCAACGGCATCCTTCAGACTACCGGCTACGGCGTTCGCCTGGACGATATTGCCGCCGCCGATCGAAGAGAAGGCCGTCAGCAGGCAGAAAAGATAGGCCAGCTTCGGCCAACCGAGGCCTTTGCTGATGTAGTACATGGGACCGCCCACATACTCCCCCTTCGCGTTTTTTTCGCGGTAGGCAAGCGCCAAGGTTGTTTCCGCATATTTTGTGACCATGCCGAGGACAGCGGAAATCCACATCCAAAAGATGGCGCCTGGCCCACCGACGCTGATGGCAACGGCCACACCGACGATATTCCCGGTCCCGACCGTCCCGGCCAGAGCCGTGCAGACCGCCTGGAAAGGTGTGATCGTGCCGGCTTCGATTTCTTTCGGCTTCCGTAAAACCGTCGCCAGCGTGTTGGCCATCACCGTCCCGAAGCGGATGAAGATGACGGCTTTGGTTTTGACCGTCAGATACAGCCCGGTCCCCAGCATCAGGACCAGCATAGGGACGCCCCAGATGATCGTGTCATTCAGCCATTTTACGATTTCCATCATGTTTGCCTCCTTTGTCGGAGAACCGACAGGAACAATCAGTCACTTCAGCGGAAGGATAAATTTCTTCATATTTACTTTATTTCACCTTATGTTTGCTCCCATACAGACTGCTGACGGTGAGCGAGGTGCCGACCAAGCCCAAAATGATGATGTAGCCGGCAATAAAGCCGGCTGAAATGTACCCGCTGAGCGTCAAGGCAAAAGCCGCCAACAGGTCAGCCCCCTGATAGGAGAGCGAGCTGAAGGCCAGATAGGAAGCTTGCTTGTCTTCAGGCACAAGGTCGACTTTGCGGGCATTGATGTTCGGGGAGGAAGCCAACTCGCCGATGGTCGCCAAAATCATCAACGGAATCAGGACGTAGATGTTGTTCATGACGGCAATCAAACCATAGCTGACGACATAGATCACAAGACCGTAAAGGATGGTCATCTTTTCGGATCGCTTATCAGTGAAGCGCGAGACCAGGAAAGTGAACCCAACAACAAGCAATGTGTTGAGGACCTGCAGCAGACTGAGCATCCTGACGCCGTCAATCGGAACCGCGAAGAGCGTCAGCGTTTCGAACTCTTTCGAAAGTCGGACTGCAGTGTAGCTCTTCAGCGAAAACTCGGCTGTGTTGAACAGCGCCATGCCCAGGATCAAAAGGAGCCAACGGGTATCCTTCGCGGCGATCCGGTAGTTTGAAAACAGGTCTTTCAGCCTGTTGTTATGCCGCTTCTCAGTGGTGTTGTTCGTGTAGTCCAACTGGCTCCGAAACAATAGAGCCATTGCCAGTTGCGCTATCCCGGCCACCAAAAAGAGCTGGGATAGGTAGTGCTGAAACAGGAATCCGCCGAGCGAGAAGCCCAGCGCCATCGACAAATTGAAGGTCCAATATTGCCATTGATAGGCTTGTTTCCGGTTTTCGACGGTGGTGCAGTCCATCAGCACAGCATCGTACGCCGGCGAATACAGATTGAAGGAAATGCCGCAGACGAGGTAACCGAGAATCAACCAACCATCTGCCGAAAGCAGGCCTGAAAATCTGAAGGCAATCAATAATAGGGACCCTCCGTACAGGCTCTGGAAAACATATAGGATTTTTTTTCTTTGGAAATTATCGGCAAGATAACCGCCGACGATGCCTGCCAGGAAACAGACGACCACATTCGTCATGACGAGCAGACCGGTCACTTGCTGATTGAAGATGCCGGCCAGATAGATGACCAGAAAAGGGATTGTGCAGGAATAGATCAAGCTGTTTATGAAAGAACTGATCAAAGTCGATCGGATGTTCTTTGAGAATGTTGTTGCCATAAATCACCTATCTTATTAAAATTTCTATACACTGAAAGTATCATAGCTGCCGGTATTTTTCCAGCCGGAGCCGCCCATCAGTGCAAGGCGACCTTGCTTTTCCTCGTTAAAAAAATCTTAACTTACTTTTTATGGACAAAACGCCAAGAAGTGTTTATAATCGGTTAAGAAAATCCGACTTTTGTCCGAGGCGAGCACATGACGTTTGCGTTATACTGAAGACGTCTAAAAAGGAAGCGCTGTCAGGGTTTGTGGTTCACGGAACCGATAAGGTAAATTCACAGAAAATTTATGTTCGTCAGGTATAATCGGAAATAGGGCAGCACAAATAAGTGATAAGAGGTGAAGAAGTGGAATTGGAAAACACCACCCATCAAGTAATTGCATTGAACCGCAGAATCGTCCAGTTTTTGACGGTAGTGGGAACAGTCGCGACACTCATCTTAGGCATTTGGATCTATCGGACAGGCTTCTTTGAAGCTGAAGGCAGTTTTAAAGCGTTGTTGGATGGAATGGGCATCTATGCCCCCCTCACTTTCTTGCTGATCCAAATTATCCAAGTCGTCTACCCCATCATTCCGGGCGGAGTGACGGTCGTAGTGGCGCCGCTCGTGTTCGGTCCGCTTTGGGGATTCGCATACAGCTTCATCGGTGTGTTGATCGGTTCCATCATCAATTTCATCTTGGCCCGTAAATACGGGAAGACATTCGTCAGAGCATTCGTTTCGGAAGAAACCTACAGAAAATATTATGGTTGGCTGACGAAAGGCAAACGTTTCGAATGGCTGATGGCTTCAGCCTTTGCCCTTCCGGGATTCCCGGATGATTTCCTTTGCATGGTCGCCGGTCTGACGAAAATGAGCATGAAGCGTTTCGTCGTCATCTTCCTCCTGTTCAAGCCGATCACCCTATACTTCTATGGCATCGGTGGGGCATCGCTTGTGACCTGGGTGTTTCTGCATATGCCGGCTATCATCAAAGGGTGGCTGGCTATTCAGCCGGTATTGCAGTGAAATCAAAAAAAACGATGAGCCACGGGAGCTCATCGTTTTTTTATTTTCTGCGGACCTTCATCAGCGCTTTGGCGATGAACGGGGCGATCAGCCCGGCGGCGACGGCTTCACCGAGTCCGTTGGTTGCGACGATGCCTGCCAATACCTTCAACAGGTTGGACGGATCGACATTCAGGGCTGTGGCGTATTCATTGCCATAGAAAAGGGCGATGAATCCCAGGACAAGTACGGTGTTGGTCAAAGAGCCCAAAACGGCAGCGGTGACCATCCCGACTTTCTCTTGTTTGCGTTTCAGGAAAGCGTGGAAAACAAGTCCTGCCACAAGCCCTACCATGACACGCGGAACGACCGCGATGATCGGATTGGTCCAGAGCAGCAGATCCAACGGGGAAGCCGGCAGTGTGTAAGCTTTGACCATGCGCGCCAAGCCCCAGACAAGCCCGACGAGCATGCCATCCTTCGTGCTCAGGACGAAGGCGGCCACGATGACGGTGATGTGGATGATGGTCGGATTCAGTGGCGGAATCGGAATATTTCCAAGGAAAGGAACGAAGGTCTGGATGATGATGAACGCGGACAGAATGCCGAGAATGGCGATGCGGTACGTTTTATTCTTTTGTGTAGTCATATAGGCTCAACCTCTTTTTATATATACATTTCGGCAAGCGCCGATATATAGGTATTCTACCAAATAGTTCCCGAAAAAAATAGCGGCAACAGAATGCCTTTATGGTACGGTATTATTTTATTTTGGCGAGAAAAAGGGTAAAATAGCAGTATAGAGCCAGAAAGGACAACGCCATGAAGAAACTTTTTATCGGTTTGATACGCGGGTACCAGAAAGTGATATCCCCTTTATTCCCTCCGAGCTGCCGGTATTATCCGACCTGCTCGAACTATGCCGTCCAAGCCATCCAAAAACATGGCGCAATCAAGGGAAGCTTAATGGGAATCGCACGCATTCTCAGATGTCATCCTTTCGTCAAAGGCGGATACGATCCGGTGCCGGAACAATTCAGCATCCGCCGCAACAATGAAGATGATGACGAACACGAACACAGTCATTCGGAGCATGAACATTCCCATGAGCACTAAGATTTTCCGGATTTTCCCATCTCAACAATCAAAGGAGAGATTAAAATGGATGAATTAAAGAAGATTTTCTTAGCAGGTGTCGGCATGACCTCCACTTCGATCGAGAAGGCTGAAAAGCTGATCAATGAGATGGTCGAGAAAGGGCGCGTTACCGTCCAGGAAGGAAAAGAACTGCAGACGGAGTTGACCCGCAAAGCCTCTGGCATTGTGCCGGCGACGAAAGCGGAGCTGGATAATCTGCCGTTCGCCAAAAAAGAGGATGTGCAGGCGCTGGAAGCCAAGATGGACGCGATCAACGCCAAACTGGATCAACTGATGAACAAGTAAGCAAGCGCATATGATGAAGGAGTGATCAGGATGGCAAGAGACGAACGGTTGCATGAAATAGTCCGGATCCTGTCCTCTTACGGGCTTCAATTCCTTTACCACAACCAGGTGAAGCCGAGCCGAAAAGACCAGGATCCGGAGAACCTTCGTCTTGCTTTCGAGAAACTGGGTCCAAGCTTCATCAAAATCGGCCAGATCCTTTCCACCCGCATCGATATTCTGCCGCAGGCTTTCGTGGAAGAACTGGCGCATCTGCAGGACAAGGCACCGGAATTCCCGTTTGCGGAAGTCGAACGTATCTTTATGGAAGAAACGAAACTCTCGTTAGGGGAAGCTTTCCTGTCAATCGAGGAGAAACCGCTCGCCAGCGCATCGATTGCCCAGGTCCATCGGGCAGTTCTCCGGACCGGAGAGGAAGTGGTCGTGAAAGTCCAGCGTCCGATCATCGACAAGCTCTTGATCCGCGACTTGGATATCCTGATCCGCCTCAGCAGAAAGATCCCGAAGGAACTGGTTGAGGTAGTCGATCCCAAGGAAGCGTTGGAGCAGGTGAAGGCGAATACTTTGATCGAATTGGATTTCCGTAATGAAGCACAGCTCCTGCAGCGCTTCAGGGACCTCAACGCCAATATCGCCTGCATCGGCGTCCCGAAAGTCTACTCCGGCCTTACGACGCGCAGGGTACTGGTGGAAGAGTACATCGAAGGCACCAAAATCACCAATCGGGGACAGTTGGATTTGCTTGGCTACAATCTGGATGACATCAGCCGTAAACTGATGCTGGCCTATCTGAAACAAGTGTTCCATGACGGCTTTTTCCACGGGGATCCCCACCCCGGTAACCTGATCATCAAGGAAGGCAAAATCTATTTCATCGATTTCGGCATCATGGGAAATCTGTCTGAGACCACGAAAAAATCGCTGAACGACATCCTTCAGGGATTGGCCTCGAAAGATTTGGACCGGATGGTGAAAGTCTGTCTGGAGCTGGGGACGCCGAAAGGACGCGTTGACAAACGCAATCTGTACGCCGATGTCGAGATGTTGTTCGATATGTACCTTTCGAACAATATGCTGAACGTGAATATGGGGACCTTCATCACCGACTTTATCAGAATGTTCAAACGGCACAACATTGCCATTCCAAGTGATTTGACGATCCTCGCGAAGTCTTTGTCGATACTGGAAGGCGTTTTTCTGGAAATTTCCCCTGAGTTGAACCTGATTTCGATCGCGAAGGACTATCTGAAGGAAAGTTTTACGCTCGCGACGCTACTGCAGAAATTTTCTACGGAAAAGCTGGCTTTGAAGGGCTATACCTTCATCAAGGACAGCAGCGAAATCCCAAGCAGCCTGCTGGCTCTGCTGAAGCAGACGGCAAGCGGCAGGACTATGCTGCGGATCGATGTCGACCAACTGGATGACAAGTGGAAGGACGTCAAAAAGATGTCCAATCGCGTCGTTATTTCCTTGATTGTTGCGGGATTGCTGCTGTCATCCGCCATCATGTCCGGGACGCCGGGAGGGCAATTCCTGGGGCAAGCAGGCTTTGTGATCGCCGGCCTGTTCAGCATCTGGTTGCTGATCTCCATTTTTCGTTCGGGGAACTTGTAAATGGAAAAGCTTGGACTTCGTTCAGAATTGGTGCCACATTAAAATATATTAAAAATTAAAAAGAACCTCTTGAAAATCGATGGCTGCTGTTATATTATGTATTGGTCAGCTTTTTAAGGAAAGCTAACGGAGGGATAGCGAAGTGGCTAAACGCGGCGGACTGTAAATCCGCTCCTTCGGGTTCGGCAGTTCGAATCTGCCTCCCTCCACCATTGGGCTATCGCCAAGCGGTAAGGCAACAGACTTTGACTCTGTCATTCGTTGGTTCGAATCCAGCTAGCCCAGTCATACGAGCTAATGAAGCTCATCGGAAACGCATAGTTTCTCTATAGATGCGCCGCCAAAATCATTTTTGATGATTTTGGCGGCGTCTTTTTGTATTCTGAGGCGTGGGTTTCTTCTTTGTCTGATATAAAAGTTCATAATTTGGAAAAATGTTTCACCAATAAAACGTGATATGATGAATGAGGAGTATGTTCCAAAAAAATAGACAATTATCGAAGAGAAAGCAGGGGAAACACAATGGCTAAATGCACAGATTGCAACGTTGATTTGATTGAAGGCTTAGGTTTGTATTCGCAAGGGGTTTATCTTGTTGAGTTGGCGAAGGAAAAAACATTGAATGGACATACAAAAGCGGCTCTGGAAGCGGCAGCTTGCCCACAATGCGGTAAAGTATCGTTCTACTTGCCCGAAGAGCAATTGGCGAAACTTGTCGATTGATTTTGATTAATAAAAAAACGAGCCCAGGGATTCATCCTGGGCTCGTTTTGCTTATGTCAAAATAATGTACTCCAATAGAAGTTAATGTGCATCACCGTAGGTGTTCCATAGGTTTGTCAAAAGGGTCCATGCAACCAATAATGATGGCTAGCTTCACGGGTTAGCCCTTCGGAAATTAGATAAATCTGACCCATTGCGCTCTGCGATGCTCATTTGCATGGTAGTCTTAGGGATTCATCCCTTAGACTACCAGTACAAGGTGACCGTAGGGAACGTTGCGAGGCCAGATTTCCTAAATTTCTTTCAGGGCTGAACGAACCCGTTCCGCTTTTCTTATTTAATGTTCATTCGGGTCGTTTTTGGCATCTTCGTGGGTCGGATGGACAGTCCCCGGCAAGTGGTCTGGACCTGCGTAGATCGTATACAATTTGAGCGGTTTGTCGCCAACATTGGTGATGTTGTGCCATTTGTCGGCAGGCACAAAGACAGCATCATCATCGGACACTTTCTGTTCGAAATACAGATCATCCTCTGAGTCGCCCATCACGCAAAGGCCATCTCCTTCTTCGATTCGGATGAATTGGTCGATGCCGTGGTGAACTTCCAAACCGATATCGTCGTTCGGTTGGATAGTCATCACCGTCACCTGTAATTTTTCACCGGTCCAGATGGTTGTGCGGTAATTCTCGTTCTGCAGGGTTGCGTCCTCGATGTTCACTACGTAAGGTTTTTTGCCGTGATCTTTGAAATCGATACTCATTTGAATTCCTCCTAGTTTAAATTGATTATTTAATTGTAATTACTATAAAATAAGTATAACAAAGTGAGCCGGATTTGCAAAAGATATGCTTCATCGTCACTCAATCGCCAATCTGCTTCCATTGTAACGCTAATGAAGCGCTTTCTCAAGGAAACAATACCAAAGGGACGAATGATTTGTGATATAATTGACGATAATAACTATGAACGTGGAGGTGCGCATGTGTCAATCGATTGGGGAGAAGTGATCACCTGGAGCAATGCCTTTGATATAGTGGATATCCTATTGGTATGGTATCTCGTCTACAAGCTGATCATGATTTTAAAAGGTACGCGTTCCATTCAATTGCTGAAAGGGATCGGAATCATCGTGCTGATCAAACTGGCTGCAGTTACGCTTCAGTTGCAGACCATAGATTGGATCATGAACCGCGTCATCCAATGGGGTGTTGTGGCGGTCATTGTTGTGTTTCAGCCGGAAATCCGAAAAGGATTGGAGCATCTGGGAAAAACAGGCTTCAGAAAGAAAACCAAACGTTCGGTCAATAAGAGCGAGCGCTTGGTGACGGAGTTGGACAAGGCTGTCCAATACATGGCAAAACGAAAAATCGGAGCCTTGATATCCATCGAGCAGCAAGATCAGCTGGATGAGTACGCTGCCACGGGGATAAGGATCGGCGGAGAGGTAACCAACCAGTTGCTG
Source organism: uncultured Trichococcus sp. (assembly GCF_963667775.1). Classification (NCBI taxonomy): domain Bacteria; kingdom Bacillati; phylum Bacillota; class Bacilli; order Lactobacillales; family Carnobacteriaceae; genus Trichococcus; species uncultured Trichococcus sp. The sequence continues at coordinate 2,312,434 of NZ_OY764015.1, read as the reverse complement.
ATCAATATTTTTATCCCCAACACACCTTTGCACGATGGCGCGGTCATCATCCAAGACTACAAAATCGCGACCGCAGCCAGTTATCTGCCGTTATCAGAAAGTTCCTTTATCCCGAAGGAACTGGGAACCAGGCACCGTGCCGCAATCGGACTGGGTGAAGTCAGCGATGCCATCACCATCATCGTTTCTGAAGAAACCGGGGGCGTCAGCATTGCCCATAAGACGAGTTTGTTGCGCGAAATGAACCGCGATGATTTTGTCGCCTATTTGACCAGCCAACTGGTTGTTGAAGAAGAGGAAGAAAAGACTACCAATTTCATCCAGGATTTCTTTGATAATACGAAGTGGGGTGGTTCTGAATGAGAAAGCAGCAAGAGGATAAGTTTTTGGAAAATAAGTGGGTCGTCAGAGGGATTTCGTTCCTGATTTCCTTATTATTGTTCGCCTATGTCTACTCGGAAAATTATGGCTGGTCCACGAGCACGAGCAACAGTTCCATCAGCACCAGCAAACGGGAAACCATTTCGAATGTCCCGATCCAAGTGAACATCGATACGGATGCGTATTTCATTTCAGGATTGCCGGAAACGGTGGTTTTGACGCTGACCGGGCCGGAGAGCGTGCTCGTGCAGACGATTTCCGCGGCGGATTATCGGATCGTCACAGAAGATCTGGACGAACTGGGATCAGGAACCCATACGATCCAGTTGACAGCTGAAAATCTTTCGAACGAAATCGATTATTCGATTACGCCGTCGCGTGTGAATGTCGTCATTGAAGATAGGGTAGCCATAGAGAGTCCGGTGGAAGTCCGCTTTGATGAATCATTGGTCGATCCGCAATATATAGCAGGTATTCCGGAACTGAGTGTGGACACTGTAACATTGACCGGACCTGCTTCGACGATGAAACGAGTGGAAAGCGTGTACGTCACTGTTGCGGCCGAAAATGGCTTGACAAATACTGTGAATATGAATACTGTAGTACAAGTAGTGGACGCAAGTGGGAATAAGTTGAATGTCTCCGTCGATCCACAAGAAATTTCCGTCAGGATTCCGATTTCTCTGTACGGAAAAGAAGTTCCGCTGGTCATCCAACAGATCGGGGTTCCGCTTGAAGGTAAAGTCTATACGATTGAAGTGGATGGGAAATCCAGTGTGACCTTAACGGGCGATAAGTCTGTGCTTGCCGATATTGATGAAGTGACTCTGCCTGTCAGTGTCACGGGTGTAGAGAGCAACACCACACAAACGCTCACGATTCCGGTCCTGAATGACACTTTGACGGCCACGCCTACTACAATCAAGGTAAACATCCGCGTATCGGATGCTGCCGAGGCCGAAACCGATTCGGAGACGACCGCTGAGGAAGGGGAGTCCTCCTCTTCCGCCGACGAAAGCAGCGCGATCGCATCTTCGGCTTCGGATAGTCCGAACAGCGAAGAGGGCCAATTGGAGAGCAGTTCATAAATTAAAAATCAAACAAATCCATGCAAAGAAAATAAATGAAAAATCTAAAGGAGATTACAGGTAATGGGTAAGTATTTTGGAACAGACGGTGTCAGAGGCGTTGCGAACAGCGAATTGACGCCGGAATTAGCTTTCAAATTAGGCCGTTTTGGAGGGTATGTCTTAAGACAACACGCCAAAGATATCGCACATCCGCTGGTGTTGGTTGCGCGTGATACAAGAATTTCCGGGCAATTGTTGGAATATGCATTGGTTTCCGGTTTGTTGTCGGTCGGTATCGAGGTATTGCAATTGGGAGTCATCCCGACACCCGGCGTCGCTTATCTGACACGCATCCAAGGTGCTGTAGCTGGGGTCATGATTTCCGCATCGCACAATCCCGCAGGGGACAATGGCATCAAATTCTTCGGGGCTGACGGGTTTAAACTGTCGGATGAACAAGAATACGAAATCGAAGCTTATTTGGATCAAGAAGGCGATGATTTGCCAAGACCCTCCGCAGACGGATTGGGCACAGTGGATGAATATCCGGAAGGCGTCCTTAAATATGCACAATACCTGCAGACGACCATCCCGGATGACCTTTCCGGCATCACGGTCTGCCTGGATGCGGCAAACGGGGCAGCATCACCGGTCGTCAATCGTCTTTTTGCGGATCTGGAAACGGATTTCTTCACGATGGGCGCAAATCCTGACGGCATCAACATCAACAAAGGCGTCGGTTCGACACACCCGGATGTCTTGGCTAAATTTGTCGTCGAAAAGAAAGCGGATGTTGGCTTGGCATTCGATGGAGATGCCGACCGCTGCATCGCTGTGGACGAGAACGGGCGCATCATCGACGGCGATCGAATCATGTTCATCTGCGGGAAATACCTGAAGGAACGCAACAAACTGAACAACAATACGATCGTTTCAACGGTAATGAGCAACCTGGGCTTCCATTTGGCTGTGGAAGCTGAAGGCATGACTGCCTTGAAGACGCAAGTCGGCGACCGTTATGTCGTGGAAGAAATGCGCAAAAATGGCTACAATTTGGGCGGCGAGCAATCCGGACATGTTGTTTTCCTGGATATGAACACGACCGGGGATGGTCTTTTGACGGGTATCCAATTGTTGAACGTCATGAAACAGACCGGTAAAAAACTTTCCGAGTTGGCTGATGAAGTGACGCTTTACCCGCAAGAATTGGTGAACGTACGCGTTTCCGAAAAAGATGGTGTGATGGAGATTCCGACTGTGAAAGCTGTCATCGAAGAAGTTGAGGCCGAAATGGCAGGCAAAGGCCGCATCTTGGTGCGCCCAAGCGGAACAGAACCATTGCTGCGCGTTATGGCTGAAGCTGAAACGGATGAAAAATGTCATGAGTACGTTATGCGCATCGTGGATGTCGTAAAATCGGAAATCGGCATCTAAGAGATAGAGCCTGTAAATGATTTAGAGTCGTGGAACACTGCAACGGTGGTGTTCCACGGCATTTTTTGTTTAGCGATCAGTGGTGAATTATAGATCCCATGAGTGGTTTGTAGCCAGCATTCAGAACAATGATTGCAAATATACACAACCATAAGTTTATGGTTATAATGTAAGCGAAACCAACGTGGTGCGAAATCGGCAGGTTAATGATAGGGGAGGTGCAATCATGATAAAACCAAAACGCTCCTGTGTACAGGCAGACCTTTTTGAATTACCGAAAATAAGGCGGGTTGGTCATTACCTCAGCGGAATGATCATGCCGAACGTGAGTGTCTTCATCACATGGGGAATCATTACGACGCTGATCCAATATCTTCGGGGACCGCTCCAAAGCTCTTTTCTTGAAATGGATCGCCTCATGATTCAGTTTCTCCTCCCTGTGCTGATCGCTTATACCGGGGGACGATTGATCGAGCAACGTGCCGGGGTCGTGGCAGCCGTTGCGGTGATCGGAATGCTCGCGGAATCAGAAGACCCGCAAATTCTGGGTGCCATGGTCATCGGCCCGTTGATCGGCTGGAATGTGTTTCTGTTCGACAAATATGTGTTGCCGAAAGTCAAACCAGGTTATGAAATGCTTGTCCGTAATTTTTCGGCGGGAATCCTCGGCATGCTGTTCGGCTATTTGAGCCTTGTTTTTATCGGCCCGTTCATTGCCGGCATCACGAATCAGATCGGGCTGGTTGTCGGCTGGCTGATCCAGCGGAACCTGCTGTTGATCACGAATATTTTTATAGAACCGTTGAAGGTATTGTTCTTGAACAATACGCTCAACCACGGCATCCTTACGCCGCTGGGGATTGAACAGGCAGGGGATGCGGGTACCTCGATTTTGTTCTTGATCGAAACCAACCCCGGGCCGGGTCTGGGGGTTCTGTTGGCGTTCATCTTGTTCAGCCGAAAGGAACTGAAGGCCACAGCCAGTGGTGCTTTCATGATCCATCTGTTCGGCGGGATCCACGAAATCTATTTCCCGTTTGTTTTGTTGAATCCGATGCTGTTTGCAGCCGTCATTTTGGGCGGGATGAGCGGCACGCTGGTTTTTGAGTTGTTTCAAGTGGGACTGAAAGTTCCGGCTTCACCGGGATCAATCGTGGTGATTTTGGCGAATGCGCCGCAAGATATGCTGTTGGGGGTTGCGAGTGGCATTGCAGGAAGCACAATGGTAAGTTTTCTGATCGCTTCCCTCGTGATCAGAAAAGACCAGACAAAAAAAGAAAATTCAGAAAAGGTGACGAAAGTGACGGAAATCCGGAAAATTTTATTCGCATGCGATGCAGGAATGGGTTCAAGTGCGATGGGAGCCAGCCTGATGCGCCAGCAATTGGAAGCGAGCGGGATTTCGATCCCGGTGGACTACACGTCCATTTACCACGTGAATGATGATCCCCAGCTTTTGCTTATCACCCAAAATGAGTTGCGGCATTTGGCCGAAATGCAGGCCCCGCACGCCCAACTTGTCACAATCGGGAATTTTTTGGACCAGGAAGAGTATGCGAAAGTTGTGGCACTGCTGACGGATGAACAAGTAATAAAAGGGATCCCGGAAGCGCTCGGGGAAAAACTGCCTTATCAAAAGGTCGTCTTTTTGTATGCGGATGGTGTGCGGGGTTCGCAGACGATGGCCGTGCAAGCGTTCCGGAATCTGGCGGAAAAACATAACATAAGCATCGCTGTCGAAAAGCAGCCATTGGAAATGTTGATTGCGGAGCAACGGAATCTGTATGTCGTCACTGAAGCCTTTGCTGCTGAGAACGATCTGCCGAAGGCTCCGCTGCTGATCGTCGAGCATCTTATCGCAACAAACAAATACGAGAAACTATTAAGGGGAGACTTGTCGGATGTTTCTAACTCCTAGAGAGACCATCATTTTGAAAGAATTGCTGCATTCCGCCTCACCGGTTACCGTGGAACACTTGATGAGCCTGCTGAAAGTCAGCAAGCGAACGGTCTACCGCGAATTGGCAAATCTCGAGCTTTCTTTGGAATCCATCGGCGCAAAGCTGGAAAAAGCGAGCCGGGGACGTTTTCGCTTGCTTGCCGAGGATGCCGCAAAAGCAGAAATCCTCTCCATTGTGTCTGAGGATGAACCTTCCGAATTATCCGCTACGGAACGCCAGCATGCCATTTTGCTGCAGCTGTTGAACAGCGACGAGCCGATCAGCATGCAGACGTTTTTGGACGAATACTTGATCAGCAACACCACGTTTTTTGCCGATATCAAACAGTTGGAGCTGCGTTTGGCGCGTCTGCCCTTAACGATTGCGAGAAACCGCGGCTATGAACTTGTAGGCAGCGAAAAGTATCGTCGGCTCCTGTTGGCCAATATTCTGGGGATCGAGATCAATGAGTACCACTTCTTCCACTTTTCGGAATTGGAAGATAAAGAAAGTTTCTTTATGCAATTCGTCAATCAGGAGCAGCTACTTTTTGCTCAAAAATTGGTGCGGGAAATCGTCGAGCCCCGCTTTTCCGACTTGAGCGATCGGAAGCTGGAGTTTTTGATTTTGATGCTGACGATCTCCATGGATCGCGTTCCGCGAGGCCGCCAACTGATGGAAGAGTCCTATGCGGGACAAATCAATAAGGAACTGTTGGATCTGTCGAAGCAGATTTTTGCCAAAATCGCAGCTCATACGAAGCAATTGTATGCGGTCAGCGAAGTCGTCTTCTTCGCTAATCTGTTGGGTGATTTTTTCAGTGACTTGGATAATGATTTTTTTAACGAAAGCTTCGATCCGCGCTTGGCGTACCAAGTGAAGCAATTGATCGAAAACGTCAGCCAGAATGCCGAAGTCAATTTCTTTGAAGACAGCAATCTTTATAAAATGCTTTTGACGCATCTTTCCGCGGCGTTGAGCCGCGCCATCCTGAATCAAGGGAGCCTGAACAATCCCATCCTGGAGCGGATCATGGGGCAATACTCGGAAGTTGCGGGTGCGATCCGCAAAGCCTTGCCGAAGGTGTTCCCGCAGCAGGAATTCTCGGAAGAGGAGATTGCCTATATGGTGCTGCATTTCGCCAATTCCCTGGAACGCAGCCCGAAAGTCATCGCGGTGGATATTGCCGGTATTTCCCCGAGCGGCTTGGCCTCGACGCGGATGCTGGAAATGCGCTTGCGTAAACATTTTCCTTTCATCAATGAGATCGTCTTTTTCCGGATAGCCGACCTCGGGAAACTGAATCTGGAAGAGAAGTTTGACTTGACCATCTCCACTTCATTGTTGCCTGGTTACAGCGGGAAATACTTATTGATTTCCCCGTTGCTTTTGGAGGACGAAATCAAGCAACTAAAAGAAGCGTTCCGCGCAATCGATCATACGAAGCGGCATGTTCAACCCGCTGCGAAGCCCAGCTTGCCCGAAAATGACGACTATCAGGAAGTCATGACGTTTATCGATGAAATCAACCAGTTGCTGAAGCACTTTTTCGTCAAGACGCTAGAAAACAGCACCGACGTTTCCGAAACTGTCGCTTTGGCAGTGGAAAATATTTCAAGTGAAATCGTAGCGGACCCGGCAAAAGTCCGGGATAAGTTGATGAACCGCTATCAGCAAGCGCCGATCGGGATACCCAATACCCATTTCGCTTTGTTCCACGCATCGCATGCCGCGGCCCTTCAGCCTTGTTTTTGTGTCTTTGATCTGAAGACACCGCTGGAAATAGTCGGTATGGATAAGCAACCGATGACTTTGACGCGGATGCTGGTCATGCTGGCCCCCGATCCGATCGAAGAGAATGTCGCTAAGATGCTGGGGAAAATCAGTGGAGCGATCATCATGAACGATTTGGGGATGGAGATTTTCAATTCCGGAAATGAAGCGATCATCTACCAATTGTTGTCGGCGCTCCTGATCGAAGAAGTCAAGAAGTAAAGAATTGAGGAATCCGTATGATTACAATCAAAGATGAGCATGTATTATTGGATCAAACGTACAACAACGCCGAAGCCGCGATCGTTGCCGCCGGTGAATTCCTGGTGGGGCAAGGATTGGTGTCTCCGCCTTACATCCAATCGATGCTGGCGCGCCACCGCAAAGTGAGTGTCTATGTCGGTAATTTTGTCGCTTTGCCTCACGGTGACAGCGAGGGGCAGCCCTATATTGAAGAAGAAGGCATCTGCTTGATTCAAGTGCCCGACGGTGTCAACTTCGGCAATGACAAGGAACCGCAAATCGCGACTATCCTTTTTGTGGTGGCCTTGAAGGAAAAGCAATTGGAAGCTTTGCAGGACATCGCTTTTTTCTGCTCGGATATCGAAAACGTGATGGCGTTGAGCGATGCCAAAGATCTGCGGGCGGTCCAAACCATTCTCAAAAACAGTTAGCAGGAACAAGTAAATATCAGTGCAAAAAGCAAGCAGCAGCCCACTCGGTGGGAGGCTGCTTGCTTTTTTTGTGCGCCCGCTAACCGGAGAAGCGCGAAGGAATGAGGAATGAGGGCGCAGCTCCGGTAAAGAGTCCGTTCCCCGGAGAACGCCGGTAATACTGCTACTTAACTTCGATGAAGCCATGCTTATCGGAGAACACAAGCAGAATGTGGGCCGAACTCCGGCGAAGCCTCCATTCCCCGGAGAAGAGCAGATACAGATACCGGCAACGGCAACGGCGCTCCGGATACGCGTATCAAGTCCTGGCACAAATAAACGTGCCAAAGCACGACTATAAACCAGAAAGGGAAGCGCATACAATAAAGACATCAAAAGAAACAGTTTGAAGGGAGAAACAAAAAATGGAACAGACACAACAAGCTTCGCTGAAGGCAAAGGTTCAAAAGCTGGGCAGTACGCTTTCAAGCATGGTGATGCCGAACATAGGGGCGCTGATCGCCTGGGGAGTTTTGACGGCGCTATTCATCCCGGATGGTTACTTGCCGAATGAGTCCTTCGCTTCAATGGTCGGCCCGATGCTTACGTATCTCATTCCTTTGTTGGTAGGTTATACGGGAGGTAAAGTGATCGCAGGCGATCGCGGTGCTGTAGTCGGCGCCATCGCCACAATGGGTGTGATCGTAGGGACGGAAATCCCGATGATCATGGGCGCCATGATCATGGGACCGTTGGGCGGTTTCACGATCAAGAAATTTGATGCGATTTTCCAGAGCAAAATCAAGACCGGTTTTGAAATGCTCGTCAACAATTTCTCGGCAGGCTTGATCGGCTTCGCTTTGGCACTTGTAGGCTTCCAGGCAATCGGACCGGTGGTTGACCGTTTGACGCAAGCAATGGCAGCCGGGGTGGAAACGATCCTGAACGCACAATTGATTCCTTTAACGAATATCTTCATCGAACCAGCAAAAATTCTTTTCCTGAACAATGCAATCAACCACGGAATATTGACTCCGTTAGGAACGGAACAAGTCAGCGAGACAGGCCGTTCGATCCTCTTCCTGCTTGAAGCGAATCCTGGTCCTGGTTTGGGCGTGTTGTTGGCTTTCACTCTGTTCGGCAAAGGCTCAGCGAAATCGACAGCGCCGGGCGCGATGATCATCCACTTCTTGGGTGGGATCCACGAAATCTATTTCCCTTACGTCATGATGAAACCGCTATTATTTCTGGCGGTCATCTCGGGCGGCGTTTCCGGCAGCTTTGTGTTCCAACTTTTAGGCGCTGGTTTGCGGGCTCCGGCTTCACCAGGTTCGATCATCGCGATTTTGGCTATGACGCCGATGGGTTCTTACCTGCCAGTCATTTTGGGGGTCGTCGCCGGTGCGGCAGCATCTTTTGCGGTAGCAACGGTCATTTTGAAGGCAGACTCCAAAGAAGCAGTCGATAATTTCGAAGAAAGCGTCAAAGCGACCCAAGCCGCAAAATTAAGCGCAAAAGGCGCAGCTGGACAAACAAGTCTGACAAATATGTCGGGCATCCAACACATCATTTTTGCTTGCGATGCAGGGATGGGTTCAAGCGCAATGGGCGCCTCTATCCTGCGCAAAAAAATCAACGCAGCCGGATTACCGCAAGACGTCACCAACCGTGCCATCAATAATCTGACGGATGCAGCCAATACGTTGATCGTCACTCAGGAAGAACTGAAGAACCGGGCCCAACAGAAAGCGCCGAATGCAACGTTTGTGGCGATCGAGAATTTCCTGAACTCGCCCAAATACGATGAAATCGTAGCTACGCTGGCCGGAACCGATCTGAAAGAAACAGTCGTTGCACCTGCGGCATCGCGCCTTGACGTTGACTTGGCGAACATCACTGAAATCGTCTTGGTCCATGATGACCGCAAAGGCTCCGCCACGATGGGACAAAAAGTAGTGGAACGGATTTTGGAGAGGGAAGCGCTGGACATCCCTTTGAGAAAAATGCACATTGACGAACTGAAAGCATCTCCACAAACATTGGTCATCAGCAAAAACAGTCTGACACAAGCGGCAAAGCAAAAAGTTCCTGCAGCCGTCCATCTGTCAGTCGACAGTCTGATCACTACGCCTAAATATGAGAGCGTCGTCGCCAACTTGAAGCAAACAGCGTAAAGGGAGGAAAAATAAGATGAATAACTTGGATAAAGAAATGATCGTTTTGAATAAAGCGTTCGCGTCAAAAGAGGAAGCCATCCGTTTCTGCGGCCAAAAATTAGTGGACGCAGGCTGTGTGGATTCGGATTATGTGGAGGCTATGGTACAACGGGATCGCATGTTGTCAGTATATATGGGGAATTTCATCGCGATTCCCCACGGCACCGATGCAGCCAAAGAGCACGTGAAAAAATCAGGCATTTGTGTGGTGCAAGTGCCTGACGGGGTCGATTTCGGTGACGAGCAGGAAGAAAAAGTAGCAACCGTTTTGTTCGGAATCGCTGGAGTCGGGGATGATCACTTGGAATTGATCCAAAAAATCGCGCTGTATTGCAGCGACGTGGATAACGTCGTGACTTTAGCGGATGCTTTGACAAAAGATGAAATCACTGGCAGCTTAGCCATTGCATAAGGAGAGATGAAAATGAAAGCAGTACACTTTGGTGCCGGGAATATCGGCCGTGGCTTTATCGGAGAAATTTTGAATCACAACGGGTACGCAATCACTTTTGTGGATGTGAACGATACAATCATTGAGGCTTTAAAAACGCGTGGCGGCTACACGATCGAGCTGGCGGACGAGTCACGCAAACAGATCCAAATAGGGAACGTCACCGGGCTCAATAATGCTAAAGAGGCAGAAAAAGTTGTGGAAGCGATCGTTGAAGCGGATATCTTAACGACTGCCATCGGACCGAATATTCTGCCCAGAATCGCGCAATTGATCGCAGAAGGGATCAAGGCGCGTGCAGCCCGGAACATCCAGCAGCCTATCGACATCATCGCCTGTGAAAACATGATAGGCGGATCGACATTCCTGGCGGGGGAAGTCAAGAAATATTGCACGGAAACGGCTTATCTTGACACGTATGTCGGCTTCCCGGATGCAGCGGTGGATCGGATCGTTCCGATGCAGCAACATGCGGATCCGCTCTTTGTGCAAGTGGAGCCCTTCAGCGAGTGGGTTGTACAAGGGACAGCCTGCAAAAGCCCGATCCGTCTGGAAGGCGTTGCCTATGTGAACGATCTGGAGCCTTATATCGAACGCAAACTGTTCAGCGTCAATACAGGACACGCTACGGTAGCCTACACAGGCGCTCTCCAGGGTTACGAAACCATCGATGAAGCGATGCAGGATCATCTGGTCGTTATCCAACTGCGTTCTGTATTGCATGAAACCGGTAAATTGTTGATCAAGAAATGGGGATTCGATGAAGCCGAGCATGAGAAATATATCGAAAAAATCATCGGTCGTTTCCAGAATAAATACATTTCCGACGCGATTTCCCGTGTGGCGCGCACGCCTTTAAGAAAACTGGGCAATCATGAACGCTTCATCCGTCCGATGGTTGAATTGACCCAACTCGATGAGATGCCTTTCCATTTGCTGGAAACGATCGGCATGGTCTTCAATTATTTCGACCCGGAAGATGAACAGTGCCAAGAACTGAAGGAAATGATCCTGCAAAAAGGCTTGGACAAAATCATTCCGGAAGTGACCGGGATAGACAACCAAAAAATCTTGGGCAGCATCAAACAGAACGTCGAGAAGTACGCTTATAAAGTAGCGTAATCACGGGAAACAATGCGTTCTGGGTGAACTATCATGTATACCCGTTGTGTCGGTCAAGTGTCCATTTGATGCATCTTGATGAAATCAAACGGCACAACGAGTATAAGTTTTTCTTAAATAGTGCTCCAAACCGGCGTTACAAGTGAAACCGGTCGAAAAACGCTTTGACAATGTCACTGCTAGTAGGATAAAATGCATATATTCTGGAAAATACAAAGCTAGGAGGATAGAGGAACAAGCAAATGGATAGCGCCAGACTTCAGGGAGCACAGGAATATTGGCCCGGAAGTGACGAGGATTGGGTTTATCGAAGGATTCGGCGGATGACCCAAGGCAAGTGTAGTCTACAGGATTGAGGTAAAAAAGACCCTTTTGCGGCTGCAGAGCCCAGAACGGTCTTACAGAGATCAATCCCCACACCCAGAAAAAATCGAGATAATAAAGGGGATTTTTACGCTTATGTGTGGAATAGTTGGATATGTAGGACAAGGCAATGTACAAGAGGTATTGTTGCATGGATTAGAGAAATTGGAATACCGTGGTTATGATTCAGCCGGTATTTTTGTCGTAGACGCTGAAAACCAAGGACATGTGTTCAAGGAAAAAGGCCGCATCGCGGATTTGCGCGCAATCGTCGACAGACAGGTGGATGCGCATACAGGAATCGGACACACGAGATGGGCAACACATGGCGTGCCGAGCGCAGAGAACGCGCATCCGCACCAATCTGCGGATGGACGTTTCACTTTGGTCCATAACGGTGTCATCGAAAACTTCAAAGAAATCAAAGACGAGTATCTGCAGGGCGTTAATTTTGTCAGCCAAACAGATACGGAAATCGTTGTGCAGTTGATCGAAAAAATCGCTGCCGAAGGAAATCTGGACGGAAAAGAAGCTTTACGCCGCGCTTTGTCGATCGTAAGGGGCTCGTACGCTTTCGCATTGGTCGATGCACAAGATCCGAATGTCCTTTACGCAGCCAAAAACAAAAGCCCGTTGTTGATCGGCTTGGGCGATGACTTCAACGTCGTTGCCAGCGATGCGATGGCTACAGTTCAGATCACGAACCAATATGTGGAGATCCATGACGGCGAAATGATCACCTTGACGGCTGATGGCGTCACAATCGAAAAAATGGACGGAAAAATAGTAACGCGCAATCCGTATACGGCCCAAATCGATGCCAGCGACCTGGAAAAAGGGACATACCCTTACTACATGTTGAAAGAAATCGATGAGCAGCCTGCTGTTATGCGTAACATCATCCAAAAGTACCAAAACGCAGAAGGCCGCTTGACGGTTCCTGAAGAATTGACCACTGCTATGTTGGAGGCTGACCGCATCCATATCGTGGCTTGCGGAACGAGCTACCATTCCGGTTGGGTGGGTAAACATTATCTGGAAAAAATTGCACAGATTCCGACAGAAGTGCACGTAGCCAGCGAATTCTCCTACAACCCGCCGTTGTTGAAAGGCAATCCGTTCTTCATCTTCCTTACCCAAAGTGGGGAGACTGCGGACAGCCGCCAAGTATTGGTGAAAGTAAAAGAATGGGGATATCCGGCCTTGACGATCACAAACGTGGCTGGTTCGACCTTGTCGCGTGAAGCGGACTACACATTGCTGTTGCATGCAGGTCCTGAAATCGCGGTTGCTTCAACGAAAGCTTATACGGCGCAGATCGCTGTCCTGGCTGTCTTGTCGGATGCGTTGGGTGCGAGAACGGGTCATGATATGGGAATCGACATGGTCCATGAATTAGGGATCGTCGCAAATGCGATGGAAGCGGTCATCGATGACAAAGAGCGCATCGCTGCCTTGGCTGACATCTACTTGCCGAACACCCGCAATGCTTTCTACATCGGACGCGGTCTGGATTACTTCGTATCGATGGAAGCTGCATTGAAACTGAAAGAAATTTCTTATATCCAAACAGAAGGTTTTGCTGCCGGAGAATTGAAGCACGGGACAATCGCCTTGATCGAAGAAGGAACTCCGGTCTTGGCTATCATTACCCAAGCGGATGTTGCCAGCCATACCCGCGGAAACGTCGAAGAAGTGCGTTCGCGCGGCGCAAACACTTGCGTATTCGCAATGGAAGGTTTGGCCAACGAGAACGACCAAATCATCTTGCCGGCTGTTCACCCAGCGTTGGCGCCACTGATGACAGTCGTTCCGACCCAACTGATGGCTTACTACGCAACGCTTCACCGTGGCTATGACGTCGACAAACCAAGAAACTTGGCTAAATCCGTTACGGTTGAGTAAACAGCATCTTGTTTAAAAAACATATTTGAGCAGTATGGGGTCCTTTTGGGGATTCCATACTGCTTTTTTTGCGTTTCTGGTTTTGGGGTTGCTTGTGCTTACAGGAGCAGCGCGATGGGATCTGTCCTCAGCTCCGGTAAGACGGACGGCTACCGGAGAACACCGGTAATTTCAACCGCAACTCCGACGAAGCTCTTCTTATCGGAGAACGCAAGAAAATACGATCGGAACTCCGGCGAAGCCTTCGTTCACCGGAGGAACGTGCCGGAACGCCCGCTAATCCAATCCCGGAGAGAAGTTTCAGAAAAAAAGATAGTAGCTGCCTTGATGCGGCAGCTACTATCTTTCGTAATGTGTCCAAGCAGACCAGATAATGACTTCTTTTGTGGCAATGTCAACAGAATAGACTACCCGATGTTGGATATTTAACCGTCGTGAATATTTATCATTCAAATTTCCGACCAATTTTTCATAAGGCGGTGGATTCTGAAAAGGGTTCACTTTTAAAATCTCCATCAATCCGATGAATTTTTGATCTAAATGAGCGGATTTTAAATTTTTTAGGTCTTTCATAGCGGATTTTGCTATTTTTATAGAGTATCCCAATCGATATCCTCCAGTGCAACAAATTCACGTTCTTTTTCACGCTGGTGGATGATATCAGCTACTCCGGAAGATTGAAGGTACAGCGTTTCTTGAATAGCATCCCAATCTTTTTTGCTGACCATAACCGCTTCGCTTTCTTCCTTTTTGCCTGATATGTAGACGGGTTCATGGGTTTCGTTGACATCTTTCAGTAATTGATAAAAGATTTTGCGGGCTTGGCTTGGATTTACGATCGACATAGGATCTCCCCCTTTTTAGTTTCTTGCATCATTATAACGTACTTAATTAAGTACGTCAAAGAGGCGTGCTGAAATAAGTTACTGAAAAGTTGCACAGTTTACCGTTCTCCTGCTGTATTTTTTCGACTTTGCAGGTCCGATTAGTTCAAAGATAATCGCACTGCAGAGAAGGGATGGTTGCACTAATTCACTTTTTTCATTGGATAAAGTTTTGCTGCTCTGGAAACCGCAGGCGTAAATAATCACTTTTTCCCATTCGTGGCGCGCTTTTCCAGGAATCAGACCATCAAATATGATTTTCATCATCTCCCTCTAAATTCCAGCAATTGAATTAGTTCAAAAATTGGACACCTTTTCCGGTCCGAGGACTGTATTAATTTTTTTTTTATTTGGTCTATACTCTGGAATATAAAGATTGAAAGGGGATACAAAAATTATGGCAAACAACTGGTTGGAATTAGACGGAAAAACGGTTATCGTTACAGGAGGCAATTCAGGCATCGGCTTACACATCGCGGATCACTTGAAACAGCAAGGCGCAAACGTCGTTGTGGCTGATTTGAGTGTTGAAACGGGAACAAGCGTTTATGGTAAACTGAATGTGAAAACAGATGTAACTTCCATCGAGAGCATCGAGGAGATGGTCGAAAAAGCTGTTGAGAAATTTGGCAAAATCGACGTTTTGGTCAATAATGCAGGTATGAACTTGCCGCGTTTATTGGTGGATGTCTACAGTGATGAAAGAAAATACGAAATTGATGAAGATTCATTCAATAAAATGACAGCAGTCAATCAAAAAGGAATGGTATTCACTACCCAAGCTGTCGTCAGAAACATGCTGAAGAACAAAGTGGAAGGCACGATCATCAACATCTCATCCGAATCCGGCATGGAAGGTTCGGTCGGTCAAAGCATCTATTCAGCAACAAAAGGCGCTACGAATTCTTATACGCGTTCGTGGGCAAAAGAACTGGGTAAATTTGGCATCAAAGTCGTCGGCATCGCACCGGGGATCAACGAAAAAACAGGATTGACAACTCCTGCCTACAATGAAGCATTGGCTTACACAAGAAACATACCAGTTGAGCAGTTGGACACAGGCTATGAAAAGAGCATTCCACTGGGACGCGTCGGAAAATTGGATGAAATCGGCTACTTGGTGGCATTCTTATCTTCCAACAAATCCGCTTATATCACTGGGACAACAATCAACATTACAGGCGGAAAATCTAGAGGATAGTATGGGGGCATTAACATGTCAACGGCAAGCGATAGAGAAGTTTTGCTGAGAAGTTTACTCTCAAATAAAGAAACAGATCTTCAGAGTCTCGAGGAAGCAACGGGAAAAAATAGATACCAAATCAAAGCGATCATTTCAGAATTGAACGATGTCTACGAAGGGTTCTTAACAATCCGGTACAAGGATGAATCACAAGCAGGCATCGTCAGAAAGGAGGGGGCGAACATATTCAACACACTTCAGTACAATACCCATCAAGACTTCAATAAGGTAGAATGCAGGGTCGCCTATCTGCTGTACCGCTTGATATGCACAGAGGAGTATCTGAATATCGGCGACCTCTCCGAAGAAATGAGCGTAAGCAGGAGTACGGTGAATAATGACCTTAAAAAGCTGAAGCAGCTTTTGGAGAAATACAATGCGAAAGTCGTCGGAATCCCGAACAAAGGCATCACCTTCCAGTGCAGCGAATTCGGCACCCGCTTGGTTCTCATCTATGAAGTCTTCGAGCTGCTGCAGATGACCTTCCTGCCGGACCAAGAAATCCAGGCTGCACTTGACGGACTCGTCCGGGACTACAAGCTGGATGAGCAGGCGAAAGAACTGCTTCATAAGGCGCTGGCCGTAAGCGTTCACCGGGTCTCGCAAGGGCATACGATAGCTTCCGAGATTCCGATGTACAAAAACTTTGAGGCGGATTCGGCGAATATCATCGCCTATATCCAACTGCTGCAAAACAAATTTGCGGTTGCCTTGAATGAGCATGAAATTGCTTTTCTTGCCTTCCCGATCAATACAAGGAACTCCGCTTACGTAAAAGGGACCGAAAACGCCGAAAACGAAGAGGTCCTCAGACAAGTCGTCTCCAGCATGCTGAAGACGGTGCGCGATCAAGTCATGATCGAAATCGATGAAGAAGCCTTCTTCGATAAAGTCAAATACCATCTGCTGTTCTTGATAAACAGGCTGGTCTTCCGGATCCCGAACACGGATCTGTATCTGGAGCAGATCAAGCTCAAGTATCCTTTAGCCTTCGAGCTGGCGAAGATTTCGCTTTCGGAACTGAATCGCCTTTACCAATTGAGCGCCAGCGCGGACGACATCAGCTATCTGGCTGTCTATTACGCACTGATGCTGGACGAAAGGCAAGCGAACGATTCCACAGGGAAAAGCACAAAGGATGTCGGCATCATCACGAACCTTGGGAGAGGGAGTTTTGAGCTGATCAGCAGACAGATCAAAGAGATCGTCGGGAATGAGATGAATATCGTCCACCTCAACACCGATAGCCTGCCGAAAGAAAAACTGAAGCGGTTCCGACTGCTTTTCACAACTGAAGAGATTTCTGTGGACACCGAAGTCCCTGTCATCAAAATCGACAGATTAGTCAGCCCGGACGACTTAGCCCAAAAGATCTATGCGGTGGAAAAAGATCAATACAACATCAAATACCTGACAAACGAGGACATCAGTTATCACCTCATCAATCTAAAAGGCCAGATGGGTTACTTTGATTACGTGGAAGAAATCATGTCCTACCTTTCCAGAAGATACCGTCTGTCCGAAGATATCCTGGACCGGTTCGTGGAAAAAGAAGAAAGACACACAATGATTTATGAGAACAAGGTAGCTTTCCCCCATTTAACCGACCCTAACATCAACAAGTTGGTGTTTGTCCTGGGGAATATTACGATGGCCAACCGCAACGATGCCTTTTCCTTGATGTTATTTCTAGTGACACCCGAGCAAATTTCTGAGCAGCAAGAGAGAATCTTGATGCAGGTATATGATTTTGTCTTTAAGGTCATCAATGATCCAACTCTGATCAATGATCTGAAAAAAGTGGATGATGCACAAGGACTTATTGAGATGCTGGAGAAAAGAGGTACGAAATAGATGAACAATATGCTTGCATTGGGTATTCTGGTTGTCGGCGCTTTTTTGATCCAAAGCGCACTGGGCTTTTTTCAGATCAGACATTTCGGCAATGAATACAACGAACTGAAGGCGGACGGCAGAGTTGCGATAGGCAAACGGGCAGGGAAGCTGACTTCCGGAACGATCATCATGTTCCAACTGGATGAAAAAGGCGTCATCGTCAGAGGAAAAAAGCTGCAAGGGACCACAATCTTGGCCAGGTTCAAACCGTACAACAAGTTCAACGGCAGACTGATCGAAGCCATCAAGGCAGAGGATCCGGATGTGCTGGCTGAAATCAAGATCACCCGCAAAACTATCATGAATGCGGTCGCTAATTACCGGATGTTCATAAACGGAGAAATCATTCCGGAGAAAGAATTGCCATTTAAGGAACTGACCAAAAAAATTACAAACATTAAGTTCGGGTAAATCGCGTAAGAAATAATACATACAATAAGGAGTGTTACATATGGACTTTCTAGTTAAAGGTGCAGAAAGCTTTATCGGATTATTTCAATTAGGTGCAAATACATTTATGAGCTGGATGACCGGCATCGTCCCAATCGTCTTGATGCTGATGGTATTCATGAACGTCGTGATCAAGCTGATCGGTGAGGAAAAAATCAACGGCCTCGCACAACGCTTCTCTAAATATTCCTTGGTCAGAAACTGTATCCTGCCTTTCTTGGCAGCCTTCATGTTGGGGAATCCCGCATCATTCACGTTAGGAAGATTTTTGCCGGAGTTCTACAAGCCAAGTTTCTATGCGGCGCTTGCGCAATACAACCATACAAGTAACGGTATTTTCCCACACATCAATGCAGGCGAATTGTTTGTATTCCTAGGAATCGCTTCGGGTGTTGAAACGTTAGGATTGAGCACCACGCCACTGGCTATCCGTTATCTGCTTGTCGGGCTTGTGATGAATGCTGTAGGCGCATATGTAACCGACTTCACAACGGCTTATGTCTGCAAAAAATCTGGCATCCAATTGAGCAAAACAGCGAAAGTTCAATAATAACGACCAAGTAGATGTTGCATAAAACAAACAAAATGCATGATAACGAGAGGGGTATTCATTATGACAAAATATAACAGCATCAAAGTCGAAAAAGGTTCCGGCGGCTGGGGCGGACCACTGATCATCACACCGACAGAGCAAAAACATAAATTCATCTACATCGTAGGCGGCGGGGAAAAGCCTGCTATCGTCGACCGAATCGCTGAACTTTCAGGGATGGAAGCTGTAAATGGATTCAAAACATCCATTCCGGATGATGAAACAGCCTTGGCTATCATCGACTGCGGCGGAACATTGAGATGCGGCATCTATCCTCAAAAAGGCATCCCGACAATCAACGTTGTTGCCACCGGTAAATCTGGTCCTTTGGCTAAATACATCACCGAAGAAATTTACGTTTCAAATGTTGGGTTGAATCAGATTCAAGTCACTGGCGAAACAGTAAATGTAGCGGCAGCAAGCGTAGCAACTGCAGAACCAGTGGCAGAAGAGAAAGTCGCTTATACTACAGACAAAAAACTGACGCAACAAAACGCCGAAAAAGGCAGCGTAGTGGCAAAAATCGGTTTGGCTGCGGGTAAAGGGATCGCCATCATGCTGCAATCAGCGCGTGAAGCGGTGCAGACAGTCTTGCAGACAATCATCCCCTTCATGGCCTTTGTAGCGATGCTGATCGGTATCATCCAGGGCAGCGGAATCGGCAATATGTTCGCGAAACTGATGATTCCATTGGCCGGCAATGTCTGGGGATTGATGGTCATCGGCTTCATCTGCTCCTTGCCTATCCTTTCTCCTCTATTGGGACCTGGCGCCGTAATCGCGCAAGTTATCGGAACATTGATCGGTGTTGAAATCGGTAAAGGCAATATCGAACCAAGCTTAGCTTTACCAGCTTTGTTCGCCATCAACACACAAAATGCTTGCGATTTCATTCCAGTCGGGTTAGGCTTGCAGGAAGCAGAAGCCAAAACAGTAGAAGTCGGCGTGCCATCCGTTCTTTATTCTCGATTCCTGAACGGTGTGCCCCGCGTATTCGTCGCTTGGTTAGCAAGCTTCGGATTGTATTAAGAAAAAGAAAAGCTGAACGGGTTCGTTCAGCCCTTGGTTAAAAACTAATAATCGGAAAAGGTGAAGAAAAATGTCAATTTATTCAACGGTAGTCACAGAAATCGGACCTAACGCTAAGGAGTTTTTAGCTGAGGATATGATGGTATTGTTCGGAGACGATGCTCCGGAAGCATTGCGGCCTTATTGCTTCCTGATCGAACAAAATGCACTGGAGCAGGATATTCAACTAGGACACGCGTTGGTTATCGGCGAGGATAGTTATCGCGTCACAGCCGTGGGAGATGTCGTCAATAAAAATCTCAGGGATCTGGGGCACATCACCATCAACTTCAGCGGGGAAACAGTCGCTGAATTGGCAGGATCGCTGTATGTCGAAAACAAGGCAGTGAACGAAATCGCGGAAGGCACCGTCATCAAAATCACGGAAACTGTGGGGTAGTCGCTAATGTACATTGATTCGAACGACATCAAAGCTATCGAAAGTTTTTGGAAAAGCGGATTTTTGAAAGGAGTCACCACCAATCCGACGATTTTGTCGACCGGTTCCGGCAGTCGCTTCAAACAATTACAAGATTTATTGGCTTTGGAGCCGACGGAACTTTTTGTACAATTGCTGGGTACGACTTCTGAAGAAATGTTTGCCGATTATGAAGCAATAAAGACATTTGATGCAAATCACCGACTTTCGATAAAGATTCCCGTTACACAAGCAGGCTTGGAAACAATCAAAAAAGTGAAAGAGGACGATCCGGAAAGAGCGATCTTGGGCACGCTGATCTATTCTGCGGACCAGGGGATCTTGGCCGCTGTAGCCGGATGCGACTATCTGGCACCGTATGTGAACAGGATGCTGAACAATGCGATCGATCCATTCAAAGCGATCCGTTCGATGCGGACGTTCATCGATGCCAGAGGCTACAAGACCAAAATCATGGCAGCGAGCTTCAAAAATTCCCAACAAGTCATCGATTCTTTGGAGTCGGGCGCCCATACTGCCACGATCCCTCCGGATGTCCTGAACAATATGCTGAACAAAGATTTGGCATTGCAGGCACTGCAGGTTTTTGAAGCGGATGGACAAGCGTTGTTGGTTGCATATGGTGAATAGACACAAGAAACGCTAACGTTTCGTGCAACAGAACGAGTTGACTTCCGGAAAAATTATGATACGATTAGAACAACAGCAAATGAACTGAATATTCTTTTTACCACTAGGGGTGCTTTACCGGCGGATGACTGTCCGCCAAAAAGCTGAGATCGAAGTAGGACTTCGAGACCCTTAGAACCTGATCTGGTTTGTACCAGCGTAGGGAAGTGGCGGCCTCTTTTGGCTAAGTAAGTCCCTATTGCATAAGGAACATACAACCACTTTTTTCCGTTGGGAAGAGAGTGGTTTTTTTGTTTGCAAAAATCAAGAGCGGCCGTCCGGATAAGTCGGGACCCTGGCGGATCGCTCCAGCATATGGAGGGAAAGCAATGACATTTTCAGCACAAATCCGCCAAGCGGTCGAACCGATCTGGGCAGCCAGCATGAAGCATCCGTTCGTGAAAGGGATCGGGGACGGCAGCTTGCCGTTGGAGAATTTCCGTTTTTACATCCAACAGGATTCCTATTACCTGACGCGTTTCGCCAAAATTTTGGCGCTCGGCGCGGCCAAAGCACCGGACATCGAAACGACCAACCAGTTCGCCGATTTCGCGAAGCATACGTACAGCGCCGAAATCGGTCTGCATGAACAGTTTTCCGAAAGGCTAGGCATCACCGCGGAGGAAAGAGAATTTTTCAGGCCCGCACCGACCGCTTACGCCTACACATCCCATCTCTATCATGCCGGGCACTCGGGGCGTTTGGGGGATGTCATCGCCGCTGTATTGCCTTGCTACTGGCTCTATGCCGAGATCGGGGACGCCTTCATTGATGCGGCACCTGAAGAACCGATCTATCAGGAATGGATCGCTACCTATGGCGGGAAGGATTTTCAGGACCGGGTGGATGAGCAGATTGCGCATCTGGATAGGATTGCCGCATCTGCAACCGAAGCGGACCGCGAAAGGATGAAAGAGCATTTCATCATCAGCAGCCAGTACGAATACGCGTTTTGGGAAATGGCTTATCGCATGGAAACATGGCCGGTGCCGTTGGAGCAATGACCGACAAAATCAAACTCAAAGAGGAGACAGAGAAAATGAAAAAAGAATTGAAGCTTACAGATATTTTGGTGACGATCGTCATCGCCATCGCTTTCGGAATCGTCTACATCCTATGGGGAACGGTCTATTACGCGGTGCAGCCGCTGGGTCTGCATCTTGATCAGTTGCTGTACGGCATGTGGTTCATCGCCGGTACCGTCGCCTATTTCATCATCCGCAAACCGGGTGTGGCGCTGTTGGCGGAAATCGCTGCGGCTTCAGGTGAATTCCTTTTGGGATCGCCGTGGGGGCTGACTGTCTTACTTTCCGGCGTGGTGCAGGGACTGTTTGCGGAATTGGTGTTCATGGCTTTCCGATACAAACGCTTTGACCTGAAGGTGGCCGCTTTGGCAGCCTCAGCCTCTTGCGTGGGTTCGCTGGTGGTGGATGCTTTGAACGGGCAGATCGCTGAACTGGCCCCTTGGAACTTGGAGCTGTACTTGCTGGCCCGTTTTGCCGGCTCGATTTTCTTTGCAGGGGTGTTGGCCTATTACTTGGCGGAAGTCCTGGAGGATACCGGCGTGACGAACCTTGTCCGCCCGCTTTCGACTGAAGATTTCACAGATATGGATTAAGGAGGGTGGCGGAAATGGAGCAGCAAGCGTATGTGGAAAAGCTGAAGCTGAAATTTCCCGGCGATGCCGAGTTGTTGTTCAGGGACCTTTCCTTTTCGGTCGCTGAAGGTGAAAAAGTGCTGCTTTTGGGTCCATCCGGCTGCGGAAAATCTACGCTGCTGCAGGTTTTGAGCGGGCTGATTCCGCAATCGATCGAAGTTCCGATGAAGGCCGATAAGCTTGTGACGCCGGCTTCCTGGGGCTATGTTTTCCAGGATCCGGACAGCCAATTCTGCATGCCCTACGTCGATGAGGAGCTCGCTTTCGTGCTCGAAAATCTTTCGGTTCCGCGCGAAGAGATGGCTGCCAAAATAGATTTTGCGCTCCGGCAAGTCGGTTTGGAACTGGCGGACAGCCATATCCCCATCGCAAGCCTTTCCGGCGGGATGAAGCAGCGGCTGGCGATCGCATCGGTGTTGGCCTTGGATCCGGAGGTGCTCTTTTTGGATGAGCCCTCCGCCATGCTCGATCCGCAAGGGACGGAAGCGATCTGGGAAGTCCTGAAGAAAGTCTGCAAGGACAAAACGGTCGTCATTGTGGAACACAAAATCGATCATGTCCTGGCATTCGCAGAACGGCTCATATTGTTCGATGCATCCGGCCGCATCATCGCCGACGGGCCGAACGAAGAAATCTTCTCGGCCCACAAGGAAGAAATGAAGGAACAGGGCATCTGGTTTCCGGGGGTATGGGACCGGCATCTGGCAGAATCGCCGCTGCAACGGGAGCGGAAGAACTTTAGGGTACAGAGTCCGCTGATGGAATTGCGCGATTTCAAGGGGTTCCGTAATGGGGATACAAAGATCCGCGGAGAAAGGTTGGCGGCCTATCCGGGTGAATGGATCATCATCCGCGGCCAGAATGGAGCCGGGAAAAGTACTTTCCTGCATGCCGTCATGCAGTTCATCAGAACGAGCGGTGATTATGAACTGGATGGAAAGCCAATCAATAAAGTGAAGAAGTTGGCCGACCGGGTCGCTTTCGTTTTCCAGAATCCGGAATACCAGTTCGTGGCGAATACGGTCCATGAAGAGATGGCCTATTCGCTGCGGCTGGACGGAAAGGGAAATTCGGATATCGAGAAGCTTGTGGAGGGATATCTGGAGCTTTTCCAATTGAGCGGGCAGCGGGAGAAAAATCCTTTCCAACTTTCGATGGGGCAAAAGCGCCGCCTGAGTGTAGCGGCGACGATCATCCAAGGACAGCGAGTGATCCTTTTGGATGAACCGACTTTCGGGCTGGATTCCAAAAACACTTTTGCCTTGCTGGGATTTTTGGAAAGTTACCGGAAAAAGGGCGCCGCCATCCTGATGGTGACGCACGATGAAACGCTCTCCCGGAACTACGGCACAACATTTTGGACGGTTGCTGATGGCAAAATCCGGGACACCACGGAATCGGCTACTGACATGCGGACTGCATTCTCCGCTGATTTGCGCTTGGAAGGGGGGATATGCGGATGAAGGAATGGGAACAAGCGAAAGAAACCTGGCTCCACCGTGTCAATCCCAGCTTGAAATTAGGCATGGCGCTGCTGCTCTGCATCGCTGTACTGTTTGTCCGCAATCTTGAGATTATGGCATTCATCGGCAGCGGGCTTTTGGTCCTGTTCCTGCTGTTCACGGGACAGCCGTTGAAGCGGATCTTATTGTTGTTGATCCCTTTCTGCGCTATTTTCGTGTCGACAGCCAGCGCCATGATCCTGTTCGGGAAAGGCGAAACGCTTTGGTTCGAATGGGGGCTGATCCGCATCACCGAGGAGAGTTTTTTGCGGGGTATGCTGATCGGCCTGCGCGCCATGGTCTTCGCCGTTTTGGGCTTGACCTTCGCATTGACGACCCGTCCGGTCAATTTATTCTATTCGCTGATGCAGCAGCTGCGGCTGGATCCGAAATACGCCTACAGCTTTATGGCGGCTCTGCGGTTGATCCCGATCATGACGGAAGAGTTCGAAACGATCCGCAATGCCCGCAAGGTGCGCGGCAGCGAAAGGGTGAAAGGCTTGCAGGGTATTCTCTTCAAGATGAAGGTCTACACGATTCCGTTGCTGTCAGGAAGCATCCGGCGGGCGCACCGCATCGCCGTGGCGATGGAAGCGAAACGGTTTTCCGGCAATGAGAGCCGGACCTATTATTATAAGATAGGTTTTTCCGGCAACGATTTTGTTTTCCTCGCCTATATGGCGCTGCTTGCGGTCATGAGTTATGGGGCGAATCATTGGATAGGTTGAGGAGTTTTTGCTTGGAGAAGTAGTGGGGCTGCCCAACTCCGGCTAAGGAGGCTTCGCCGGAGTTGACCTCACATTCAGATGCCGTCCTCCGACCAGCTAAAGCTGCATCGGAGAAGAGCCCAGTTATTTACCGGCTCCTCCGGCGAACGAGACCCTGGCCGGAGCTCGTGGGTATGTTTTTGCAGCTTTGTTCTCTCTATCTGTAGGATTTCAGCTGCAAAAGTGGAATATGCACAAAAAAGGGCGGTCTCATTACGAGACCGTCCCTTTTTGTTGCAGTGCCTTCATCTCGAAGTGCAATGCGATTTACTTGGCTGCTTGACTGTTATTCAGCTTGGCAAGATTGATCGCGGACGCCGTTTTTGCCGTCATTGTCCGTTTCATCTGCACCGTACTGGTTGCCGTCGCCGTCCATTTCGCCCGTAGCGTTTTGGTTGCCGTCCTTATTGGCTTGCGTGCCAGTTCCATCGCACGTGCCGCTTTTCTCGCGGGCGCGTTTCATAGTTGCATCTTCATTGCCTTGTTTTTTTGCGCCTTCATTTGTGCATTCGCCTGATTTGATTTGCTCTTGGGTCATCGTGCCGTTCTGGGCTGCCGTGTCGCTCGCTGCCAGTACCGGTGCTGCACCTCCAACAAATAAGCCTGCAACGGATAGGATAGTCATGATTCTTGTCTTGTTCATTTTTGTTTCCCCCTGGAATGTTTTTTGTTTTTCTTGCTTGACCTAAGAATAATCAAAAAGTATGGCAGAATCGTGTTTTTTACGGCACGTTTGTATGGTATTATCGGGGTGAAAACATAATCTTGCCATATTTTTTAAGTATGATTTCCCCGAGGAGGGAGTACGATGGTAAAGCTATTGATTGCGGATGATAATAAACAGATAACCGCCATCCTGAAGGAGTATTCAGAAAAGGATGGCTACGAGGCGGTCGTCGCCTATGACGGAGAACAGGCACTGCAGGAATTCGGGGAAGGCAAATTCGATCTGATCTTGCTGGATGTGATGATGCCGAAAAAGGACGGCTTCGAAGTGTGCAGGGAAATCCGGAAAGTCTCCTCGGTTCCCATCATCATGGTGACAGCTCGAGGGGAAGATTTTGAACGGATCATGGGCCTGGACATCGGAGCGGACGACTACATCGTCAAGCCTTTTTCACCGGGTGAAGTGATGGCGCGCATCCGGGCAATCCTGCGGCGGTTGGATCAGACGCCGGACAATCAGGACCAGCATAAACTCTACGTCCATGAAGATCTGGAAATCCGTCTGGATGAGTTCATCGTGAAAATTGCTGGGCAGCAAGTCCATCTCACGAAAAAAGAGATCGAGTTGCTTTGGATTTTGGCGACGAACAAGAACAAGGTATTCAGCCGCGACAATCTGTTGGACAGCGTCTGGGGCTACGACTATTTCGGCGATAATCGGACGGTGGACTCGCACATCAAACGGCTGCGGGCAAAAATCGATCAGATTCCCCATCCGTCGTGGGACATCAAAACCGTTTGGGGCATCGGCTACAAATTTGAGGTGAATCCGGATGAAGTATAAGATCACCCGCAAGCTGGTCCTCTATTTCACTTCCGTCATCCTGCTGTTTTCCTTGGTTGTCGGAGGGGCCTTCCTGCTGCTGTTCACCCAGCATACTGAAGAGATTTATCGGGCGGATATGCAGGAACGGGCTGAGGCGATCGCGGCCGGCGTAGCCGATTATCTGGAAGACGGGAGTCCCGCTTTAGATTCGGCTGCGCCCACTGCGAATGGTAATGCTACCGGCAAGCAAATCGAAAATAGTAGCCTGCTCGTACAAAGCGGTGCCATGGGTACGACCGGCCGTAATACTGTGAGCGGATACAACGCCTACATCACGGCCATTCAGGATATCGCGATGGGCGAGGTGTGGATTGTCGACCAATCCGCAGAGACAATCAGTGTAGGGACCGGCAAAAAAGAAATCACCTATGCCGAACTACCAAGCGCCGCGCTTGCGCTTGTCGATGAGGTATTCGAAGGGGACGTCGCCTTCAGCGAGGATTTCAGCCCGTTATTGGAGGATAGCTCCATCACGGTCGGAGCACCGGTGCTCTCCTCAGAAGGGGAGGTCATCGCTGCAGTCCTTTTGCACAACCATATCGCAAACATGCAGACTGCCGTGCGGTCAGGATTTTCGACTTTGGGGATCAGCTTGGCTTTGGCTTTGATCGCTGCCGTCGGGATAGCGGTCCTGTTGGCGAAACGGTTCATCCAGCCGTTGAAAAAGATGGAAGAAACGACACAGCAGTTGGCGGATAACCACTATGAAGTGCATACGGGGATTATCCAAAATGATGAAATGGGTTCGCTTGCTGCCAACATCGATATTCTGGCGGACAAGTTGTCGGAAGCCGCGCAAGAGAGCGCCAAGCTGGACAAGATGCGCAAGGATTTCATCACAAGCATCTCCCATGAATTGCGCACGCCGGTCACGGTCATCCGTGGATCTCTGGAGGCCTTGAACGATCATGTCGTCGAGGATCCAACAAAAATCGATGAATACCACCAACAGATGCTGACCGAAAGTATCCACCTGGAGCGGATGATCAACGATCTGCTGGAGCTGTCGCGGCTGCAGAACCCGGACTATCAAATGGAAATGAGTTCCTTGAATTTTGTGGACGTCGTCGAGAATGCCATCCGTTCCGTGCGCTATATCGCCAGGGAAAAGGAAATCACGCTGACTTTCACAAAGGAGCCGCTTTCGTTCATGCTGATGGGGGACTATACCCGGTTACGGCAGATGCTGCTTGCCGTGATGGAGAACGCCGTCAAATTTTCCGCGGAAAAAAGTGAAATCCGGGTCACTTTGACTGGCGCGGGTGAGGGCTGCCGATTGGCTGTCACTGACAACGGGCCAGGGATCCCGGAAAAGGATCAACCGTACATCTTCGAAAAGTTCTTCAAATCAAATGAAGAAACTAACAAGCAAGGTACCGGTCTGGGATTGGCCGTCGCCAAGCAGATAGCCGATCGCCATGGCATCACTTTGTCGGTCGAAAGCGCACCGGGAAAAGGCTCCACCTTCCTTTTTGATCTGAAATCGCAAAAAAATCAGCCGCAGCATTAATCACTGCAGCTGATTTTTTTGTTTGTTTTCTAATATATGTTCTATGAGCCCAGTAGACATAGTTGCCACAAACAGAAAGAGAGTATTATGATTATGAGCTACTATTCGATCTATCTTGGAATGAAATACTTACTGTAATTTCTCCATACATACTTAGTAACGATTATATCACGATGAGACCAAAAGCATTATCTTCCAATGTGCAAGTGGATTTGGCATATAAAATCTATTTATAGGGAACACTTGCCGTTTTTACTCATGTTAGAATTCGGGTAACATAGTATACTAATTTCAAGTTGAAAAAGTATGAATCATTCAGGAAAACCAATAATAATTGGAGGAGTTAACATGAAAAAAGTTGTTAATTATTGTCAATGTTTTATCTCTCTTTCCTTACTTTTGTCTCTTTTAGCCTTTTCTTCTTCTTTCACATTTGCTAGCGCAGCTAGCAGTAAAGATTTGTCTTTGATTACCAATAACCAAGTGAAGTTAGATCCAAACGATTTCGTCTTTACTGATGAAAATGGAAGTGTGCTCAATCCTTCTGATCTTGAAGTTTATATGACTTCTGATGAAGGTATGATTACTCCGTATGCAAATGTTATTTCTAAGACTATGACTGTTACAAAACAAAATTTTGGCAGTCCTTATTTAGCAAGCTCTATTACTGTAAGTGAGCCGAGTGGCTATTTGACTCCTTGGAAAGGAACGTTACCATTAGTAAAGAGTTATACGGTTGAAACCTTTGGTGGGATTATATACTACTCAGTGTATAGTGGAACTGTTTACGCAACGACAAGATAAAAATAGTAACTATAAAAAGAGCCATGGAACATGTGCCAGGGGTTTTTGATTTACATCCAGAGTTACGTTTTCGGTGATAATTATGGCGTAATTGTAGTGAAGGACATGCCCATAAAAAAGCTTGTTTTTAAATATCTTAAATTTACTAGGATGGTGTTGAGAATGATGAAAAAAACAATGGTAGCTACAATATCCTTCCTTTCAAGTATGCTTGTGTTAAGCGGGTGTGGGTCTTCTACCTCCTCCACCATGAGCATTGTGCAATCCATCGAGAGCGCGGCGGAGAAGAATGCGGAACTGGATAATGCCCGATTTGAGACGCTGTTCTCTACAAAAGGTGGTCCGGAACAGATCAATCAAACCTCAGCAGGATCCTTCGTGAAAAAAACGGATTCTGATTATGATTGGCATCAAAAAACTTCTTTTGGAGGAGAAAACACTGCAGAAGTAACGCAGATTAATGGAAAGCAATACCAGAAAATCCGTTTGACTGGGCAAGAGGAAGCGCCATGGGTAGAGACTTCTTCAACCGGGTTCCCTTTACAAGACCTTCTAGATCCGCTATTTGAGAACGACTTAGTTGAATCCGAAATAACAGAGAGCCAAGTAGAGGAACAGGAAGAAGGTATGTCATATAAGCTCATTCTGAGCGACACCTATGCCGACAGGCTAAAAGCGAGAAATGTGGAAGAAATCCAGCGAAGCATAGACGAATTGAAGCAGGAAAATGAAGAGGCAACGGTTATCCAGGAGCTGGAAACACAGCTGCAGGAGATAAAGAATACTGATTATCAGGATCTAACCATTACCTATGAAATCAATGATGAGGATTTTCTGACGGTTGTCCACTCCGAATCTACCGTGGTACCGTCAACCGGCGAATCATATACCTTTGTCACCCGTTTTTCTCTAACAGAATATAATCTGAGCGACACTGACAACCTCTTACCTCAAATCATGGAGTAAGGAAGGGAACGCCTAAACATACCAAACGAACAGAGCCGCTTGAGGCTGCTTTCTTATTTTTCTAAGATATTGTCAATGAAGTATAACCGTAAACCCGCATTTCAGCTCTTTTAGAAAAAAATCAAACAAAAAAGAAGTGTCCAGAAATGAACCATTTTCTGGATACTTCTTTTCCTTTTCCAACGGGTAGCATTATTGTAGGCGAACATTGATAATGCCCAATTCAATCGCTTTAATTACTGATTCAACAACAGTATTCGTTTGCAGCTTCTCATTTACAGAATACATATGATTTCGAACGGTCCTTTCCGAAATTCCCAGTTCAGATGCAACCGCGGTTTGTTTAACTCCTTGAGAGATCAGTTGTAAAATTTCTTTTTCTCTGTCTGTTAAAAGGATTCGCCCTTTACCCTTAAATTCAGGAAAAATTTTCTTGTTTTCAAATTGAATGATTTTCAGATTATCCACTAAATCATCCGCTTCGATGTGTTTATCAAAAAAACCATGAGCACCAATCTTAAAAGCTCTCTCCTTATATTCTATCAGGCTAAATCCTGACAAAAAAACCAGTTTTACCGGGTAGTTTTGCAGTATCTGACTCCCTATTTCCAGTCCGTTGTATTCGCCCATGTGAATATCCATTAAGATGATGGATGGCACGTAGGAATCTACAACTTCAAGAGCCTTCTCTGGATCAGATAGGTAAAAAAAATCTGATATTTCAGAATAACTTTTGAGCGATATCTCCAGACTTCTTCCGATTAAGTGATGATCGTCAATTAACAGTATTCTCATAAGGCTTCACCTTTTTCAAAAGGAATGTTTATTTCTATGATGGTTCCAGGGTTAACTATTCCCATTGGAAAAATCTTAAAAGATCCATTTAACCACTTTATATCATTTTTTATAGAAAGAAGTCCGATATGTTCTTTCCCCTTAAATAAATTTTTTTCAATTTTAAAGTAATCATGTATTCCTTTTCCATTATCTTCAATGACTATGGATAGAATATTTTTTCTGTTGAGTATTTTGGTTATTCCAAAAGTAGCTTGCGAGTGTTTCCCGATATTTTCGTTGAGCTCTTTAATGACTCTATATACAGGAGCTACTAAGTGTCTAGGCAGTTCCTCATTTAACTGATAAATCAACAAAAACTCTATCTCAGGATACTTGTGATTGAAATCTTCTATCAGAATCTGAATGTTCTCCTCAAAACTTAAATAATATAATGTAGATGGAGAAATATTAAAAACTTCATCTCGTATAGATCGGATCAATTTTGAAAACTCTATGCGTACCAAGGATTCTATTTCATCATCTCCATGGAGATTTGATACAAGGGTATGTAATCCGATAACGGACTGCAGGACATTATCGTGCAAGTAATGTGTATATTTTGTTTTTTCTTTTTCAAGATTATTGAATAGTTTTGCTTGTAATAATTCGGTTGTTCCCAGCGATGAATCAATATATTTTTGCTGGTTGGTATGCATTTTCCTGATAGTCGTAATAATCCCTTCGTATTGATGCAGGATATCCTCTATATGGTCTAAATCAACCGAATAGTCCGTTTTTTCTATAAAGACAAATAACTTTTCGTGAAATCTTGAAACGGATAAATAATGGTAAGTCTTTCCACGTATAGGTACTTCTTGCTTTGAAGAGAGCGACGAAAAGAGTTCTTTTTTTATTGCTCGGGAAATTCTGCTTCCGGACTGACAAAGCACAAACCTTTGATTGTTCGATTGCATCATAACTAATATTGTCGAACTTTTTGTTTCACCTTTCAATCGGTTCAGTAGTAAATTGGACACGCTATTCATAAAATTAGAATACGTAACCTGATTCAGGAGTTCTATTTTTTCATTGTTCAACTCTTCAATATTTTTTTCGGATCTCATTTTTTTCAAGTGCTCAATAAATCGAATTAAAAAGTGAGAGAGATGACAAAAGAAATAAAAAAGCAGCGTGACCATCAATTTATTTTGCAAAGAGAATTTCAGCCAACTGATGATTATAAAAAAACAAAAGCTTAAAATATTGATTGCCATATTCAAAATAAGGTTATCCGGCAACGAAATCGTCTTCATATAACTCAAGATACAGGCAATGCAGGTCGGAAATACCAAAACTAATAAAGCTGTCCTCGGATCGCCTGATAAGCCAGACGAAAAGACAGCTGGCAAGGAATAACTAACGATAAATGGAATAAAGGCCAACAGAATAGAAAAACTTAAAAATTTAAAACTCAATGAACTGAAGAACAGTTTGCGTTCCTTAAATATAGTTATATAGCTCGTAGTGGTTGAAATAGTCAACAGTAACAGCAAGGTTAATTCCGGATAAATGCCGAAAATAAAAGAAAAAAATGAATAAATTGAACTACCCGTTAAAATGAACAAACTTATTTTAAATAGTTTTCTATTTTCTGACTGAATAAATGAGTATAGAAATAAATAAAGCGAAACGGGACAAAGACACAAAAGCACTAACCCAGTAAAATTGAGCCATGGGACGTCAGAGTAAATAAACAAGAACATCAAAGCCATAATCGTAGTTAAATTATAAAACCTGGAAGAAGAAGGATAGTCGGGTATATTTAAATAAATAAAACTGCCCAACGAAAAAATATAGGCACCAATAAAGAGATAAATAAGATCCGTGTGTTCTGTTGCGGTTAGGTAATAGAATATATAGGTCAGTACAGTAAGCCAAGGTATTGTAACGCCAGCTGTTTTCATGATTTTCAAATTTTTGTTACTCCTTTAAATAGCTCTTTAATAAGGTAAACGCTTTTGCAGAGATGTCAGCATTATTTTTTAGAATTTGGAAAGCCTCTTCAAAGTAAAGCGAGGCAGCTCTTAAGCAATATTCAACCGCACCGCATTCTTCCATATAAAATGCTAAGAAAGCTAGAGAATCCGTATCTGTCATTCTATTCTCAACAATAGTAAGAAACATTTTATTGTTATCTATAGTTGCGTATTCAAAGGCCTTAATAAAGGGGAGCGTTTCCTTAAATAAAACCAAATCCGATTTGCTTGTGTCCATACAGTCCAGCGCATCATTTTGCAATTGAAAGGCAGTGGAGAGATTTTGTGCACAGTCTTTCCAGATAAGTTCATTATCAGGACACGCAAGGTAGAAGACCAGTTGAACTAAAGGAGTAGATTTCTGTAACATCTTAGAAAAATAAACTTCTGCAGAGGAATCTTCTGAAAGTGTTGAATAAAAATCGAAACGCTCCCCATTTATTGATTCTGTGAGGAAATATAATATTTTAGAGGCATCGAGATAGTTTTTGGTGAGTTCACAAAGCTCTCCTATACTTATAAAAAGTAAAGACATGGCATTAATGAGCAACTCATTTTTTGGTAAAGCAACCGCACTATCCCCATCTAAAATATCATCAAGGTAATCACACAAAATAAAAAGAATATCCAGTCTGACCGCAATCTGATTCTTCGTTGGAAGGGGCTGTGGTTTATTTTGATTCAGAGAAAGAAACAAATAAACTTTCCCTAACGACAGTCTGTCCGTACTTTTTTTTGATAATTCCATTTGCACGAGATCCACAAAGGAAGAGGGGAAATTCTTCTTGAATTCTGATAAATAGGCAGTTAAAGCTACACCATATTCCTCTTCAATTTTATAAGTTCCCATATTCTTGTGTATCAATTTTTCGAATCCAGTTTTTTTCACCATTCAATGTAAAGGATACATTTCCATCTTTCCCGATATCAAACAATGGATTCTTTCTCTTTAACAGTATCTCCTCTTCTATTTTTTTCAACTTTTCTTCGATTACATTATCCATATAGCCGCTCCTTTTTATTTCGAATCATTTTATGTTCATTATGTAGTCTTCCATAAATATTCTATCTTTACAAAGGTGGATATGTCCATGAATACATGGTGGGTTGCCGAATTTACTCATACCTCTCGATATAGGAATCATTTAAACTGACTTTAGGGACATGGACTTTTTGAAGTCTTTTTAATTTTAATTTGAAACGGGGGTATTGGTTCATGTAAAGGTCATAACACCCAATG
The DNA here is from genome assembly GCF_963667775.1 of uncultured Trichococcus sp. NCBI lineage: Bacteria > Bacillati > Bacillota > Bacilli > Lactobacillales > Carnobacteriaceae > Trichococcus > uncultured Trichococcus sp. Next base: position 2,279,074 of record NZ_OY764015.1, on the reverse strand, counting down.
TTTTCCTATGAAGATAAGACCGAGAAAGACACTGATTGCTGCTTAACAAACTATAAGCGTTAAGAAGACTCACAGAACTTTAAATGGGAGTTTTCAACTGTTATTATAGCACTTTTTTTACATAATAATGCGCAAGAAACTCAATAAAGTTATACATCAAGAATGGACCCTGACTCCCGTTATAAAATTCAACAACAAATTAAGAAAGGAAGTCGGTCATATGAAGATTTCAGAAGTAATGCTTTTTTTCGCATTGCTAGCTACTTTTTTTCTGATTTATTTGGACTTTCAAGTTAACAGACTGGATTATCGATTAATAGTGGTATGCATTTGTTTAATAGTCATGCTGATCATCAATCGAAATAGTATCACCACAAGTTTAATGGCTCTGACGATGCTTGTTTTACTGTCCAGGCTGCATTTCAACTTGATCGCACTCATGATGCTTACGGTATTCTTTGGAACATACTACTTTTTAAAAAATGAAAGCTGATCCATGCCGCTGACCTTGAAATCAGTAATTATAGCTGTCCTCAATCAATTATTAAAATATATCAATGAAAAGGTGTGTAATCTAAAATGAAGACAAAAGACAAAAAGAATTACCTTAAAAAGGCTAAAAATTGGAATATGGTGTTATTAGTGCTAAAAGCTCTGGGGCTGCTCACATCAATTGTAGGGCTAAGGGGAGTCTTAAATCCTGACAAATCGCTCTACACAGAAGCCGTCTACGGATCTTCAGCCACGCAATTATATGATCAAGCAAATAGTATAGGGACAAAAGCTTATGCCGTTATCGGCGTAATCATCTCGATTACAATCCTAATTATGCTTATATCTGCACATAAAAAACTGAAAGAAGGCGTCTCAACTACAAAAACACCGTACTACCTCCATATATTTTGGATAGTAACCGGGATTATCTACTCCTTACTGTTCACTCCCGAAATAGAAATTCAAGGATTTACTGACATTACCAAGATGGTTTCTATGGTCAGTATGGGTCTTCAAGCGCTGGTTTCCATACCGGCTATTTTGGCCATAATCTACCTATTTAAAGCCGAAACAGAGGCGTAAGAAATGAAGAGAAACAAGGCAAAGGAAGAACAAACGAATAAAAAAGGCTTTAAAATGAAACCACTGTCCAAAAAGAAGCGCATAATCTTTAGTGCCGTATGGGGAGTGATCGCCATTTTAGCGATCAGTACGGCATTTTTTTTCAAACAAAAACAGCAGCAGGAACCTGCAGTGGCTTCCTATGACGCGGTAACGATAAAAAAAGCCGATGATTTAATTTTTAACGGATCCGTTACAGCTCAAAATGTAGAGGAATTCTATTTTGACCAGACAAAGGGTCAGGTTTCCGAAATTTTAGTAACCAATAATCAAGAAATCAGTGCAGACACGGTAGTCTTGATCTATCAAAACGAAACCGTACAAGATCAAATAACGGAACAGCAACAAACGCTCGATAAACTAACTTTAGCGGTGAACAATGCACAAGAAAATCTGGACAATACGTATACAAAAAAACAAAATATTCAAAATAGTTTGAATGAAGCATTAAGTACATTCAATAATGCCGATGCCGATTCAATGGAAGGGCAAGCCATTCGCCAAGAAGAACAAGCTAAAATGGATCAGTATAAAGAAGCTATCTCTTCCCAGGAAGAAGTCATCTCACAAGCGCAGCAGGCACTAGATTCCGCAAATTTAGATTTATCCACTGCCACTCAAAATATCGAACTTGCCAAGAATAAAATTACAACAAATGTAGCAGCAACAACTGACGGAACCGCCATTGTGGAACCGAAAGGGAAAACAAATGCGAGTGTTCCCGTTATTAAAATTTTAGGCAAAGACACAATCATAAAAGCATTAGTTTCCGAGTATGATTACAGACACTTAGCAACAGATCAAGCTGTGGAAATCCAATTGCTGAACAGTAATAAAAAAATCGCAGGTACGATCACAGAAGTCAGTATATTGCCGGAATCTGCAGCAACGGAGGGGACTGCGACGGCACAATCCAATTTGGCAAATTATTCCTTCAAAGTAAAACCATCAGAAAATTTACAATATGGGTATAGTTGCCAAATTTATGTACCCGTTAATGAACTGCGTATACCCGAAAAGGCAATCTTGAACGAAGAGGATAAGCAGTATGTTTTTGTCTATTCCAAAGGAACTGTCAAAAAACAACCCATCCTGTCAGAAAATAGAGACGGTGTTTTTGTTGTCACAGAGGGATTAAAAGAAAAGGATCGAATTATTTCCAATCCGTCCCAAGATTTAAAAGACGGCCAAGAAGTGATGGTGAATTAGATGATCAGTTTGGTTAATGTGAATAAATACTATAAGAACGATGAAGAAAGCCTGCATGTCCTAAAAAATATTAATCTGGCGATTGCTCCAGGTGAAATGATTGCCATTATGGGTCCATCGGGATCGGGCAAATCAACCTTAATTAATTTACTGGGATTCATCGATAAACAATTCGAAGGACAGTACTTATTTGAAGGAAAGACTTTATTGACCTCTTCCGATGAAATCCTCTCAAAAATCCGGAATCGAACTGTGGGCTTTGTGTTTCAAAATTTCAGCTTGATCGAAAATAATACTGTTTTTGAAAATGTTGAATTACCCTTGCTTTATAATGGCTATAAATTTCATCAAACAGAAGAAAAGGTAATGGCTGTTTTGAAAAAAGTTGGCCTAGCCGATAAAGCGGATAAACACCTGAAACAGTTATCAGGCGGCCAACAGCAGCGCGTGGCAATTGCCAGAGCGTTGATTAACCAACCTAAATTCCTCATCGCAGACGAACCGACGGGGGCATTGGATTCACATACTTCGGAGGAGATTATGAAGTTGTTTGTGGATTTGAATACCCAAGACCAGGTTACGATTATTCTCGTCACACATAACCCTGATATGGTCCCTTATTGTTCAAGGTTAATAAGTATTCGGGATGGCGAGATTATTGAAGACAAGGCGTTACGCCAATGAATGTATACGTTAATTGGCGAACCGCTACTAAAGCAATCTTAAAAAACAGAAAACGAAGCCTGTTAACAATATTTGGCATTGTTATTGGGATTGCCTCCGTCATCACTATTTTATCAATCGGTCGCGGATTTGAGAAAGAAACGTTAAAGAATTTAACGAATGGTGAAACGGATGAAGTAACAATACAAGTAAATTATGCCCCAAGTAACGATAGTCTGAGCTACAGCAGTTTGGATTATTTCACAGATGTAGACGTTGCAACCGTAAAGCAAGTTGCGGGAGTGAAATCCGCAAATTACCCTGACCCCGATTATTCGAACATTTATAAAGGCATTTACATCAAAGGCAAAAAACAAAATAAACAAGTTTCTTTAATAAATGATCTGGGTAAGGACCCCATTATCGGACGGCAGCTGACCGCATATGAAAATGAAACGCTGGATAAAGTAGCTATGATAGATTCCGTTACCGCAGAAGAGATGTATGGAAGTGCTGAAAATGCATTGGATCGTGGCATTGAATTAGATGGCCATTTATTCAAAATAATCGGGATTTATCAAGGCACGGAGTCAGAAAGCCTATTTTCGATGCCAGAAAGCAACATTCAAATTCCCAAAAAAACTTATCTGCACTATTTCAATGATACAACTGAAAAATCTTCCTTGACCGTAACCTTAGAAAAAGGGGTGTCTCCTAGTTCCGTGACAACGGATGTGATTGAACAACTCAAGGAAAAGGGCGCAATGAAAGCCTTTGGTGAGTATCAAGTATTCGACACCGCCTTATTAACTGACGGGATCAGTAAAATCCTCCGCACGATCACCGTATTTATTTCAGCGGTTGCCGGAATATCACTATTTATTGCAGGTGTAGGGGTAATGAATATGATGTATATTTCTGTCTCAGAAAGGACAAAGGAAATTGGGATTCGACGTGCGCTAGGAGCGACCCAAAATTCCATTCGGATGCAATTTCTTTTGGAGGGCGTCACACTGACCTTGTTTGGAGGGATTGTGGGTTATATTGTAGGCATCAGTTCCGCGTATATCATAGGATCGATCATTGATATTCCAATTTCGATTGAATTTTCAACTGTTTTTTTAGCCATAAGTGTATCGACTGGGATCGGGTTGATTTTTTCTGTCATGCCTGCTTCAGCAGCTGCTAAAAAAGACCTGATTGAAACATTAAGATAATCCAAGAGGTGCCATTTTAGGTGACACTGAATATTTGGAGGTAGGACGTATGAAAAAATCACTTTATACAATCGTTAATTTGATATTTGGAATAGTGCTCATTTCCTTAGTTTTTATTTTCTTATTAGGTTACTCTGAAAATGTAAGTAAGAACACTTATATTTTTGGAGGAATATTATTAATGCTGGGAATAGCGTTTAACTGGTATATGTTTATTAGAATAGTAAAAAAAAGAGTGTAGATACATGGAGAACAGACGAAAAAAGTTAAGGTTATCAGTGACGCTATGCTGTGCTTTATTTATAATATTTTTTTCATTTCAACAGTTAATAAAATTCTGTATTGATATCACACAAAGAAGGTATGACTAATATGAAACTTATAAATGAGAAGAACGCTTTGAATGAAGAAAATGAGGTTTAATGTGGATACGGTCAATCTTCTAATGGTATTGAAAAAATGATAGAATGGAGAATTAAGATGAAAAAGAGTCTAAAAGTTTTTAAATTTTCATTATTAACAGCACTAGTTTTGGGGACAGTTATTCCAGGAACGACAGCTAGTGCCTCAGAATCAAATAATGAAGATCAAACCCCTTGTGGGTTATTGAGAATGAAACAAATCTAGCATACGATATTAAACAACCATTAATTGACACGCTCTCAGAAAATGTAGTTATAGAATATACAGATGAAGGAGCCATTGTAACTGTTTATGAAGATAATGGACATATTTCAAAATCAAACTCAATTAGCCTCGCAAGCACAGCTGTTTATAGTTGGGGGGCTTGGGAGTACACAGGTATTGCCGTTTCAACAGGCGTACTAGCTGGAGCAGTTAATACAGCTCTGTACTCGGGAATAGGTGTTGTAGCGGCCACTGTAGGTCTGCCTGTTGCTGCAGTGGGTGGCTTGTTGACGGCTAGTAGTTGGACAAAACTAGGAGGTGCTCCAGGAGTAGCCGTTGCTAATAACTGGGATAAAAATGGAAATGGATGGGTAGGTTTTTATAAGAGCACTGGATACGATGGTGCTAGAAGAGCTGTAGCAACAAGATATAAAACTTTATAAATAGACAGATTTGAGGTTTAAACATCATGAATTTTTATAAGAAATTTTATCAGAAACATCCGTATCTTAATGTCCTAATAAGTCTAACTATGGCAAGTCTAATAGGGATTGCTATAGAATATTTTATTAATAGAGATTTCATTGGCTCTGGATTCTATACAGCAGCATTTTTAACGTTGCTTGAGTTGTTAAGAGTTAGACGTGAACGGAATAAACTTAAATCAAAAGCAAAATCTCAATACAATGTAGATGGAGAAAAAGATTAGAATGGAGAACAGACGAAAAAAGTTAGGGTTATCAGTTACTCTATGCTTTGCTTTATTTATAATATTTTTTTCATTATTTTTAAATAAATAGCGGGACTGCTTTACAAACGGCGACTGATTTTTTATTTGATAAAGGATATTCCTTTGAGGTCCCATTGCATATGGTCATAGACATGCCCGCTCAAAGTCCGTTCGGAAACGGTCCTGAAGCCGACTTTCTCATAGAGTTTTTTTGCCTGCAGATTGTCTTTTTCGCAATTCAGGCCGATGATGGTTTCGCCTGCGGCTGACGCGAGTGTCGGCAGTGCTTGCAGCAATTGGTGGGCGACACCTTTTCCACGAGCTGACTGCTTCGTCACGATGGAATCCAAATACCATTCTCCGGCAAACGTTTCGCTGTCGGGGAAAAGACTAGGCGCCGTGACGTGCATTTCCTCAAAAGCGGTCCGGAGTGCGGCATCGATGATGGGTTCGGAAGCTCCCGGATAGCCGAAGCAACAGCCGAGGATTTCACCGTTTTCTTCATAGACGAGGCCATTCCGGTAACTGAATCGGTAGACGTCCTCGTGCATGGCTCGAACCATCGCGGCTTTCAGGACATCCGGATCCAACAGATCGAGCAGCGGTAATTCCATATCAACGAAAATTTCGTAGATCAGATCATAGAGTTCAGGGCAATCCTCTTTTCGGGCTTTTCGTATCAACTTGCATCGTTCCTTCCGTTGTTTTTAATTCCAGTATACCATTAGTTGCGGGGGTGTATCAGTTACTATCCGTAGCTTTTGCGCTGTGGTAAACTGGTTGATAGAAGAAAATTTCTCGTTCGGTAGGAGGAATCGCTTTGGCAATAATGAAGGACAGCGGGAGTGGGAAGGCAATGAAACGGATTGTCGTCATCGGATGTAGCGGATCGGGGAAGTCCACTTTTTCGCGCAAGCTGCAGCAAGTGACGGGCAATCCGTTGCATCATCTCGATAAACTATATTGGCTTCCTGATTGGGAGTTGCGCTCTGATGCGGAACAGGACCGGATCCAAAAAGAACTGGTCAAAGAAGGGAACTGGATAATCGACGGCAATTATCAACGGAGCCTGCCGATCAGGCTGGAGCGTGCGGGCACAGTCTTCTTCTTCGACTACCCAAGAAGATTGTGCCTTTATCGCGCTTTGAAACGCGTCGTTTTGAACCGCAAGCGCACCCGTCCCGATATGGGAGAAGGTTGCCCGGAGCGCTTCGATTGGGATTTCATGAAATTTATCTGGAATTTCAACAAAAACAACCGCCCAGGCTTGATTGCCTTATTGGATCAGGCGCCGGCTGGCATCGAAATCCATCATTTCCGCAGGCCGCGCGAGGCGGCAGACTATTTGCGGGCGTTGGAGGAACAAAAAGAAGAAGCCGCATAAAGTCGCGGCTTCTTCTTTTTGTGTTATTGGTTTCCTTGACGACGGTATTGTGAAGGCGTGCAGTTCGACAATTCCCGGAATGTTTTCGAGAAGTGCGAAGGTGATTGGAAGCCTACCAAGTGTGCAATATCGGCGATTGCGATATTGGTGTTGCGCAACATTTTTTGCGCTTCATCGATACGGATATGGATCAAGTAGTCGATCGGCGACATGCCGACTTCCTGCTTGAAGATGCGGATCAAGTAGAATTTGTTGATGTGGACCAGATCCACCAAGTCATCCAACGTGATGTTCTTGTGGTAATTCACTTTCATGTAATTCTTGACCGTTTGGATTTCTTTGTGGTTCTTCTTGTTCAGTGAGTTCCGGATCGAGAATTCTTCCAGACGCAACAAGTGGATCAGGATGATTTCGACGAAACGTTTGCTGACCTCTTCGTAGCCTTGGTTGCGTGTACTCATTTCATCCAGCAATAAATTCAGGAAAGTTGCGGTTTCTTTTTCACCATCATTGTGGCGGTAATAAGAGAAATCGCTTTCTGCGTCCCCGATTTTTGAGAACTCCAAACCGTGGATGCCGACTTCGATGATCTCTGCTGCTTTATCCCCTGTCAGGTCCCAATAGTACTCTACATTTGGATTCAATAAGATCAATTGATCTTTTGAAAGCTTTTCCGTCGTTTCTTTCATTATTAAAGAAACATCCCCAGATGTAACGTAGAAAAGTTTAACATAAGGGAATTTTTGGTAGTTTGTAGGTTGGGCCGATGTGATTGTATTCTTTTCAGCGAGTACAATCTTCAAGGAGAGGTTTTTTATGTTGGACATGGTATACATATTTATCCTCCTAACGTAATCTATCTGATAGCAACGGATCGACAATTTGAAAATTAATTGACTCAAATTCCATATCATCCGAACGAGCCAATAACAATAATAATATACTATTTTTTTTGTTTGTCTAGTATATTTTATAAAAATATCAAAATTTAATCCTTGTCATAAAAAGGCTTGTTTGTAATATGTCTGTAATTAAATCTGACATGTACAAGAGAGAAGTTAGAAATGATAAACTTATTGCAGAAAGTATGTTGCCGTTAACCAAACCAATTTATTGATGCGACAGAGCGGGCAAATATTTTACCATTAAAGCATATGGACTGAGGAATCCGCGCTGCCCCTCCTCATCACGGCTGATTATAAAAAAAGTATCAGGCTGAAGGATCGCTGTCCATTTTTGGCATGCAATTTAATGGCTGCTTCAATGTGAATTTTCGTTCCCGGGATAACGGAAAAACTGTCTGAACATAATCGACAAAAAGGCTTTTTTTGTTTATTAAAAACCGAACCGAAAACAATATAATTCTAGCTGATTACAGTTAGGGGTTTATTTAAAAGCGTTTTGATAAGAAAAAATCAACTAAAAACGCAATATGCCTGATGTAAAAATATTTGTTTTTCCGGCTGCTGTGATTTCTGCTGATCAAAAAGTGATGGACGGGAGATAAAGGGAAGGGGTTCTCTCGGGAAAATCCTTATACATTGGGAATCTTCGGCTGCTGTAGCGTATTTGCACATAAATAAGACGAACGCCATTTCATGTATAGTATAGCACCATCTCGCGAAAACGTCATCCAATAACTGAACATTTTTATATCAACTGAACAGAATTTGTGTAAATTTCAATAAATTCTATGTAGATTGTTTGTTTCAGCTTACAGGTAATTTAACGATTTTCAGTATTTGGCAGCCGAGTTTATCAAGTGCACAGGCTTTCTTGCTTTGTTTTGTAAGCAATATGGTAAAATGGATTTAGAGTTGTAAGGGATTACGGTCCGGAGGTGCGGAAGATGAAAGGTGATTACGATCTGTTTTTTGAGTATTATTGCGCGGTCTATGACTATGTGCTGGCTGAAAAAGTGTCAGTGAATGAGCATACATTGCATGAGTTCCTGCATACGCAACAATATTATCGACTATCCCATGAGGCGCAACGTTTCGCGAAGCGGTTTGCGGATGAGGATATCGCTGTGGATCGGCTGCTGCTGAACGAACAAGAAGCGCATGAATGGTATCTTTTCTATTACAAACAAAACTTTCCTGCGGGTTATCCTTTCAATCATGCGAATCTGGAATTCATGGAAGGGGAATATGAGTTGAAGGACTTTTCGCCGATAATCGGGCCCCTTGGTCACCAACCTTTGCACTCAGGGATTTTGCGGAAAAGATTCAATGAAGATTATTTTGTCTTTCCTTATTTCAAGAATCAAGCGAAGTTGTCGCACCTTATTCTCAGACATATTGTAAACAAATTAATGACAGAAAACAAATATAATGTCAGGAAATCGATTGAACTCGTTCAGTTGTTTGAAGCTGAGGCAATCGGATCGGATTGGGAGCCGGCCAGAATCAAAATGCAGATGGAAGAAGTGTTGCGGCAACAGTTACATTATCGCGTCAGTTATTCTGACATAAAAAAATTGTGGTTGCAGCTGATTTTCATCAGCTTCCGATACGAAAAGGGTGAGGCGAGCTATATCCAGTGGGAGCATCATGATTATGCGGATACCGTCCGGAAACTGGAGAATTTTGCGGCAGTTTTGGATGGTAATCCGGACATTCAGCTGACTGCTGAAGAAGGCGCATTGCTGAAGTGGGTCCGTTTCGTCGTTTTTCGCTCCCGGGGTATGCATGCCAAGGCGAAAGAAGAGGCGCACAAGCTGCTGGAACGCGAAGAATTGGTGGTGGGGGCAAGCCGGCAGCCGTTATACACGAAGTTGGACATTGTGCCAATCAATGATACTTACAAGGATTTGGTTGTCCGCAAATTGTCGATCGATTTTCGGGACATTTTGGTTTCCTATTTGTTGGACAGCTATATAGCCGATCGGAAATATGAAGCAGCTTTTTTCTTGTTGCAGCAATCCGATCCTTATTTCAAACATTTCATTCCTCGTTATTACCGTAGCGCTAACCAGAACAAGTGGATGCCGGGGGAAGGCGAAGTTTCCACCGAGCAGCTTTTCCGGGAGCAGTTCCAACGGGTGAGGATTGTTCTTGGGGATCATTGGGTCGATGCGTTGCATCAAGAGATTGAGGAAGAATTGAAGGAAGGGATTACCCTGAAGGAGGAAGCGTTTGATTGGTTGTTGCGGTACTTGTACAATGTGATGAGCGTCTTCCGTGAAATGCAGGAGTATGAATTGGCCGACCAGATGAACGCCTTTTATGCGCAGATCCGTCTTGCGGAATAACCCAAAGAAGCAGCCGACAAAATCCGGCTGCTTCTTTGGGTTTCTCTTAGTGCTCGATTTTTAGAGTGGGATTTGTCGTATCCTGTAGTTGAACTCTGAATTGCAGGGGGTTCCGCCTAAGTTGACAACCACACACGGACAAAAAACGTCCGTTTAGTGTTTGTCCTCTTAGTGCTCACCCCCTACCCGCAATTCATCGTATCCTTTAGTTGAGTTCTGAATCCTAGAGTTCTCCGCCTAACGCTGTTCAGGCCCACTCAGCCAAAAGCGGGCTGCTTGGTCCTGAACCTCGTTAGTGCTCAAACTCTGAGCTTAGGATTCATCACATCCTGTTTTTTAATCGTGTCTTAGGGCTTCTACTGGGTCTAGGCCGGCTGCTTTTTGGGCTGGCATCAGACCGGCTACCATGCTGATGATCACGCTGGTGACGATGCCGAATACCGCGAACGTCGGTGTCATATTCAGGATGGCCGTGTCAAACAAATTCTCCACAACAATGTTTCCGACAACAGTGATGAGGTAGGCGATGCCTACGCCCAGCAATCCGCTGAAGAGGCCAATCAGGAAGGACTCGGAAACGAAGATGCGGCGGATATCTTTCTTCCGGCCACCGATCGCTTTGATGACGCCGATTTCTTGCGTGCGTTCCACAACACTGATGTAGAGCACCGTCAAAATCATGATGGCGGAAACGAACAAGGAGATGCCGGCAACCCCGGAAAGGATGTAAGTGAAGATATCCAACATCTGAGTGAAGGTGGCTGCCAGGGCGTCAGCTGAGGAACCGCGGTAACCCAAGGCGGCTACTTCATCTTTGATGGATTGGGTGTTTTTAGGATCGTCGGATACTAAGTAGACGACGTTCGGTTCCACTTCGAGATTGTTCTCCGCAGTCAAAGTTTCGAAGGATTCGGTTGACATATAAACGGATTCGAATGCCCCAATTGCTTGGCCGGCTGTATAAATACCGCTGATGACGTAATTTTTTTCCAATGATTCGCCGTCTACGGTAACATCCAGGGTCACTTCTTTTCCGATGGCTTCTTCCGCAGTAGCAACCATCTGATTGGCGACACCTTCTGTGATCAGGATTTCGCCTTCTTCAGGGAACGCACCGTAGAGGATGTTGGAATCGGTCATTCCGGAGGTTGTCCCGAAGTTCATGAAGGCATATTTTTCCCCTTCATATATGACGTTATCGCTGCCGATCGTAAGCGAAGAGTAGGCCAGATTGACTTCAGCCACATGCGGAATATTCCGCAGTTTTTCCAGATCTTCTTCTCCGAACGGGTCGGATTGCGTTACCCCGGCAGGAGGCCCCGATGGCGCGGATCCGGCAGGGATCTCTGCACCGGCGGGAGTCATGATCATCACCGAAGAATCGGTATTTTCGCTAGCGTTGGTTTCCATCACGATGGGCATCCGCACTTCGCTGACAAGCGGATTGACGTTGGCGTTCATCGTTTCGGTCAAGTAATCATTCACGCCTTCTCCCAAGGACAGCATCACGATGATGCTCATGATGCCGATGCTGCCGCCAAGCGCAATCAGGATGTTCCGGGCCAATTTTTCCTTCATATTAAGAAGAGCCAAACGGATTGCCGCAAAAAAAGTTAGATTTTTACTCTTGCTTTTTTGCTGCAGTTCAAATGCGTTGTCGTGCAAGGCAATCTCGCCCTGATGGACATCGCCGATGATTTTTCCGTCATCGATCGTAACGACGCGTGTGGAGCGGGCCGCTACCTTCTCCGAGTGGGTGACCATGATGACGAGTTTGCCGGTTTTGGCGATGTCCTGGATGATGTCCAAAACCTGATCAGTCGTTTGTGAGTCCAGAGCTCCGGTAGGTTCATCGGCAATGATGATATCCGGATCGTTGACGAGTGCGCGGGCGATGGCCACACGCTGTTTTTGCCCACCGGATAACTGGCTCGGTTTCTTTTTGTATTGATCTTCAAGGCCAAGTTGCTTCAGGACTTCTCTCGCCCTTGCGACCCGTGCTTTTTTGTCGACGTTCGACAGCGTCATTGCCAATGTGACGTTATCCAGCACACTGAGGTGGGAGACGAGGTTGAAACTCTGGAAAACGAAGCCGATCTTTTCTTTGTGGTAATCAACGAAATCCTTTTCCTTGAACGTGCTCATTTTTTGGCCGTCAATGGTTATTTCGCCTGAGAATTGGCTGTCCAGCCCGCCCAACAGGTTCATCAAGGTTGATTTTCCGCTGCCGGACTCGCCGACGATCGAGACCAATTCGCCCTTGTCCAAGGACAGGTTGACGTCCTTCAGTGCCTGGAAATCTTCTGCACCGCTGATGGGATAAAATTTATTCAGATTTTTTAGTTCGACAAAAGCCATAGTTAGGGTATGCCTCCTTATTATTTCGAAAAAAGACGATGAGTGAGCATTTACTCACTGTGCGATTATTCAAGTATAGCGATTCGGTAAGGGACTGTCAATTCTAGTGACTGTCGGGTCTGAGACCTTTGACGATCTGTTGGGTCAGATAAGCGACTTCTGCTTCTTTGTCGCGATTTGTGTCCGTGAATAGCACGTAATGGGTCAGATGATTTCCGAAGAGGATACTCATGATGTATTGCCAAATGACAGGGTTTGGCCAATCGACGATTTCGTTTTTTTCTTTGTAGCCATCGAGTATCGCGTAAATGCCTTCTATCAAGTCCTCGGGAATCATGGTGATGAACTCTTGGCAACGTTGTTTGTCGTACATCATTTCGGTGAGAAAAATCTTTCCCGACTGGAAATGCTCTTCCGGCATCAGGACATCTTTGCGCACAATGAATTCCACGAACTTTTCAAATGGTGCATTCTCTGCAGAAGTGCGGAACTGCTGGACTTGGGCGAGCGCTTCCGCTGAGATGATGTCGCGCAGAATCGGGAAAATCGTAGCATACAGCAGGTTTTCCTTGGTCCCGAAGTGCTTATAGATGGTTCCTTCAGCAACATTGGCTGCTTTTGCGATATCCTTTGTGCTGGTGTTGGAAAATCCTTTCGTAGAAAAAAGCACCACGCAAGCATCCAGAATATCCTGCATCTTGGGCGACAAGCCCTCTTTACTGCGAATTTTTTGTTTTAAAGCTTCCACAAACTTTTCCATTAGACTTATGCTCCTCCTGATGATGTTGCTTCCATAGTACTCGGACCGGAGGATTATTGCAAGCTAGCCCAAGCTTGTTCGTTTTTACAAAATACTTGTGATAAATCGCCGGAAAGATGCTAAGATGAAAGTATGATGAGAAGTGGAGGGGAAAAGATGCACAAAAATAAACTTGTTGTGGTAGGTGTGGGGCATGTAGGTTCCTACGTGTTGGCGGATGCGATGAAATTGCGGTTGTTTGCGGAAATTGCCACGATTGATATCCTGGAGCATGTTGCCCATGGGGAAGCCTTGGATCAGGCGCATGCGACCGCGTTGACCTATATGTCCAATGTGGATGTGCACGCTGGGGATTACGCTGATTGCGCAGATGCGGACGTGATCATCATCGCTGCCGGACCGAGTGTGCTGAAGGATGACAACAATCCGGACGCCATCCCGGATCGCGCCTCCTTGACCGGGAAAAATGCGGCGGTCATCCGTGAAGTCATGGCGGAAATCACCAAATATACAAAAGAGGCCATCATCATTCTGATCACGAATCCATTGGACACGGTGACCTATATCGCGGCCAGCGAATTCGATTACCCGGAAGGCCGGATTTTCGGTACCGGCACGATGCTGGATTCGGCCCGTCTGCGCAAAGTGATTTCGCAACAGTACGGCGTCGATCCTAAGAGCGTGACCGGTTATATGATGGGCGAACACGGCTTCACTGCCTTTCCGGTGGTGAGCCGGTTGTCCATAAACGGCATCCGCTATGAAGAGTTCGCAAGTCATTTCCCGGAAGTGGAGACATTAGATCCCGAAGCGATCGGGGAGGCGGTCGTGAAGTCGGCCTATGATGTCCTGAACGGAAAAGGCTGGACGAACGCCGGGGTCGCCCAATCCGCCATCACCTTGGCACAGGCGGTCCTGTTGGATGAAAAGAGCGTTCACCCTGTCTGTACGATTCTGCGCGGGCAGTACGGTCATGACGGCGATGTGGCCTTGAGCATGCCTTGCCTGATCGGCCGCAACGGCGTGGAAAAACAATTCGGTGTCGCGTTGGACGAGTGGGAAACCGTAAAACTCAACGCTTCCATCGATTATATCCAATTGGCGATGAAGGATGCGAAGACCGGTCCATTCAAAGAATAAGAAGGAGGGGGGCATAGCAGGAAACTATGCTCTCTCTTTTGAGTGCCGGCTTTTTTGCTGCGACGGCCGTGAAGGCATCGCAAAATTTGACAAAGGTGCGTCTGGATATCCATAATTAAGATAAGAAAACTGTACGATTTCATCGGGAATACATTTAGAAACAAAGCGGGTGCAAAGGATAGGAGCTGGAAGGGGGAAGGTTTCGGAAAAAGAGAATGCTATCCGATCATCCGAATGCCTGAAAGGAGTGGCAAAAATGAAATTCAAAGACGCATTTTGGAAAGCCTACAAAGGAATGGGGCGTTCCATCAGTCGTTATCCACTGACAGTGGTTTTTTTGATCGCGGTCGCAGTGTTGAACAGCTTCATGATCGAAAATCCGCGCGAGGATTATGCCCGCTATCTGTTCACTTTTTTAGTCGGAGCCATGCTGAGCATCGTCGGCCAAATGGTTTACGAAAGGTTCTTTACGCAATTGAATGCCCGCTATCTGCTGATGGGCGGAGCTGTTTTGCTTACGACCGGTTATTACTTCGCGGTCGGGCCGCAGACGCAGTACAATATCGCCATAAGTGTCAAAACGGGTGTGGCACTGTTCGCTCTCATGATCGCTTTTATTTGGGTGCCATCGATCAAAAGTGTGAAGGTGCCTTTCCACCGTAGTTTTTTGTCGGCATTGAAGGCATTCTTCACGACTGTGCTTTTCACGGGGGTATTGGCAGCCGGTATCAGTGCCATTTTTTATGCTACTGATTACCTGCTCTTCAATCTTGATTACAAAATTCTTACGCATCTTCTGAATATCGTTGGTTCCTTGTTCGCACCGATCTATTTCTTGTCGATGACGCCACTTTATCCGGGTAAACGCGAAGAATTGATACCGGATGAAGCCTGGGCGAAGCGCGGGGAAACACTGGACCGCCAATTTACGGTACCGCGCTTCCTGGAAGTTCTTATTTCCTACATCATCATCCCGTTGACGGCCATCTATACGTTGATCCTTGTGATCTATGTCGTCCTCAATATTCGCGGGGAATTCTGGACCGACAATCTTCTGGAGCCGCTGCTTGTTTCCTATGCAGTCCTTGTCATCATCGTTTATATCCTCGCCTGCAATCTTGAAAATAAATTTGCCGATCTGTTCCGCAAAATTTTCCCTAAAATCCTGATTCCGATCGTCGTCTTCCAGACTATCGCTTCTTTCCTGAAAATCAGGGAGATGGGAGTCACGCATGGCCGCTACTACGTCATTCTGTTCGGCATCTTCGCGACGATAGCCGGGGTGATCTTCAGCTTCATGAAACCGAAGCATAATGGGTTGATCGCCATCGCCTTGCTTGCGCTGTCGGCAATTTCCATTATTCCGCCGATCGATGCTTTTACCGTCAGCAAGAATAACCAAATAAGCTTTTTGGAACGGAAACTGATTGAAAATGATATGCTGGTGGACAATGCCATCGTGCCGAAAAGTGATGTTTCCCTCAGTGATAAGATCGTCATCACCAAGCTGGCCGCCTACATCGATAATATGGGCTACAATAAAGAGGTGACCTACTTGCCGAGCGACTTTAATGTCTACAGCGATTTCAGCGATACCTACGGATTTGACATGACCTATTCCGAAATGGAGTACCCGCGAGGTGAGGGTGAGTTTGTTTATCTGAACTGGGATGCCGATCCCGTCGTTGGAATTGCGGGCTTCGATGTCATGATTCACCAGTATCTTTACTATTCGGAGTTCGAAACGAGCCCTGCTGAAACTACCGAATTTGAAGCGAATGGCCAACCATACCAATTGGAAAAGCGGCTGGATGACGAGTACTATATTCTGACTTTGAAGGATGCGGCAGGACAGGAACTGATTGCCTACAACACCCGGGAAGTGTACGATACCATTTTCGAGCAGTCTCCGACTTCCGGCTTCGATAAAGGGAATCTGACAATCGAGGATGCGACGATTACCACCGAAAATGATCGCATCAGAATGACTATTTTGGTCAATTCCTTGGAACGCATGCCGGATTTCGTCGGCGGAGATCTCTATCTCTTCATTGAATTCAAGTAAGTCTCCCAGAAAGAAAGCTTCCGAAGTCCCGGCTGCGCACATGCGGCGTAACCGGGACTTTTTTTTGCGCGGAAATCATGCCGGCCAGTGCACTCTGTGATATGATGGGAGTAGTATTTTCATCAAATAAGGGAAGGTGTGGGGTTGTGTCGAAAGGGAAAGGGAAAGTGATGCTGGCGATGCTGATATTCGGGACGATCAGCATCTTCGTTAAGAATATCGATTTGGCTTCCAATCAGGTCGCCTTCTTCAGGGGCGCTTTGGGGAGTTTGTTCCTCTGGGGGACATTGGTGGTGCGCAAGGAAAAGATCCCTTTGGCGTTGATCAGGAAGAATGCCAAGTTTCTGTTGCTTTCGGGCTTTGCTGTCGGCATGAACTGGATCTTGCTGTTTGAAGCTTTCCGTTATACGACGGTATCGAATGCGACGTTGAGCTATTATTTCCAGCCGATTTTCATGACGCTGTTGGCGCCGTTCGTCTTCAAGGAATCCTTGACTGCTAAGAAGATCGCTTGTGTCCTCTTGGCGATGCTCGGGATGTTCCTGATCATCGGCGTGAGCCCGAATGCGGGGGTGTATAATCATCCGGTCGGGATCGGCTTCGGTTTGGCTGCAGCATTTTTCTATGCGGTGGCCATCATGTCCAACAAAAAAATCGCAGGCCTTGGCGGGATCCCGCTGACTGCTTTGACGCTCGTCATCGCAACAGGAATACTGACTCCTTACGTCGCACTGACTTCCGGGTTCGGATTGGGCGAATTGACTGCAGCCTCCATCACCAGTCTGCTGGTTTTGGGGGTCATCCACACGGGGATCGCCTATGTGCTGATGTTTGCGGGCGCCCAAGCGATCGAGAGCCAGACATTCGCGGTGCTCAGCTACGTCGATCCGGTGACAGCTATCGTGGTTTCGGCGGTATTTCTGAAAGAAGATTTGTCACCCGTGCAATTGGCGGGAGGCGTGCTGATACTGGCCGCTGCCTTCCTGAACGAATTTCTGGGCAACCGGGAGAAACAAATAGCCCTCAGCAAAGAGTAGGGAGATAGCCCCTTTGGATCTGTATAGGGATTGAATTTATGCTCAAAAATTCCCCGTCAAAACTACTTTTGGCGGGGAATTCCACCATGAACGCTAACATACAAAATACAAATAGGGGCGGCCTCATTGGAGGCAACCCCTATTCGTTCGGCATACATTCAGTTGTGTCATGCATCTGTAGGTACTTTGAATCCGTACGGGACATCGGTTGTGATTCAGCGGAGTTTCCTGTAAGCTTGAACTGAGCAACAACAGGAGACCTTTTGAGTATACAATCTAAGGAGTGTAAGCATATGGAATTTTTTGGATTATTCTCGTTTTTGAATCTCGCTCTGAATATTGGTGGTATTGTCTTTATCATCTATGTCATTCTTCAATTCCTGAAACTTGGCAGAGAGAGGAACGACCACTTGCAACAAATACTGGAAGAGCTCAGGGACAAAGATTCCAAGGAACGGTGATTGATTATCATGAAAGTGGAGAAAATAAAAAAACCTGGACACTTATCCAGGTTTTTTGTTTTGGAGAAGCGCTTGCTCGTGTATGGCAGTACACAAACAAAAGCCGTCCCTATTGGATGGAAGATGGCCACATCGAAAAAGGATGAGCTGCCTCTTCTTATGGATAACGTCAGTATAATGGAGAAATCTATTTAAAGCCATATCAGGAAACAACAATGATAAGAATATCTCAACATTTGACTGTATCCGCTCCCATGGATGAAACATTCTTTTCAAGGACGACAGTAATCATTCCGTCATAAGTTGAGTCCGCTCAGTTTTTTGTAGTAATCCATCTTCAGTGCGACATTGCGCTCATAGTCGAGTTTGAAATAGCTAGTATAAAGACAATCCAACACAAAAAGTAAAGAAAGCCTGGTCGAAAAGGAAGAAACCTTGTTGTAATGGCTTTCATTCGAACTCAAATAAAGATGGTGCGTGGCATCCTTCGCAAAGGGAATTGCTTCTGTTGAAGAGATCAACAGAAGCGGTGAGTGATTGTCTTTCAGTATATTCACAATATCCGGAATGACTCGTCCTCGTCCGCCGTATGAAACGACGATGGAAAGGTGTGAAGGATCACTGGAAGCTGCCGTCAGTCGTTGATGATATTCTTCGATCGGGACATTGATGAATCTGCCGATTTCCTGCATCTGAAACTTGAAGTTTTCAGCGAAAAACAGATTGCCGGCAGAGGTGTAAAGGTCGATGGATGGCACCTTTTTCATCAAGGAAGCCGCCTGCCGCAGCTGCTCCAGATCCAGATTGTTGAGCGAGGATACAACCGTTTGTTCGTAGAGTTCCTGCATCGTCCGCGTAATCTGATATTGGGTTTCGTTGGGGTGGATCGGATAGTTGAAATCCAGCGTTTTCCGTTCTTTCAGATAGTCTCCGACCGAGGCCGAAACCAGGATCTTCAATTCGGAAAGTCCGGCCAAATCCAACTTTTTGCATAAGCGGTAAATCGTTGCGTTCGAAATAAAACTGGCTTCGCTGATTTCCGCTGAAGTCATTTTCACAAAAGCCTCGGGATTTTCTTTTATGTATGAAACCAAAATTTTTTCATTTTCGGTCAGGCTTACTAAATTGTCCATTTTGCTGAAGATGTTCATCTGTCGTCACCTCATTTTTTCAAAAAAATGCGCAGGAAATCCGATTCCGACAGCAACGTCAGATTGTGGCCGCTGCCCTGCAGTTCGCGAACTAATTGGATTTTGCGGCTCTCGCCCGGTGTGCCGATTTTGCGCCAATCGCTGTCGGCGACGACCAGGTAGAGGGTCTCATAGCTCAGGTTGGCATCGAAGTGACCGCCGACGTCGACGACGAGCTGGGCCAAATCGTTGCGCTTCAGTTTTTGGAAGCGGCCGGTAAAGCAGACGTGCTTGTCGTAAAAGACGTGTTCCTTATCGAACAGCAGGCTCTTCGGCTTCAGCGGTGCGGCTGTTTTTGCTCGTTTGGCAGGGGAACTTTTGCTGCCTTTCGCGACGCCGAAGCTATGCGAGAACAATTTGCCCATCCGGTATTGATATTCGTCCAGAAATCCTTGGATGTCGTAGTCGTATTGCGCCAGCATTTTGCTGGTGATCAGCCCGCAGGCGACCGCATCCTCCACGGCGTTATGGTGGTTATCGATGGTCATGCCGAAGTAGTCCAGAACGGTCGGCAAGCGGTTATTGTGCAGATCCAGCATGCGCTGCGCCATTTTGCAGGAACAGAAAAATTCATTCTGCATCTTCGGCAGTTTATAGGTTTCGATCGTTTTCTGGAGACAACTCATGTCGAATTGGGCAAAGTGGGCCACGAGCGGATCTTTCCCGATGAAGGAACGGATGTCCGGATAAAGTTCGTCGAAGGAAGGTTCTCTGGCGACCATCGTCTCGGTGATGCCGTGGATTTGGATATTCCCGCGGCTGAAATATTGGCGTGGATTGATGAGCGCATAGTAACGGTCGACTTCCTTGCCGTCGGAAAAACGGCTCAAGCCGATGGAACAGACGCTGTCACCACGGCTGTTTGCAGTTTCAAAGTCAATGGCGACGTAATCCATTTGCATACATACTCCTTTTTGGTTGTTTATTGAATAATGAATAACTGGCCTATTGCTGCTGCAAGGCCATGATCTGTTGGTAGTAAGGGATCATGCTGCCCAATGCGGCACCGATGATGAAGAACAACAGCATGCGGATAAGCAGGTAGGCCCAGCTTTCCGAGTAGTCGTGCTCCGGATTTTTGTTCGAGCGGCGGAAGAGGATGAACATGCCGATCCCCGCAATCCAGCCGATAGCTGATAAGAGTGCTTGGGAAGCCACCGGATTCAGGTAGCCGATCACGAAGCCGACAACCGTGGCAAAGGCCAACAAAAGCCGCTGCTTCATTTTTTCTGTCATCAAAATTTCCCCCTTTTTCGTAAACTGTCCAGTGATTCAAGCCTGCCTCTCGGAAATTAGATAAATCGTACCTATTGCGCTCTACGATGCTCAGTCGGCACGATTTCCTAAATTTCTTTCGAGGCAGATCGGGCTTGTCTCACTTTTCTAGCCTATTCTACCACAAAGCACGCTTCCAGAATACGGTTGTGATCCGGCAAAAAGTGAGCGGATTGTATGTCTGTCGGGTGAACGGCTCGCTGCGCGATGCAAACAGCCGAGAGTTGCCCCGTTTGTCGGGTGAACGGCTCGCTGCGCATCGCAAACAACCGAGAGACACCGCATCTGTCGGGTGAACGTCTCGCTGCGCATCGCAAACAGCCGAGAGTTGCCCCGTTTGTCGGGTGAACCGCTCACCGCGCGACGCAAACAGCCGAGAGTTGCCCCGTTTGTCGGGTAAACGGCTCGCTGCGCATCGCAAACAGCCGAGAGATCCCACAACTGTCAGGTTATCGCAATGCGTAGCTATCCCAATACCCGACAGCTGACTATTCATGCGCCTGCAAATCAAAAAACCGTCCCATTAAGAGACGGTCGTGAGCGATTTTAGAGAAACAATAAGCCGTCGAGATCGAGGATGACGATTTCGCGGTGGTTCAGTTGTTTGATGAGGTGATGATCCTCCAATGAGCCCATCTTCCTGCTGATCGTTTCCGGTGTCGTCCCGAGGTAGGAAGCGAGATCCTTCTTCGACATCGGCAAAGTGATGGTGTCGCCGTCCTTCGTGGCCAGTTCGGCAAGGTAGAGGGCCAAGCGGGCTTCGACTTTTTCGGTCGCCACATAGGTTGTCTGCCTCTCCGACTTTTCCAGACGGTTGGAGAATTCCTGCAGCAATTTCAGCGAAATGGCCGGGTATTTCAACAAAAAGTGCTGTAGATCGCTCCTTTTCATCCGGCAGACCTGGGTCTCCTTCACGGCTTCGGCATAGGATTCATGCTTCGATTCGCTGAAGAGGGCCAGCTCACCGGTGAAATCGCCCGGGTAGAGGAAGCGCACGAGCTGTTCCTTTCCCGATTCAGCCAACCGGTAGATCCGGATCAGGCCGGAATGGAGGATATAGAGTGTATCCGACGTATCACCGGGGCGGTAGAGCAGTTCGCCTTTTTGGTAGTGGGCCGGATGGGTCACGGACATGATTTCGTCCATCTGGTCCGGCTCCAAGTGATTGAAGATCGGCACCAGCGAAATGCAGGAGCGGTGAGCGTTGCAAGAGCACGCGCCACTGCAGTTGTGGGCAGTTTTAGTTTGTTCGTTCATTTGGTAAATCCTCCGTTTCGGAATGGGACAGGCAGTCTTGGTTGCTTAAATTGTACCGCAATCCACCGTCTGCGTGCGAATTTTATCTTGGGCTGGCATTCGATTTTCGATTGAAGCCGATCAAACGCATGGCGTTCAGGATGACGGCCAGGATGCTGGCTTCATGGATGAACATGCCGCTGGCGAGATGGACGGATCCCATCAGCACGCCAGCCAAAAGGAAGAGCACGACTCCCACCGCAATCGCGATGTTCTGCTTCATGTTGCGCATGGTCGCCTTTGACAGTGAATAAGCATGAGAAAACTGCATCAGCTTGTCGGCCATCAGCACAACGTCGGCCGTCTCCATTGAGATGTCGGTCCCGCCCTCGCCCATGGCCAAGCCGATATCGGCTGTCGCGATGGCTGGTGCGTCGTTGATGCCGTCCCCGGCCATCGCCACGACGGCGCCGTTCGCTTGCAGTTGTTTGACGAGACGCACTTTATCCTCCGGCAACAGCTCGGCATGGAAAGCGTCCAATCCCAATTGTTCGGCGACCGCTTGGGCGGTGTGGCGGTTGTCCCCCGTCAGCATAATGATCTGTTTGATGCCGTTGCGGCGCATTTCGGCCAAAGCCTGCGGTGCGTCCTCGCGAATCTGATCAGCAATGGAGAAGAGCCCGGCGAGCGTGCCATCAATGGCCACGAAAACGACGGTATTGCCGGTCTTCTCGCGCGCAATCGCGTAGCTTTCTGCTGCTTCATTTATCAAGATTCCGGACTGGGCCATCAGTTTGCGGTTGCCGGCGACGAGACGTTGACCTTCAACTGTCGCTCTCAATCCGTGGCCTTTGATGACTTCCGCATCTTTCGGCGCAACAGATGTTTCCAGCCCTTGTTGATGTGCGTATTTCACGATTGTTTGTCCGAGATGATGCTCGGAAATGCGCTCCGCCGAAGCCGTCAGCTGCAGCAGTTCGCTGCGATCGACGCCACTGAGGACATGGATATCGGTCACTTCCGGTTTGCCTTTCGTCAGCGTGCCAGTCTTATCGAAAACGAGCGTATCAACTTTGGAAAAGCGATCCATGACCTCGCCGCCTTTCACCAGCACGCCGTATTTGGCGCCGTTGCCGATGCCGGCCACGTTCGATACCGGCGCGCCGATCACGAGCGCACCAGGGCAGGCGATCACAAGGAAAGTGATGGCAAGATGGAGATCACGCGTCCAAACGTAAACGATGACGGAGAGCGCCACAATGGCAGGCGTGTAGAAGTTGGCGAAGGCATCGAGGAAACGTTCGGCCTTGGATTTGGATTCCTGCGCCTCTTCGACCAATTCGATGATCTTTGCGAAAGTCGTGTCATCGCCGACCTTTTCCGCAATCATTTCGATGAAGCCGTCGTCCACCAATGTCCCCGAAAAGACTTTGTCATCCAAGGATTTATTGGCCGGGACCGATTCGCCCGTCACTGCGGCTTCGTTGATGGCCGCCTGACCCTTCACGATGATACCGTCGACCGGAATTTTGCCGCCGGGCTTGATGAACAGCCGATCGCCGACAGAAACTTCCTCGACCGGCACGACGACTTGATCGGTGCCATGCAGCACGATTGCTTCCTGAGGCGCCATATCAACCAAGGAGCGCAGAGAGGAGCGGGTCTTTTCCAAGGTGCGCGCTTCCAGGAAATCACCGAAAAGAAACAGAAAAGTCACAACGGAAGACTCCGTGTATTCACGGATGAACAGCGCGCCGATGACCGCGATCGTCACCAGCAACTCGATGCTGAAAGCTTTCATCCGCAGCGCCAGGTAGGCTTTGTACATGATCGGCACCACCGCGATGAGCGTCGCGAGGATAAGCGCGTAGTCGGCAGCTGCAGCATATCCAAGTGTTTTCAAAACAAATCCGATGATGATCAGGAAACCTGACAGTGCGGTGATGCGGTTTTTGTATTTATTTATCCATTTGATCATTTTAAATGACCTCCTCTTGTATTTCCTATAGCCTAATCATACGCCATCAAGCAGGAAAGCGACTTGATGATGGTCAAGCTTTGGATGCGGAAATTAGATCAGCAGAATCTCAACCGTTCTCAACCGTTCTCAATCGTTCTCCTCCGGCGAACGGAGGCCACGCCGGAGTACGGCCCACATTTAAGTCTTGTGCTCCGATGAGAATCTGCTCGCAGGAGAAGAGCCCGCAAATTACCGCTGTTCTCCGGTGTGGGAAGCCTCACCGGAGGAGCGTAGCGCATGCCATGGTGTACGCCACCGCTCAATGCTGTCCGAACACAAAAAAAGCTGTCTGCAAATTGCAGACAGCTGAATCCTTCGGCAAGGCCGAATAATGTACAGAAGAAGAGGCTAGATGGCATCCCCATCGACAACAGCAGCTTCATCATTCAGGATGGAAGAATCGAATTCCCCGATGTTGCGGGAAGAAACGACGCCCGCCAACATGCTGTCGTTGACGTTTGTCAGCGTGCGCATCATATCGATGACTGGTTCTACGGAGATGACCAGTCCGGCGATTGTGACAGGCAAGTTCATGGCACCCAGAACGATCAAAGCGGCGAAAGTAGCACCGCCACCGACACCGGCAACACCGAAGGAACTGATCGTAACGACCAGGATCAATGTCAATACGAAGCCGATGCTGGTGACGTCGATGCCCAAAGTCGGCGCCACGATGGTCGCCAACATGGCAGGATAGACGCCCGCGCAACCGTTCTGACCGATCGACAAGCCGAAGCTGGCAGCAAAGTTGGCGGAGGCATCATCGACGCCCAAAGCTTTCGTTTGTGTTTCAACGTTCAACGGCAGTGCGCCGGCGCTGGAACGGGCAGTGAAGGCGAAGCTCAAAACCGGGAAAGCTTTTTTGAAGTAGGTGATCGGATTGACGCCGACTCCAGCCAGAATCAAGCTGTGCATCAGCAGGACAACCAGCAAAGCGGCATAGGAAGCGATCACGAACAGGCCCAAGTTGACGATGGCTTGATAATTCGATGTCGCCATCATTTTGGTCATCAAGGCCAAGATTCCGTATGGAGTCAGACGAAGGACCAAAGTAACGATGCGCATGACGATCGAGTGGATGACTTGCAATCCTTTCTTGAATAGAGCGGCATTGTCGGGTTGTTTTTTCTTGATGCCCATATAAGCGATCCCGACAAAAGCGGAAAAGACCACGACGGCAATCGTACTCGTGCTGCGCAGACCGGCCAGATCCTGGAAGATGTTGGTCGGGATGAAGCTGAGCACTTGGCCAGGAATCGTCAAGTCAGCGACTTGGGTCTGTTGGGTGGTCAAAGCTTCGATCCTTGCGGTTTCAGCGGTACCTTGCGTGAATTGCGCGCCGTCAAGATTGAAGAGAATGACCGATGCCCACCCGATCAGGGCCGCGATGGCGGTTGTACCCAGCAAAGTGCCGAGCACAGACCCGCTGATTTTGCCCAGATTCTTGGTTTCTTCGATGCGGGTAAAAGCGCCCACGATCGACACAAATATCAATGGCATGATCAGCATTTGCAGGAAGCGGACATAACCGTTACCGACGATATTGATCCAATCGATGGCGGTTAGTGTGATTGTGCTGTCAGGAGCAAAAAGTAACTGGATGGCGGCCCCGAAGACGATCCCTAAAGCCAGCGCGATGAAAACGCGTCTAGAGAACTTGACATGTTTGGAGCCCAAACGATAAAGTGCGAAAAGCAGTGCCACAAATACGGCCAAAATAATGACGATGGAAATGATATCCATTTGTATTCCTCCTTTAATTTAACTATCCCGAGAACGTAAAAAAGCCCTCGTCCCTATACTCCAAATGTTTGGAATACAGGGACGAAAGCTCTTCGTGATCCACCCTTGTTCGCACGACCCTCGCGGATGGTGCCTTATGAAGTACGCAAAATCAGCCATACTTCTGTACGCTATCGGGTACAAACCGAAATGACACTAACGCATCATCTTGCTCCGAGACGCATGTTCGCTTTACTAGCCATGCCTCTTCTCACCGACTGAGGCTCTCTTTGATGACTCTGAAAGGTACTTCTTCTCTTCAACGCACAACGTATTCTCATTTGTGTTTTCATGATAGCACGCTTATTTTTCAAAAGCAACTGATATCCCTCGATTCAGGAATAATTGAATTTGCGGGAGTGACACTACGCGCTTCTTTAAAAAGGGCTGTTCTCAGGCGGCTGAAAGCACTAAAATACAAACTGTTCATGCAGCCAGTGAAAAAATCCCAATCTGATGTGGTAACTTAACCACATCAGATTGGGATTCTTTTTGTATGACCACAGGGTGTTCATCAAATAATACAATAATTCATAAAATCAGCGGAGCCTCCTGGATTCTGGGTAGAATAAAGGAAAAGCCCTACCCGACATCCCATGAAATGGTCAAGGCGAAAATATAGTTTGTGAACAGGACCAAGCTGTTTCCAGTCATTCTCATTCTTATAGAAGAATCTGACTTCATCAATTCCATCTGTGAAATCAGCTACGATCCGCAGTTCTACAGAAGTATCCGTGACAGAAACAGACGCCTGTTCCGTACCGGGGCTCTTATCTCCCCCTTCTGGTCCCCAGATTCCTTCATCAGGATCCAGTTCTTTTTCCGTCATAACAATGGAATACTGCCCATCGCGTTTTGTTACCGCAATCCATCCGTAGCAACCTTGCAACGCACAAATTCCGGCAAAATCTCCTTCATTGATCTTAAAAGCATCGATCTGTACGGTAATATCACTGACAGGCCCCATCATTCTCTGCGTCAGCATGTTTTTTGCCATAACAACATTAGTACAGGTTTCTTTGGTGGTGACCCGAAGTGCTCCTGGTTTGTCCGTTACAGACCACAGGGAATTATCAGGAATGTGATTCCATTGCCAGACATTCTTTAAAGAAACAGATCCATCCGAATTTGGCTCGTATGAAAAAGAATCACTGTCCGTTAACGGAGCATAGTTATGATTTTGCTTTGTACTTCTGACTTCAAGTTCTAGCGGAACTTTTCCCTCACATCCGAATACCGGAAAATCGTTCTCCCATTCAACAGGAACCAGAACAGGACATCTGCCTATCGCGCCATGATCTTGGAACAGCATGGCATACCAGTCACCCTCAGGCGTATCAACCAGTCCACCCTGCGCAATCCCGGCATTTTGGAATCCCTGGTCATCATCCAGAACATCTTTTCCTGTAAAAATACCTTCCAGGGAATCCGATACAAAGCAAGCCTGCGTTCTTCTCTTTGTTCCATCAGCAAGCCAGTGGACCAGGAACACATAATATTTTCCATTTATTTTCTGAATATGGCTGCCTTCATATCCCAGGCTGACGTGGTCCTGATCTGTAATGATGATACGATCAAGGCCATCAGGTTTGGGTCCTGACAAATCAGACAGAAGTTCTGTTAAATGGATTTGGGTATTCCCGTATACCAGAAATATTCTGTCCTCATCAAATAGAAGAGAACTGTCATGATAAAATCCTGCTATTTCACTTTTTTCCCACGGGCCCGTAATCTGCTCTGACTGATACAGATAAGTCTTTCTTGTATCGTTGGCTGCAAAGCAAATGTAAAATCTTCCGTTATGATAACGCATGGAAGGTGCCCACATTCCCTGGCCATAAATATTTTGTCCTGCTTCTAATTTGGAGGCCGAATTTTGATCCAGTTCATCAAATACATAGGTCAAAATTTCCCAATTTAAAAGATCGTAAGAGCGCAGGATCACACCTCCCGGGAACATATGCATGGTTGTGCTGATCATATAATAAGTATCATCCACCCTGATCACATCGGGATCAGGGAAATCAGAATAAATGAGTGGATCGTTTTTATGCATCATTTGAAAACCTCCATAGCGGCTTTTTTAAAGCCTTAGTATCATGATCAATAGCTTCATAGTTCTGCATTACTTGGGATTACTCTATTATTTCGTATTAAAATCTTGCTATTACATTTTATCATGACACACGATTGTTGAAAAGAAGCGGGTGGTTGATACTTGTAAAACAAGAAAAATCAAGCACATTTATGCAGTGGTGGCCACTTATTCCTTCAAGGTTGAATGATCATCAGATATCCATGTTTCGAGACACCTCCGACCCCTAAAATGATTTAGGATTCTTTGACCGATTGGACTTCGTAGCCCAATTTTTGGATTGTTTCGCTGATGGCGTTCCCTGAAGTCTTGTTGCCGTCGAATGCGGCTTTGACTTTGCTGGAGTTGAACAGCACTTTGACGGTTTCGACCCCATCGATTTTGCTGACGGCGGATTCGATTTTCTTGATGCAGGATGGGCAAGTGACGGGTCCC
Source organism: uncultured Trichococcus sp. (assembly GCF_963667775.1). Classification (NCBI taxonomy): domain Bacteria; kingdom Bacillati; phylum Bacillota; class Bacilli; order Lactobacillales; family Carnobacteriaceae; genus Trichococcus; species uncultured Trichococcus sp. The sequence continues at coordinate 2,251,021 of NZ_OY764015.1, read as the reverse complement.
AATTGGATAACGGCTTGGCTCATGATTCATTCCTCCTATGTGTCTGTTATGACTATAGTATAAGCGGAATAAGCCGGAAAGGACTTGACCGGCATCAAGTATTTGAAATCATTTTACGTCGTAGTCGTAGAAGATGCGGCCTTCCAATTTGCAACGGTCGTAATCCTCCAAAATTCCTTTGACTTGATTGGACAAGAAGAAGAGACCGAACAAGTTGGGGATGACCATCAAGGCATTGAAGGTGTCGGCGAGCATCCAAACGATATCGACTTCCTGCAAGGCGCCCAGGAAGATGAAAATCGCCACCAGAATCTGATAAGGCAGGACACCTTTCGTTCCGAACAGGTATTTGATGTTCGATTCGCCGAAGTAGTACCAACCGATGATCGTCGTGAAGGCGAAGAAAGTCAGACAGATGGCTAAAAGGACTGATCCGCCGCCTCCGAAGGCGATTGAGAAGGCGGCTTGGGTCACTTGTGCACCTTTCAGCGCTGGGTCCATGTAGGATTCAGTAACCAAAATGATCAGTGCGGTAGCGGAACAGACGACGACGGTATCGATGAAGACACCAACCATCGCTGCCAAACCTTGTTGTACCGGGTGATCAACGTGCGCGACGGCATGCGCGTGCGGCGTAGAACCCATTCCGGCTTCGTTCGAGAACAGGCCGCGTGCCACACCTTTTTGGACTGCGGCTCTTACGGATGCTCCGGCGATACCGCCGATTGCAGCTTGGGGTGAAAAGGCTCCGACAAAAATCATTTTGAGAGCAGGGACAACATTATCGCGGAAGAGAAAGAGAATAACGAGACTGGAAACGATGTAAACCAGCGCCATAATCGGGACGACGAATTCGGCGAATGATGCGATGCGCTTCATGCCGCCTGCGAAAATCAGGATGGCGGCCAAAGCGATCAGGAAGCCGGTTACCCATTCCGGGATGGCGAAGGCGGTAGTCACAGCTGATGCGATGGAGTTCGATTGCACCATGTTGCCGATGAATCCCAAGGCTACGATAAGCGAAACCGAGAAAAATTTAGCCAAAGCATTCGAGCCGACCCCTTTGGAAAGGTAGAATGCCGGTCCACCGACAAAATCGCCTTTATTGCGGTCGCGCATCCGGTAGACCTGAGCCAGGATAGCTTCGTTGAAGATCGTACCCATACCAAGGAAAGCGGACACCCACATCCAGAAAATGGCTCCCGGTCCGCCGCCGAGGATGGCAGTCGCCACACCGGCCACGTTGCCGGTGCCGACCTGTGCGGCTATGGCCGTCGCAAGGGCTTGGAAAGACGACATCGAGCCTTCCTGGGAAGCGTCCTTTTTGAATATTTTACCGAAAACTTGTTTGAAACCTTCCCACATGCGCGTGATTTGCGGGAAACCGAAGCGGATCGAGAAGTACAATCCGGCGAACAAGAGGCCATACGTCAGAAAGTAGTCCCATAAGAGAACATTCACATAGTCCGCCAAAAAATTATATAGTGCATCCATAAAATACCAAATCCTCCAATAAGTGCTTTCACACCATTTTGTTATGTATCTTTGATATTCTATCGATATCACAGGACGGTGTCAATGCAATTGTGAAACTTTCATTAGAGAAAACGCAATCAAGAAAGGGAATGATTAGAATTTTGTGATTAAAAACACATGTTTATTCCGAAGGATCACGTTTTGCCGATCAGAATTCAGAAGAAATGCCCATCACATCGTACCGAAATTGTCGAATACCCGATCAGCATTCGACAATTTGCACCCCAGCCCCGCAATCAAAAAAAGCGAGAATGCATAATGTGAATGCACCCTCGCTTTTACAGTTATCAAGTTGTTTAAGTTAATGACATGGCACTATAAAGTCACTTCTTCATCTACGCTCATAATGTCTTCAGCGCTTCTTCGATCGGATCGAGTTCGTCGACTTCGGTCACGGGCGCTTCCGTTTCGGCATCGAATCTTTCCTCGGCTTCAGGGGCTTTCGCGGCGAATTTCTGCTTCACCGTATCGGTCGTTTCCTGAGCTTTTTCTTTTACCTGATCGACGGCCTCTTTCGCAGTTTCCTTGGCTGTTTCCGTGGCCTGATCGGCGTAGTCCATCACTTTGTCCAACGCTTCATCGGCTTTGTCGGCCAAATCTTTGCGGATTTCCTTCCCGGGCTTTGGCGACAGCAGCAGGGCAATCCCTCCGCCGATCACCAGCCCTTTGACGAAACTAGTAAATTTTCCCATTTTTGGTTCCTCCTTTATTTAGTCCAAATACCACCATACAAATGAACGGATTGGATGCTTGAAGAAAAAACAAAGACGATTTTACACCTTCAGTATAAGTCACGCCCAAAATTAAACAAAACAAAAACCACTGGCGCGCTCTAAATATCGTTCATCTTCTTGTTGATATGGACCATACTCAACCAGGAACAGAATACGCACCATATGGTTTTTGTACGTTTGGAAAAATTGTACAGCCGCTCGGATGGACGTATAATCGAGTTGAGGAAACCATCTGATAACACAATTGTGATGTGCGTCTGTTCTGGTACAGAAAAGAGGAGAAACGTTATGAAGAATCGACTTCTTCCGCAAACGTCCAAAGGCAAATGGTCCGTGAGTTTGTTTGCTGCGATCCTTGTGCTGGGGATTGCAGCGAACCGGATTTCTTCCGCGATAGGAAATACCATCGAATATCCCAATCCGATCAACAGCCCCTTATTAGGAAGCTTGATTTACCTTGCTTTTACGGCTGCGATCCTGGCTTCGATAATCGGAATCCTGGCCGTAAAGAAGGATCAGGAGCGCTCGATTTTGGTGTTTCTGTTGATACCGATCGGCCTGTTCTTCTTGGTCGCCATCGTGGGGTTTATGATTGCGAATCTGATCGGCCCGCCGGACTGATAAGATAGCTAAGGCGCTCTCTAGCGGGGCGTCTTTTTGTTTAGGGATGTTGATGCGCTTCGAATATTCAGGAATACCAACTTGAACCGAGGTGCTCAACTCCGGTGAGCGGTTGCTGGCCGGAGTTGGATGTCTTGTGGGCGTCTGTCCTCCGGCGAAGCCGCCGTGGTCGGAGGTGATGATCTTTTTGGAACTCCTCCTCCGGCAGAGGGGGCGTTCACAGGAGGAAAATGAATTAGAATGATATTTTAAAAATTTGTTAATTTATATAGTTAACGATTATTATCTATTTTAATTTGTTAATAGTAAAAAATAATAAGATTATAATTTGAATATTTAATTTTTTTGCTTTATAATTAGCTGTGTTAGTTGTTAAAAGTATAAAGGTAGGTGTGGATTGATGGTAGGAGAAGCCGAAAGAAGACAGAATGTTGAAAATCTAGAAAACGAACTTTTTCATTTGTGGAAAACAGAATATTCAACCGATAGTTTGTCAAAACTGATGCTCATTTCAAATATGATTGAAAAGAATGTATCCGAGGTGACTTTGAGGGGCCCTGAATTTGAAAAATATCAGCCAGAACTTACCAACATAAAAGACAATATTCAGAACGCTCTCCGGAATGCTGGTTTTTATCAAGGTGATGTGAATCAGATGACGAAGGCGGACAAGATAAGCGCGATAACAACCATGTTGGAGGCGATGAAAGTCGAAGATGTAGAGCGTTATTTCATTCAAATCACTACGGATGTTTATGCGAATCAAGTTGATAGATATATTTCTGGAAATCTGCGCCCGGATATCGGGTCCGTCGAATTTCAGTTTCTTGTCTTGCTGAACAAGTATCACGGAATCGTCATCCGGAAAGTGTTCAGACAAGATGGGATAAGTGATTACACTATCAAGAAGCTTGTAGATAAATACGATTTGGAAGAGTTGGATAATGGGATTTATATTCATCCAGACAGCACGGTTGACAGGGAGTTCATTCTTGTAAATAGATATACGAAATCTACAATATCCCATGTAACGGCGCTGTACTATCATGACTTGACGGACGTGATTCCTTACAAAGTATACGTGAGTTTTCCGAAGGGGTATAATTTGTCGCAAATAAGCAAGAATGAAAAACGAGTACGTAACCTTTTGGCGGATGTTATTGTTGTGAACAACGATGAGATTTCTGAAAAAGAACAAGTTACCGTGCTTTCCGATAATTTGAATCCTATCCGAATAACCTCGAAGGAGAGAACAATTGCGGACGTTCTCAAGCCTGCCAGCCGCATCGAGGAGGAGGTAAAGGTATCGGCTTTGAAACGATATATTGCTGATCCCCAGGCTAATGTGAACAGGTTGAGAAGGATCGCCAGTAAACAGGGAGTCGGAAAAATACTGGAGGATTATTTGGCGAGGTACCCGAAGGAGGGGTGAGATGCAGAGCGCTAGGCTATCAGATTTGATTCGAGAGTTGAAAATGAAGGATGGCGAAACGATAAATGCTCAGGAATTGCGGATAAGATATGCTTTGGAACGCTTTTTGACGAGATTAAGCCGATCTGAATATAGGGATAATTTCGTACTGAAAGGCGGCTTCCTGATGGGGACGATTTATAATATCGGTCAAAGGGCCACGAAAGATTTAGATACAGTGGTGAAAAACTTGTCAGCCGAACAGGAAGAGATCAGGAAAGCATTGCAGAATGTTTCGGAGTTAGATCTAAATGATGGCGTGACTTTCATCGTATCAGAAATCACCAGGACACAAGAACAAAGAAGATATTCGGGTTTCAGAGCAAAAATGATCATGCATTTCAATGGAGAACAATCTAAGGTGAATTTTGATTTGGATATTGGAGTGGGGGATGTTATTACACCTGCAGCTTCCAATATGGATTTGAAGCTGACTTTTAATGAAGCCCGTGGAGAAAATGAGTCGATTACAATTTTGGCCTACCCGCTCCAGTCAATTTTGGCAGAAAAACTTGAAACCGTATTGGAGAAAGGTATTATAAATTCGCGCATGAAAGATTTTTATGACTTGAGGCTAATGTTGAGTGATCCGAATCGTCCAACAATCAATCTGTGCTATGCCGCGTTTGAGAATACATGGATGTTCCGGAATGGAAGTGTAATTGATGAAGAGCTGTTTGAAGACTGGCTGTTCGTAATCGAAGACGTCGAGAACAATGAAACAGTCAATCAAGTATTTTGGCCCAATTATGTGAAAGACAGAAAATATGCGCAAGACATAGAATTTAACCAGATCACACAGCAGGTTAAGGACTTTATTTTGGAATTGCAGCAAGTCTACCTTCAACTCCGGTGAGCGGTTGCTGGCCGGAGTTGATGATCTTTTTGGAACGCCTCCTCCGGCAGAGGGGGCGTTCGCAGGAGGAAAAGGCCATACGCTCTCCGAAGTAAGGCAAGCGTGCCTTCTCTTTTGACTGTGAGTCCACAATAATTTGATTCCTTGTCTAACAATATTTACATTATTCGTCCAAAAGTGTTAGTATTATTAATGTGACCGACACCTTTAAGGTTCAATCGAATGGTAGCGGTTGCTGGAAGCTTTCGCACAGTCGAAAGTGATGAACAGTTCATTCAATTATTATGTATAAAAGATTGAGGAGGATGGCAAATGGCTTTAAGAGAAGACTTTTTATGGGGTGGCGCGACTGCTGCCAATCAATGTGAAGGTGGATATAACGAAGGTGGACGCGGTTTGGCGAACGTTGACGTTGTTCCTGTCGGCAAGGACAGAGGAGCCGTCATCACAGGGAAAATGAAAATGTTCGATTTTGACGATGAGCATTTCTATCCTGCATTGGAAGCCATCGACATGTACCACCGCTATAAAGAAGACATCGCCTTATTCGGCGAAATGGGCTTCAAAACTTACCGTTTATCGATCGCATGGACACGCATCTTCCCTAACGGAGACGAAACGGAGCCGAATGAAGAAGGGCTGCAATTCTACGAAGACCTGTTCAAAGAGTGCCATAAATACGGAATCGAGCCATTAGTGACAATCACCCATTTCGATTGCCCGATGCACTTGATCAAAGAATACGGCGGCTGGCGCAACCGCAAAATGGTCGGATTTTATGAGAATCTGTGCCATGCCATCTTCAACCGCTACAAAGGCTTGGTTAAATATTGGTTGACATTCAATGAAATCAACATGATCCTGCATGCACCATTCATGGGTGCCGGCTTGTACTTCGAAGAAGGCGAAAACGAAGAGCAAGTCAAATTCCAGTCTGCGCACCATGAGTTGGTGGCCAGTGCAATCGCTACGCGCATCGCGCATGAAGTCGATCCTGAAAACCAAGTGGGCTGCATGTTGGCTGCCGGTAATTACTATCCATATACTTGCGATCCTAAAGACGTGTTCAAAGCGCAAGAAGAAGACCGTGAAAACTACTTCTTCATCGACGTGCAATCACGCGGCGAATACCCTGCTTACGCACTGAAAAAATTGGAGCGCGAAGGCATCGAAATCGAGATGGAGGAAGGCGACAAAGAAATCCTGAAAGCAAACACAGTCGATTTCATTTCCTTCTCCTACTATTCTTCACGTGTAGCTTCTGCGGATCCTGAAGTAAATGCAAAAACGGCAGGCAACATTTTTGAATCCGTGAAAAATCCATACTTGGATGCGAGCGAGTGGGGTTGGCAGATCGATCCATTGGGACTGCGCATCACGATGAATGCGATGTACGATCGCTACCAGAAACCATTGTTCATCGTTGAAAATGGCTTGGGAGCTGTCGATGTGCCGGACGAAAACGGCTATGTTGCAGACGATTATCGCATTGCTTACATGGCCGCGCATATCGAAGCCATGAAGGATGCCGTGAACTTGGATGGCGTTGATCTGTTGGGTTACACTAGCTGGGGCTGTATCGACCTTGTCAGCGCGGGAACAGGCGAAATGAAGAAACGTTACGGTTTCATCTATGTCGACCGCGACAACGAAGGCAACGGCACGCTGAAACGTACGAAGAAAAAATCCTTCGACTGGTACAAACAAGTCATCGCCAGCAACGGGGAAGACTTGTCATTCTAAGGGATAATCGGCTCGCTTGCGAGAGCAAGCGGACTTACATAACTGGAAAAACAGCAGCAGCGAGGCGTTTTTTGCCTCGTTGCTGCTGTTTTTTTGCGGCGTGCCCGCCGCTGGAGGTTGCCACCTCCGGCGAAGGCCGGCTCACCGGAGTACGACGCTAACAATCAGCCTTAATTCCGATGAAGTAGACCTTATCGGAGGACACCAATTAAATGCTTGCTCAACTTCGGCGAAGCCTGCGTTCGCTGGAGAAGGAGCTGAAATCCGACAATCTGATTGCGCGCGCTCCAACAGATTCTTGTTTCGTCTGTCTGATTTGTCGGAAAAGTGTTTTTCCTTTGGTTTTCATGTCTCTAGCATATATACAAAAAAACGTCTATTCTGATATGGTTGAGTCAACAATATGTTTTTTTGGGAAGAATAAAAAATCGGAGGCATGAACATGAGCGAAAAAAAGCAAAGAATGGGCTTCAGAATCAACAAGGACATCCCCAGACCGACACCGGAACTGCTGGAAAGACTGAACAAATTCACCGTGCCGGAACTGTGCGACGGGATGGATCTATTTCAGGCAATGGATTACCAGATCAAGCCGATGGTGACGATGCAAAAAATCATCGGTCCGGCCGTAACACTGCAACTTACGCTAGGTGACAGTCTGTTGGTACCGAAAACCTTTGAAGTGGCACAACCGGGTGATATCATCGTCATCGATGCGAAAGGCAGTTGCAATAACGCTGTTTGGGGCGATAATCGCAGTCGCGTAGCGAAAGCGCTTGGAATTGCAGGAGTCGTGATCGACGGTGCTTTCCGCGACATCGAAGAAAATGAAGCGATCGGGTTCCCGATTTATGCTCGCGCAAACACTTGCGGCAGGAGCGCAAGGGGCGCGAAGGGTGAAATCAATGTACCGATTTCCTGCGGTGGCGTGTCCGTGCGCCCTGGGGACATCATCGTCGGGGACCGTAATGGGGTCGTGGTGATTCCATTGGAGCATGCCGAGGAAATCATCCAAGCAGCCCAGGAGCAAGTGGACAAGATGGAGGCGCAGATTGCGCAATTCGAAGCGACCGGCAAAATCGTCCCGGACAGCCTGGAAAAGGAATTGAAAAGATTAGGCTATTAAAAGCGGGGAAAATTCAATCAAAGAAGACAAAACCACCTGTGCAGGGAGCGCAGGTGGTTTTGATTTTAGCTGTCAATATTCATTTTCAGGTTTTGGATGTTCAGGAAATTCTGTGTGGACTTGGCCACACCCCCGAACAAGGTCGCTTTCCGCTTGAGCGAGCTGCTGACGACATGCGTATCGCACGAAAGCTTACCTTTGAGATCCCCTTTAAGAATGCTGATCAACTCAGGGATTTGCGAATAAATGGAACTGTTGATCACCACCAGATCCGGTTCGTAGATCACCGCCAGGTTATTGACCGCGATGCTCAAATAATGCGCGTTGGTCCGAAGTGTTTTTTGGACAACAGGATCGCCTTTTTTGTAGCGTTCGATCACTAAAGCCGAGTTGATGTCCGGCAAAGCAAGCAGCTGTTCCAATTCGCTGTAGATGGCCTGGTGGGATGCGTACTGTTCGAGGCAACCGTTATTGCCGCAAGGACACTTCCGGCCATCAGGGTAGAGGATACTGTGGCCGATTTCACCGGCTATACCTTTTTTCCCGGTCCTTAGTTTCCCATTTTCGACAATTCCGGCTCCGATGCCCGTATGGATGCTCATGCTGACCACGCTGTCCGAAATGGATCCAAACGTATATTCACCGAGCGCCGCCAGATTCGCTTCATTCTCCAAATACACATAAAAGGGAAAAACTTCTTCTAATTGAGCCTTGAGATTACTCTGCAACGTATAGTTGGGTGTAAAAATGATTTCTTCCTGGCTGACGAGTCCGTGGATCGCGATACAGACTCCGGTGATCCCGTGCGGCGTTTCCACAGCATGTTCACTTAATTTTTCAACCATTTCCGTGATGTAAGCAAGGACATTGTCGGAAGAAACTTTGATGCCTCTGATTTCGGATTCATAAAGAACCTTTCCATCAATGAAGGCGATGAGCCCTTCTACATAATTAGGTGCAACATCCAAGGAAAGGGTCAGCGCAGCTTCCCCATTGAACGTGAGCATGATCGGCTTTCGACCACCGATACGTGCTGCATCGCCGATACGGTCTTCATGGATCAACTCGTCTTCCAACAGTTTCTTGGTGATTGAGGATACGGAAGCCTTATTCAGACCGGCAAGCACGGATAATTCAGCGCGGGAAATTTCTTTCTGGCTGATGATGGCATTCAAAATGGTAGCCTCGTTGTTTTCGCGGATTGTATATTTGCTATGAATCAATAAAACCACTCCTTCTTCCTTCGTTATCTATCATATATCTTCTGAAAGCGCTTGACAACAAGAAGGCAATAATATATATTATGTTCATGAGTTGGTTGAGCGAACTAACTCAAAATATTGGTAATGCAATCATATCATTTTTTAAGGAGGAAAGAAAGACTGAGAAGGTCCAACAAATTATGATTTTAAACGGAAAGATCTCCTATTCCATTTAATCAAGTTACATTTGTTACACATGCGTTGGATTAGTGAGGGTTTACTTTCTACATTGTAAGAGAAACTTTGTTATTAACTATGACGAAAGGATGAAGTGTATTTATGAAAATTATGAATCCTGTACTAAAAGGATTTAACCCAGACCCGTCCATTGTTCGGGTGGACGATACCTATTATATCGCAAATTCCACATTTGAGTGGTTTCCGGGTGTTCAAATTCACGAATCAAAAGATTTGGTTCATTGGCAACTGATCACACATCCGTTAGCCACTACTGAACTGCTGGACATGAAAGGAAATGCTGATTCGGGTGGCATTTGGGCACCGGATTTATCCTATGCAGACGGTAAGTTTTGGTTGGTTTATACCGATGTGAAAGTGGTGAATGGTGCCTTTAAAGATTGCATCAACTATCTGACAACTGCTGAAAACATCCATGGTCCTTGGAGTGCCCCGATCAAATTAAACGGTGTCGGTTTTGATGCTTCACTTTTCCATGATGACGATGGCAGAAAATATTTGGTTCAGATGGAATGGGATCATCGAGAGTATCACCATCCGTTCAACGGCATCAAATGTACAGAGTATTCTGTCTCAGAAAAGCGACTATTGCCGGAGACTTCCAAGATTATTTGGAGAGGCACGGACGTCAAGTTGGTTGAAGGACCGCACTTGTATAAGTTATTCGGGAAATATTATTTGTTCTGCGCCGAAGGCGGCACGACCTATACGCATCAAGAAGTTGTTGCGCGCTCAACGACTTTGTTTGGTGAATATGAAGGACAGCCTGAAACGTTCCTGACGGCATTTGCGCACCCGGACAATCCGCTGCAAAAATGTGGACATGGCGCGCTCGTGGATACGCCAGACGGAGAATGGTATTTTGCGCATTTGACGGGAAGACCTTGGCATCATGCAAATGAATCCAGCCATGATCCCCGCGGTTGGTGTACCTTAGGAAGAGAAACTGCGATTCAGAAGGTGGAATGGTCGGAAGGCCAATGGCCTCTGATTGTCGGCGGAAGACAAGGCAGCCTAGAAGTGGACGCGCCAAAAAATGCAGTGCCGGTTGAGTACCCTTCCAATTATCTGACGAAGGATGATTTTGATCAAGAGGAGTTAAACATCCACTTCAATACATTGCGTGTGCCATTTACAGAGAAAATCGGGAAAATTGAGGATGGCCATCTTGTCTTGAAAGGATTGGGCAGCTTAGCCAATCAGCATGACAATTCGCTTATCGCCAGAAGGTGGCAAGCATTCGAATTCGAAGCTGAAACAAAATTGAGTTATGATCCGACAACCTACCAACAAATGGCCGGATTGACAAATTATTACAATACGCAACACTGGTCCATGATCCAAGTCACATGGGATGAGGAAAAAGGGCGTGTGATTGAAGTCACCGAGAACAACCAAGGTATTTTTACCAGCTACTTGAAAGAAAATGCAATCCCTGTGCCGCAGGAAGTTGAATATATCTACTTCAAAACAACAGTAAACGCGCGTTTTTATTTGTATGCGTATTCATTTGATGGAGAAAACTGGACCGATATTCCAGTCCAATTGGATGCCAAGGTTTTATCGGATGATTATGTGAACCAAAGTTATGGCGGCTTCTTTACGGGAGCATTCGCCGGGATGGCCAATGTTGATTATTCGGGATACGAACTGGAAGCTAAATTCGATTACTTCAGCTACCGAGAAAAATAGAGCAAGTGAAAAATACTGTTGCAGCAATGCTGGTGGTAGTTTTTGATAGTGTGTAAAGAATTCAGGATCGTAAATACCAAGGTAGATCAAATAAATTTTAGGAGGAAAACAAATGAAAAAAATTGTTAAATGGTCTCTAACAGCTCTATCCTGCGCTACATTATTAGCAGGTTGTGGCGGTGGCAACGGCAGTGAGAGTGATCAAGGCCAAGCTAAAACAGATGCTGATGGCACAAGAGTCTACAGCGCATTTATGGGTGTTGCAGGAAAAGAGCTGCCCGAGGACAATCGGATCAACGTAGCTTTAGCAGACCTTGTAGGAGCAAGAGCAGAAGTCACATGGCTGACGGGTCAGACGGCTAAGGAAAGAATCGGGGTTATGATTGCTGGAGGAGAATATCCAGACATGATGGATGCATCAGATGCTTATTCCCAAATGGTGGATGCTGGAGGTTTTGTTCCGCTTGAAGATTATATTGATGATTATCCAAACATTAAAGCATTATACACGGATCTGGAATGGGAGAAGATAAAAGCTGCGAACGATGGCCATATTTACGCTATTCCACAGTTTAGTTCTGTAAAGGGCGAAAATATGGAAACCAACTATGGTCAAGAAGCGTTTTGGATTCAAAAAAGAGTGCTTCAGTGGGCTAATTATCCACAAATTACGACGGTTGACGAATACTTCGACCTAATCAACGCTTATGCGGCTGAGCATCCGGAAACTGATGGGCAACCAACTATCGGCTTCGAAATCTTAACCGATGACTGGCGCTACTTTACTTTAGAAAATCCACCTGCATTTTTGGCCGGATATCCAAATGATGGTGCTGCTGTTGTAAATCCAGATACTTTAGAAGCAAAAGTATACGATACGATACCAGAGGCAAAAGCATACTTCCAAAAACTTAGTGAGCAGTATGATCAAGGTACAGTCGATCCGGAAGCATTTACAGCAAAATACGATCAGTATATTGCTAAGATTTCTTCAGGTCGTGTGTTGGGTATGGTTGACCAGTACTGGCAATTTGAGCAAGCGGTTAATTCGCTAAGATCACAAGGTAAAGATGAAATGACCTATGTGCCATTTGGATTGGTTCTTGATCCATCCGTACAGCCTCAATACAAAGAAGTACCGTCATTGAATACGAATGGTGGACTTGGCATTACGATCAGTAATGATGATGTAGAAGGAACATTAGAGTTTCTGGATGGTATTTTGAGTGAAGAAGCGATGGTTCTTCGTACGTGGGGTGAAGAAGGAGTCGATTACGAAATCGATGAGAATGGCAAGTTCTACAGAACTGAAGAACAGCGAGCAAACTGGCGTAATACTGATTGGGTCGATACAAATGGTACAGACTATGGATATTTGCCAGCGTATAAAGGGATGTATTCTGATGGAATCAACTCGGTATTGCCACATGAGCAATTATCAGAATTCCAAGAAAGTCTTGTCGACATTGACCGTGAAGTACTTGCAGCATACGGTCATGAGAAGTGGTCCGATTTCATGGCAGTTCAAGATCCTGTGACAGCATGGTTCCCAATCTACACAGAACGTGCTTCTTGGACAAGCAGTGAACCGGCTGGAATTGCGAATCAAAAAATGACAGAAGTCAAAATGAAATGGTTACCAAAACTTGTAATGGATGGACCAGAGAAATTTGAAGCCAACTGGGAAGCTTACATGGCGGATTACGAAAAAAATGTTGATTACAAAGTGTATGAAGAGAAATTGACTGAAGAAGTAAAACGTCGTGTTGAAGTTGAAGAAGAAATTCTTGAAAAATTAGGCGAAGAATAGCAATTGAATAAAACAAATTTTGTGAAGAGGCAGTGTCCTCTTCACAAAATTTATCTTTAGATTGATTTTTGTAAAGGAAGGTGGAGGAATTGTATATGGATGCTGCAAAAGATGTCACGGTGAAGAAGAAAAAAACGCTAGCAACAAGGATGTGGCAACAAAAAGAGTTGATTTTAATTGCACTGCCGTTTGTAGTTTATATTCTTGTATTTAACTATGCGCCGTTGATGGGGTGGTTGATGGCTTTTCAAAGGTACCGCCCAGGTCTGGGGTTATGGGAACAAGAATGGGTGGGGTTGGAGAATTTTAAAATGTTATTCTCCGATGCTTCGTTCATTCGGGTCATTCGCAATACGATTTCGATGAGTCTTATTAACTTATCACTTGGGTTCTTCTTCTCTATCGCGTTTGCGGTCATGCTGAACGAATTAAAGAACAGACATGTTAAAAAAATCATCCAAACAGTTTCTTACTTGCCTCACTTTTTGTCTTGGATTATTGTAACAGGTATTGTTTTAGATGTGTTGTCCACTGAGACCGGGGTCATTAACCAATTATTGATGGCGTTGAATGTAATTGAACAACCGATCAATTTTTTGGCGGATCCAAAATACTTCTGGTGGATTGTAGGTTTTTCTAATGTTTGGAAGAGCACGGGTTGGGGAAGTATCATTTATCTTTCTTCAATGGCTTCCATCAACGAAGAACTATATGAAGCGGCTGAAATGGATGGAGCTAATCGTTTACGTAAAATTTGGCATATTACCCTTCCAGGTATCAAGCCGACTATCTTTATTTTATTACTGATCAATATAGGGAATATTATGAATGCAGGGTTCGAGGTTCAGTACTTACTGGGAAATGGCCTTGTTCAAGAAGTTTCCCAAACAATCGATATTTATGTCTTACGGTATGGAATCAGCTTAGGGAACTACTCGCTAGCGACAGCAGCTGGTATTTTTAACAGCGTAATATCCGTTGTGTTGATAACGCTTGCTAATAAATTTTCAAAAGCAGCTGGCGAAGAGAGCTTATTCTAAGGAGGGATTTCATTGAAAAAGAAAATAGTTATTTCAGATATGGTTTTTGATATTGTTAAGTGGATTTTCTTGTTATTCTTCTTTCTGGCTACTTTATACCCAATATTGAATACCTTAGCAGTATCTTTTAACGAAGGATTGGACGCTATCAGGGGCGGTATTTATATCTTGCCGCGAGAATTTACGCTTGATAACTATCGATCTGTCCTGTCAAAAGGCTCTCTTATGACGGGAGCGTACAATACCGTTTTACGTACAGTCATCGGAACAGTCACACAGCTATTTTTGACAGCACTGCTGGCTTTTGTGCTGAGCAGAAAGGAATTCATGTTCCGCACACCGATTACATTATTGTTTATTTTTACAATGTACTTCAATGCTGGGCTGATTCCAAATTACTTGTGGTTAAATCGACTGGGTTTTGCTAACACATTTTGGGTGTACGTCATTCCAGGAATGATCAGTGCATTTAATTTACTGGTTATCCGCACCTATATCAGAGGCTTACCTGAAAGTTTGGTTGAATCTGCTCAAATAGATGGCGCAGGGTACTTTACTATCTTTATGAAAGTTATTTTGCCACTATGCAAGCCTGTTCTGGCGACTGTAGCTTTATTCATTGCTGTCGGTCAATGGAATTCTTGGTTTGACACGATGCTTTATAATGGCTTCAGCGAACGATATACGACGCTGCAATATGAGTTGATGAAATTGCTTTCTTCCGTAACAAGTCAAGGAGCAAATGCGAACGACATGAAGAATGCAGGTGGATCGATGGTAACGCCAACTTCAATCCGAGCAGCGACAACTATTATAACAGCCTTACCGATTGTATGTCTGTATCCGTTTTTACAACGCTACTTTATTAGCGGCTTGACAATTGGTGGCGTAAAAGAATAAGAGGAAATGACATGATTAAATCAAAAGCTGGAATAGAATTTGTAGAAAAAATGAATTGGGTAGCGGATTTGTTGATCATAAGTATCCTGTGGTTTATCTTTTCGATCCCGATTTTTACATTAGGTGCCGCCTCGAGCGCAATGTATCGGGCCATTCAGCACCGCTATCTAAATGGAAATGGAAAAATATGGATGCCTTTTTGGAAGGCATTCAAAAGTTCTTTTTCTCATGCAACTGTTGCTTGGTTAGGTTATGTGTTCTTACTCATCATTTTTATTTTGAATCAAACACTATTGGCGAACGGGTTCGCGTGGTCTTGGATCAATCATTTTTCCCAAGTGTTTTTGAGTGTAGCCATCCTCTTGCTGACACCGATTTTAGTTCTGACCTTTGCTTATGTATCTCGTTTTGAAGACAGTTTGAGAACAGTCATGAAGAATGTGTTTGTGCTGTCCATTGCTTATTTCAAACAAACAGCGTATATATTCTTGGTTATCAGCTTGTCAATTTTCAGTGTTTATCTCATTCCAATTTTGATCGTGTTTGTTCCGGCTTTTTCATTTTCAAGAATTTGTCCACATTTAGAAACGATTTTCAATAAACATACAGCAGAGGACTTATTAGGCGATACCTAGTAAGTCCTTAACTTTACAAATTAAAAGTTTGTCGGATAGGAAGGAACAGGAGGATTTTATGAAAGCAAAATTAAGAATTCAACGCCATGATGAAATTAGTGAGATTGATGAGCGTCTATACGGATCATTCGTAGAGCATCTGGGAAGAGCTGTATATGATGGTATTTATGAACCGACTCATCCTGAAGCTGATGAGAAAGGCTTTCGAAATGATGTCAAAGAACTTGTAAGGCAATTAAATGTGCCGCTGGTCAGATATCCTGGAGGAAATTTTGTTTCCGGGTATAAGTGGGAAGATGGTGTAGGACCTATCGGAAATAGGCCAAGAAAGCTGGATTTGGCATGGCGCACAATAGAAACAAATGAAGTTGGTATTCACGAATTTGCAAGATGGGCTGAAGAAGTGGGCACAGAAGTGAATATGGCCGTCAATTTAGGGACCAGAGGCATTCAGGAAGCGATGGAGTTATTGGAATATTGTAATTTCCCGGGAGGCACGTACTGGAGTGAACTTCGAAAACAGCACGGCACTGAAAAACCCTTTTCCTTTAAGACCTGGTGTCTGGGAAATGAAATGGATGGGCCTTGGCAAATCGGCCATAAAACAGCTGAGGGATATGGAAGATTAGCAGCAGAAACCGCGAAAGCCATGAAGTTGGTAGATGATAGCATCGAATTAGTGGTTTGTGGCAGCTCAGGCAGTAAAATGCCAACATTCCGTGAGTGGGAAGAAACAGTATTAAGCCATACATATGATTATGTTGATTATCTCTCTCTTCATTGCTACTACGGAAACCCAGATAACGATTTAGAGAAGTATTTAGCGCAGTCGCTGGATATGGATCAATTTATCAAAACCGTTGTAGGAATATGCGATAAGGTAAAAGATGAAAAAGGCAGCCAGAAACAAATGAACCTTTCATTTGATGAGTGGAACGTTTGGTATCATTCCAACGATCAAGACAATGCGATGGAGCCTTGGCAAATAGCGCCACCCCTACTGGAAGATGTGTATAATTTTGAAGATGCATTATTGGTTGGGTGCTTGCTTATCACGCTATTGAAAAATGCAGATCGTGTGAAAATTGCTTGTCTAGCTCAATTGGTTAATGTAATCGCTCCAATAATGACTGAGAAAAATGGCACAACCTGGAAACAAACCATTTTCTATCCGTTTATGCAAGTATCAAATTATGGACGTGGCAAAGTTCTCGCTGCAGACATCGAGTCCGATACTTATTCAACGGAGCAATTCGAAAAGGTTCCATACTTGGAATCAATCGCCACATTCAACGAGAAGGAGAAGGAGTTGGTTCTGTTTGCGGTCAACCGTTCACAGGATGAGGCCATTGCATTTACATTCGAACCGGAAGGGTTTGTACTTGAAAAGATTATCGAAGAAACGACTCTTGAAGGTTTTGATGTTAAAACAGTAAACAGTGCGAAGGAGCAGCCTGTAAGTATTGTCACTATAGATAGGGCAGCACTGGGAAATAATAGCGTTACGACAACCTTTTCTCCCCTGTCTTGGAATGTAATCAGGATAAAAGTTAAGTAAATAAAACCTAGCAGGTAATATTTATTGAAGAATTGATGGAGATAACTAGATGAAAGACATGACAGTAGGCAGTACATTTAAGCATGTTCTGTATTTTACAATTCCGTTGTTGATCGGAAATTTGGCTCAGCAACTTTACACGTTGGCAGATACGATGATTGTTGGGAGAACATTAGGTACTGGCGCTTTGGGAGCAATAGGAGCAGTCGGGAGCGTAATCTTTTTTATTCAAGGTTTTGTGACCGGTGTGAGCTCGGGGCTATCTATTGTTTTGGCACAAAGATTTGGTTCAAAAAATGAAGAACGGATCCATGCCAGCTATGTAACGAGCATATGGCTTTCCTTTGCGGTAGTATCCTTGTTCAGTCTCGCTAGTATTCTATTCGCGGACAGCCTGATAATGGCCATGAACATCCCGATGGAACTCTATGAGGAAAGCAAAGCATACTTTTTGGCGACAATGTTCGGACTTATTATCATAATGGGTTTTAATTTATTAAGTAATGTGATGCGTGCGATGGGAAGTACGACTTCATTATTATTTTATACTATTGTCTCCCATGTTCTTAATTTTGTCTTAGACATTATTTTGATAAAGTTGTTCTCATTCGGAGTAGTTGGGGTTGCGATTGCAACTGTCCTTTCGCAACTAACGGTAAGTATCCTTATGTTCCGTTATCTGTCCAGTCGTTATCCCGTATTGAAGTTGACAAAAAATGATTGGCGCTTGAGAACAGAAGAATTACGGACGCACATAACCATCAGTTTTCCGATTGGCTTTCAAAATTCGATCATATCCATAGGGAACATTATCCTTCAGATCAAATTAAATGAATTAACGATTGGAAATATTGAGGGGCATGCGATTGCAACACGATTGGAAGGCATGATTACCGCACCGTTACTGACGATTGGTATGGCGGCAGCCACTTTCGTAGCGCAGAACTATGGTGCAGGAAAATTTGATAGAATTTGGCAAGGGATCCGAACAAGTCTGATTATTTCGCTGGTTTATAGCTCCGTTGTCGGCGGGTTCATGTATTTTAAAGGGAGCGAAGCTGCAAAGTGGCTGGTTGGTGCTTCTGATGAATCAACACTGGTAAGTATAGAGAGCTATTTTAAAATGACCGCGTTGTTTTATGTTTTTCTGGCTGTCTTGTTCGTACTGCGTTTTAGCCTGCAAGGGATGGGGAGAACCATTGCTCCTACAGTATCAGGAATCCTTGAAATGGGCATCCGCTCGATTGTTCCTGTCGCTTTTGTAGGCGTAGTGGGCTATCCCGCTGTTGTGTACAGTCATCCGCTTGCGTGGGGAAGTACGGCTGCCATCATGACTGCAGCCATTATTTTAATTGCTAAAGATAAGAAAAAGAGATGGTGGGAAAGAGCGCTCGTGCGGTGATTTTTAAACTATGAGATAAAATGGAGGATTTGATGTGAAACACTATCGTAATTTATTCGTGGAATGCGGATACAGTGAAGAAGAAGTCAGTGCGAAGATAAGAGAAGTTTGGGGAAAATTATTCCTTGAGGAAGAATCCAAAGCCCGTATTTATTATACAGATGATATGGGTGGGTACTTGCTGGACACTGGTAATGACGATGCCCGCAGTGAAGGGATGTCTTACGGGATGATGATGGCAGTCCAAATGGGCGACAAGGAAATCTTCGACAAAATATGGGCATGGTCCTATAAGAATATGTATCATCAAGAAGGTTTTAATAAAGGCTATTTTGCGTGGCATTGTACAACGGATGGAAAGAAACTTGATGATGGTCCGGCTCCGGATGGGGAAGAGTTCTTTGCTATGGCACTCTTTTTTGCAGGCAATCGTTGGGGAAATGGCGAGGGAATCTATAATTATGCAGAAATGGCCAGAACGATCCTTTCTGACTGTTTGCACAAGGGGCATGAAAGAGAAGGGCACGCCATGTGGAATCGTGATAATTATTTGATTCGTTTTGTGCCGGGACTTGAGTTTTCTGACCCCTCTTACCACCTACCGCATTTCTATGAACTGTTTTCCAAATGGGCAAATGAAGAGGATCGCGAATTTTGGGAACAAGCAGCTAAAGCGAGTCGTGCTTATATAAGGTTATCCGCTCATCCGGAAACAGGGCTGACACCTGAATATGCGTATGATGACGGCACAGCAAATGATGAACACGGATTTGGTCATTTCTACAGTGATTCGTATCGTACTGCGGCCAATATCGGGATGGATCATGAATGGTTTGGACGCGAAGAGACACCCGTTGAGGTCGTTGAAAATATCCACAATTTTTTCCAGGGTGTCAATCCGGAAGATTATACACGGTACTATTTGGATGGAAGAGCATTTGAGGAAAAAGCACGCCATCCATTGGGCTTACTTGCTACAAATGCAACCGCATCTTTAGCGTATGCAGATGGTACAAAAGGCAAATGGTTTATCGACTTGCTATGGGAAAGTCCGTTGCGAACAGACCGCAACCGCTATTATGATAACTGCTTATATTTCTTTGCAGTACTCGCGCTGAGCGGCAATTATCGAATCTGGGAGTAACCTCCCATCCATGTTAAATTAAAGGAGCTGACAGTATTGAATACATTTAAGAATCCGATTATCGAAGGTTTTTCACCAGATCCTTCTGTCTGTGCAGTAGGAGAAGATTTTTATTTAGTAACTTCTAGTTTTAGTTATTTCCCCGGAGTACCCATCTACCATAGTAGAGACATGGTAAACTGGCAACAAATCGGAAATGTCCTTGAGCGGGAGAGTCAGTTAAACTTGACTGAAGCAAGCAGTTCACGTGGTATTTTTGCGCCAACGATCCGCTATCATAACGGTATATTCTATATGATTACAACGAATGTTTCCTATGGCGGTAACTTTGTTGTAACAGCAACTAATCCAGCTGGACCGTGGTCAGAACCTTATTATCTGGAGGGTGCCATCGGTATCGATCCGAGTCTCTTTTTTGATGAAGACGGGCGCTGTTATTACACGGGTACACGTCCTAATCCAACTGGTGTCACATATAATGGCGATTGGGAGGTTTGGCTTCAAGAGCTGGATCTTAAAACGATGAAGCTCATTGGGGTGAGCACTGCAATCTGGAAAGGTGCGATGAGGGGCGTTATTTGGCCAGAAGGTCCGCACCTATATCGCAAAGACGGTTATTACTACCTTATGATTGCCGAAGGAGGCACTGGACCAAATCATAGTGCAACCATTGCACGTAGTGAAAAGGTCGACGGGCCGTATGAAGGATATGCGAATAACCCCATACTCACGCATCGTCATCTGGGCTCTGCTTTTCCGGTCCAGCATGTTGGTCACGGGGATTTAGTTGCGACGCCAGATGGGAAGTGGTTTATCGTTTGTCTGGCCAGCCGTAAATTTGAAGGAAGCAGCAATTTAGGGCGTGAAACATTCCTTGCCGAAGTGATATGGGAAGATGGGTGGCCCGTTGTGAATCCTGGCATTGGACGATTACTGGAAGAACAAGAGATTGACATGCCGCTTGTTCCTTTTGAAGAGAAGACTCTTTATCCGCTGGATAGAATTCATCAAGAATTTCTGTTCATTCGGAACCCGGATATGGCACATTATGATGTTAATGCCAGAGAAGGCTGGATGCGATTGATACCTTCAGCAACGACATTGCAGAGCGAGAGCGGCTCCCCGACGTATCTGGGACTTCGTCAAGCATCGCTTTGGTTTGACTACTCCGTTTGCATGGAAACGCATCTGATCGAAGGCGCAGAAGCAGGTATTGTGATCATGCAAAGTGAAAATTATACATTGAGATTGGTACTGGTCAGATCCGATCGCAAGAGAGTCGTTCAGTTAATTACAACGATTGACGGCTTGGAACAAGTGGTCGGTGAAGTAGATGTACCCGAGACTGAAATGATTCTCCGATTAGTGGGTGAAGGTCAAAAAGTCAAGGGACTTGTGACAGTCAACGGTAAAGAGAAGCTAGTGGCAGAAAATGTGCCGACGCATTATTTAAGCACGGAAGTTGCAGGAGGTTTTGTCGGGTGTACATTAGGGTTATACACGACAGCTACGTCCGATGAACCAGGATATATTGATGCAAACTGGATCAAGTTGGAAAAAACAAATTAAAAGAAAAAATATCGCGTTGAACCGTAAGCTTGAGATGTAAAGGATCCTCTTTTGGTTCGCGCCATGAATAACCGTATACCATGTGATTTTTTCGCGAGTATCCGGTTATTTATGTTGGTGTCTGGAAGGAAAGAACGTGATGGTCAAAAGTAGATGCAAGGAGAATGTTGAGATGACGAATCGATTATTTGTGCCCTCTTTAAAAGATACTTTTCTGGAATCTTTTCGGATTGGAGCAGCTGTTCATGAGGGGCTGCTGAACGACCGAAAGGAATTCATAACAGAACATTTTAATAGCTTGACAGCTGAAAATAGTATGAAATTTGAGAACCTCCAACCTGCAGAAGGGGAATTTGATTTTACGGCAGGCGATCGTATTGTGCAATTCGCGAAGGAAAACGGGATGTCAGTTCGTGGACATACGCTTGTATGGCATGCCCAAACACCTGAGTGGGTCTTTTATGAAGATGCCGAAAAGAAAAAATTGGCATCCAAAGAGCTCCTGAAAGCGCGAATGGCCGCACACATAAATACGGTAGTGGCACATTACCAGGATTCCGTTTTTTGTTGGGATGTGGTAAATGAAGCGATAGAAGACAAGGGAAGTACCCGTTTACGTCATTCACTGTGGTCTGAGATTATGGGAGAGGAATTTATCGATTATGCCTTCCACCTCGCTCATGAAGCAAATCCAGCAGCGCAATTGTTTTACAACGATTACAACGAATCTTCACCGAGTAAATCCGCAAAAATATTTGAGACAATCAGTGGCCTGTTGGAGCGGGAGGTTCCTGTTCATGGTGTTGGCCTTCAAGCGCACTGGAATTTAAACGCCCCTTCACTAGATGACATAAAACGGGCCATAGAAAAATACGCTTCACTTGGTTTGCGTTTGCACATAACTGAGATGGATGTATCGGTTTTTGATTTTGAAGATAAGAACAGCAGTTTATTAAAGCCGACTGAAGCACTATTAGAGCTGCAAGCAGAACGCTATGAGGCTTTCTTTAAGATATTCAAGTCGTATCGGGCCCATATTGACTCTGTCTCTTTTTGGGGAGTGGATGATGCCTACACATGGTTAGACAACTTTCCGGTTCATAACCGCAAAAATTGGCCCTTTCTTTTTGATACGGAAAGTATGCCAAAACCCGCATATTGGCGTGTCATTAAAACAATAGAGGAGTGACAGCAAGCATGACAAAAGAATCGTTTCTGAGACTGCCGCCGATCATAAGCAGCGGAATGGTTTTGCAACAAGGTAAACAAATTTGCTTTTGGGGATGGGACCGCCCCGGTCAATCCGTTCGGGTGGAAATAGCTGATCAAGTTGAATGCACGGAGGCTGACAAGTCAGGCAAGTGGACCGTGTATTTCAAAGCAAAAAAAGCTGGAGGTCCTTATACAATTGTTATTGAAGGAAGCGAAGACCGTAAAGTAACCGATGTCTATTTTGGAGAAGTATGGGTGGCAGGCGGGCAATCCAATATGGAGCTGCCACTGGAAAGCACCCGTGATTTATTTGAAGAGGAAATAGCACATGCACATTTCCCTCTCATCAGGGAGTTCCATGTGCCTATGGAATATGATTTTAACGGTCCCTTGGAATCAGCCGGACAACCGTCTGAATGGAAGCCTGTAACACCAGAAAACGCACCAGCAATGAGCGCACTGGCTACATTTTTTGCGCAAAAGCTGCATACGGATCTGGATGTTCCGATCGGCATAATCATGACCGCAGTTGGTGGTACGCCTATTGAAGCTTGGCTGCCTGAAGAAGATTTGGCTGATAAACCTGGGATCATGACTGAATTATCCAGCCTCAGAGAACCGAAATGGGTAGAAACGATTCAGCGTAAGGATCAGAAACGTATCCAAGAATGGTATCACCGGATAGCGACAGCAGAAAGGACACTGGATGCCTACGAGCACTGGACTGAGCCTGCATTTGATGATGCAAGCTGGGAATCACTCACAGTGCCGACTACCCTGAAAAAAACCAAGTTAAGTGGAGAACCCGGATCCATTTGGTTCCGTTACACATTCGATGTTCCCGATCCAAGTGCTTACGAGAGGGGAGGCCTTTTAAAATTAGGTGCTATGATCGATTATGATGAAGTCTGGTTAAATGGTGTATCCATAGGCAGTACGGAACATCGTTATCTATCAAGACGTTATCCTGTATCTTCCGATATTTTACAAGCTTCCGGAAACACTTTGGCAATCAGATTGGTGATTCATGGTAATAATGGTGGATTTGTTCCTGGAGAAGGGAAATTTTATGGGTTGGAGTGTCCGACCGAACGGATTGATTTTTCTGGTGTGTGGAAGGCAAAGCGCGTGACCAGAGTGGAACCCTTAACGTCGATGGTTTTCTTTCAATATGCTCCGACTGGTTTATACAATGCCATGATTTCACCTATCAAACACTATCCGATTGCAGGCTTCTTGTTCTACCAAGGCGAATCGAACACGGGTAATCCAAGCGGATATTCAGAATTAATGAAACGCATGATCAATCGTTGGAGAGGTGATTGGAAGGATGAAAGACTACCGTTTTTATACGTTCAACTCACCAATTATCTAGATGTATTATCCGAAGAGGATGATAGGTGTTGGGCAGCCCTGCGCTTAGAGCAGTCATTAGTGGAACAAGAAGTTCCTCATACTGCAATGACGGTATCAATTGATGCAGGGGAGGGTAACGATCTCCATCCTCAAGATAAAAAGACACTTGGATTCAGGATGGCAAGCGATGCTTTAAACCTTGCCTATGAAAAGGCAGTTACCTCAGGAAAACCAAAACTAAAAATGGTTACGCAAGAAGGGGATCGATTAATTATATTATTTGACTGCCCAATCAAAGGAAAAAGTCAAAATAACTATTTGGAAATTCAGACGGTAGCTAAAGAGTGGAAATCGGCGGAGGCTACTATAAACGATAATCAAATTATTGTTGAGGTGCCTAAAGGAGCAGAAATTTCGGCGGTAAGATATGCCTATCTAAATAATCCAGAAAATCCGCCATTTTTTAGTGAAAATGGTTATCCGGTTGGACCGTTCTATGAATTTCTGTAATATCGAAGCAAACATCTTTTCGAATAGCTAAAATCAAAACCACCTGCGCACTATAGCACAGGTGGTTTTGATTTTAGCTGTCAATATTCATTTTCAGGTTCTGGATATTCAGGCAATTCTGTGTGGAGTTGGCCACCCCTCCGAACAAGGTTGCTTTCCGCTCCTTTTTCCTTCGGTTTTTATCATATATCCGCTGGAAGCGCTTGACAAAAATAAATCAATAATATATATTATGTTCATGAGTTGGTTGAGTGAACTAACTCAAAATGGTTGTGATGCAATCACATCATTTTTTAAGGAGGAAAGAAGGACTAAGAAAGCCCAATAATAATGATTTTAAACCAGAGTACCTCCTATCAAATTAAATCAATGTTCATTTATTTCACATGAGTTGGACTAATGAGGATTTACTTGCTTCATTGGAACCGCAACTTTTTTATTGAAATACGGAAAGCTGAAAGGATGAAGTGTATTTATGAAAATTATGAATCCTGTACTAAAAGGATTTAACCCAGACCCGTCCATTGTTCGGGTGGATGATACCTATTATATCGCAAATTCCACCTTTGAGTGGTTTCCGGGTGTTCAAATTCACGAATCAAAAGATTTGGTTCATTGGCAACTGATCACACATCCGTTAGCGACTACTGAACTGCTGGACATGAAAGGAAATGCTGATTCGGGTGGCATTTGGGCACCGGATTTATCCTATGCAGACGGTAAGTTTTGGTTGGTTTATACCGATGTGAAAGTGGTGAATGGTGCCTTTAAAGATTGCATCAACTATCTGACAACTGCTGAAAACATCCATGGTCCTTGGAGTGCCCCGATCAAATTAAACGGTGTCGGTTTTGATGCTTCACTTTTCCATGATGACGATGGCAGAAAATATTTGGTTCAGATGGAATGGGATCATCGAGAGTATCACCATCCGTTCAACGGCATCAAATGTACAGAGTATTCTGTCTCAGAAGAACGACTATTGCCGGAGACTTCCAAGATTATTTGGAGAGGGACGGACGTCAAGTTGGTTGAAGGACCGCACTTGTATAAGTTATTCGGGAAATATTATTTGTTCTGCGCCGAAGGCGGCACGACCTATACGCATCAAGAAGTTGTTGCGCGCTCAACGACTTTGTTTGGTGAATATGAAGGACAACCTGAAACGTTCCTGACGGCATTTGCGCACCCGGACAATCCACTGCAAAAATGTGGGCATGGCGCGCTCGTGGATACGCCAGACGGAGAATGGTATTTTGCGCATTTGACGGGAAGACCTTGGCATCATGCAAATGAATCCAGCCATGATCCCCGCGGTTGGTGTACCTTAGGAAGAGAAACTGCGATTCAGAAGGTGGAGTGGTCGGAAGGCCAATGGCCTCTGATTGTCGGCGGAAGACAAGGCAGCCTAGAAGTGGACGCGCCAAAAAATGCAGTGCCGGTTGAGTACCCTTCCAATTATCTGACGAAGGATGATTTTGATCAAGAGGAGTTAAACATCCACTTCAATACATTGCGTGTGCCATTTACAGAGAAAATCGGGAAAATTGAGGATGGCCATCTTGTCTTGAAAGGATTGGGCAGCTTAGCCAATCAGCATGACAATTCGCTTATCGCCAGAAGATGGCAAGCATTCGAATTCGAAGCTGAAACAAAATTGAGTTATGATCCGACAACCTACCAACAGATGGCCGGCTTGACAAATTATTACAATACGCAACACTGGTCCATGATCCAAGTCACATGGGATGAGGAAAAGGGGCGTGTGATTGAAGTTACCGAGAACAACCAAGGTATTTTTACCAGCTATTTGAAAGAAAATGCAATCCCTGTGCCGCAGGAGGTTGAATATATCTACTTTAAAACTAAAGTGAACGCGTGTTTTTACTTGTATGCGTATTCATTTGATGGGGAAAACTGGATCGATATTCCAGTCCAATTGGATGCCAAGGTTTTATCGGATGATTATGTGAACCAAAGTTATGGCGGCTTCTTTACGGGAGCATTCGTCGGGATGGCCAATGTTGATTATTCGGGATACGAATTGGAAGCTAAATTTGATTACTTCAGCTATCTAGAAAAATAGCTGCATGCGATAAAAATAAGTTGATTATTCTCTGAGAGAGGAGAAAGAAAAGACAATGGAAGATGAGATTTTATTCTCAATGACTGGGATCGAGAAAAGTTTTGGTCCCGTTCATGTTTTAAAGAAGGCTCAACTTGAAGTACGCAAGGGTGAAATTCACGCATTTATGGGTGAGAACGGCGCTGGTAAATCGACTTTGATGAATGTTCTGGCAGGTTTGTTGGAAAAGGATGCAGGGAAGATTGTTTTTGAAGGAAAAGAAATTGAAAAAATGACTCCAGAACTGGCGACCGAGCTAGGTATTGGATTTGTACATCAGGAACTTAATTTAGCAGAGGATGTTTCTGTCGCGGAAAATGTTTTTATTGGCCGGTTGCCATACACAAATAAGTTTTTGGGTATTGTGAATTTTAAAAAACTGTACGAAGATACAGCTTATTGGTTGAACATGGTCGGAGCAAAAGTGAATCCGACAGATCTTGTGGGATCGTTGTCCACTGCGAATAAGCAATTGATCGAAATTGCCAAAGCGTTGAGTTTGAATGCAAAAGTCATCATTTTTGATGAACCTACGACTGCTCTTTCGGATAAAGATGTCGAAGTGTTGTTTATCATTATTCGTCGCTTAAAAGAGAAAGGATTTTCAAGTATCTATATTTCTCACCGAATGAAAGAAATCTTTGAACTGGGCGAACGCATTACAATCATGCGCGATGGAGAGTATATTGCGACGGACTATGTAAATAATCTGACTGAAGATCAGATTATTTCGATGCTGGTTGGACGGGAAATAAAGGATTTATATCCAAAACAGCCTACGGAAGTTGGAGCACCTTATTTACAGGTTAAAAATCTGACAGACAGTTTAGGTAAGGTTAAGGATGTCAGTTTTGAAGCAAGGCGCGGAGAAGTGTTGGGATTTGCAGGTCTGGTTGGTAGTGGCAGGACTGAAACGATGCGATTAATTTTTGGAGCGGATCGTGCAAAATCAGGAGACATAAAGATTGGTGATCGTGATGTAACCATCAAGTCTCCGTTAGATGCGATCAAAAATGGAATCGGTTTATTGACTGAAGACAGGAAGCATCAAGGACTTATGGCGGGGCTATCGATCAAAGACAACATAACAATCACCAATCTCAACCAATTCCGACTTGATCATAAGCAATTGAATGAAATAGCTAATCAATACGTCAAAGAAGTGAATATCAAGGTCAGTGATATTGAGAATCCAGTTTCAAGTTTATCTGGAGGTAATCAGCAGAAAGTGGTACTGGCGAAATGGCTGAATACTGACAACCAAATCTATATTTTTGATGAACCTACAAAAGGAATTGATGTAGGCGCGAAATCAGAAATTTATGCAATTATTAATCAGCTTGCTCTTCAAGGGAAGACGATTTTGATTGTTTCTTCCGAAATCCCTGAATTACTGGGTATTTGTGATCGTATTCACGTGTTTCACGAAGGAAAGATACGCGGCGAACTTGCTGTTGCTGACTATAGGAATAACAAAGACGAAGCACAAGAACTGATCATGAAATATGCAACTGGCAATTAATAAAATCTGATTATCGGAAACAGTTGTCATCAAACATAATTATTAGGGAATGATAGGAGAGCCAAGTTATGGAAAACGAAACAAAGAAAATAGAAAAGAAAAAAATAGATTTTAAATCGTTGTTTATGAACTATTCGGTATATCTGGTTTTAATAATGTTAGTAGTGTATTTTTCGATTGCAAACAGTGATTTTCTAAGCACGTACAATATCGAAAACTTTTTGCAACAGATACCGCCTGTGGGGATTCTGACCGTTGCGTATGCAATGATCCTCATTTGTGGATATGTTGATCTATCAATCGGTTACGTAGGGATGGCATCTGGGATGG
Organism: uncultured Trichococcus sp.; assembly: GCF_963667775.1. Taxonomy (NCBI): domain Bacteria; kingdom Bacillati; phylum Bacillota; class Bacilli; order Lactobacillales; family Carnobacteriaceae; genus Trichococcus; species uncultured Trichococcus sp. The sequence goes on along the minus strand of NZ_OY764015.1, from coordinate 2,222,669 downwards.
TGGGGTTATTTGTTTCCAATATGGGGCTTCCAGCGCCCATCGTTATCGTAACTTCTTTAGCTGTAGGTGCGATACTTGGAACTATGAATGCTTTATTGATCAAAAAGTTTGATCTTCCTTCATTTATTTTGACTTTAGGAACAAGCTATGTGATTAAGGGAATGCTTGGTTTCTTTACGGATGAGCAGTTCATTGGTTCCGAACAGGAGTGGTTCAATAAATTAGCCAAAACACCTATTGGTACTGAAATGTTTAAAAGTAATGCATTGATATTTTTTGTCATCATTGCGATTGCTGTGTTCATCATGAAAAAAACTCGTCTCGGAAAATACACCTATGCTATAGGTTCAAACCAGGAAGCGGCGCGTCTTTCCGGAATCAACACGGATCTCCATATCGTGAAGGTATTCATCATCGAAGGTATGTTGGCAGCAATTGCTGGTCTGTTGATTGTTTCTAACTTAAATGGTGGCGCTTCAAAAGATGCTAATGGATTGGATTTATTTGCGATGGCAGCCGCAATAATGGGGGGAACCTCTTTTAGTGGTGGTATCGGTACTATCGGTGGAGCAGTGGCGGGAATAATGACCTTACAAGTCTTCAAAAATGGATTGACTCTGATGGGGATGAATTCCTTCTTGCAGGATACTGTAACGGGTCTTGTCATCATTCTATCCATCATTATCGATTACTTGAAACGAAGAGCCAGTCGGAATTCTTAAGAAGTGTTGAAACGGTATTATTTTTTGAGCGGTAGTACATATTTAAAAGATAAAAAAATCAAAGGGGATCATTCATAATGTTTAAGAAAAGGAAATCACTGATTACTGGAATCTCAATTGCAACAATGTTACTGCTAGGGGCCTGTGGTAATGGAGGTTCTGCAGATGCAGATATGGAAAAAACTTTGTACTTTGTCCCTATTGTCGACACAGGAGCGTACTGGAATCCGATGAAGAAAGGTGCTGAAGATGCAGCTGAAGAATTAGGCTACACACTTGTGACCAAGACTTCTCCATCAGCTGAGCCAAGCAAGAAGGAAAAACATATTGGGTTCATCAAGGAAGCGACAGCGAAAGATGTGGCTGGGATTGCAGTCGCACCTATTGAGAAAAAGTCATTTGCTGATCCGATAAAAGCTGCAACGGACAAAGATATTCCAGTTATTACTTTTGATGCAGATTTAGAAAATGAAGCGGACCGTACAGCATATGTTGGAACCGACAATGTATCTGCCGGAAAAGAGTTAGGTAAGCAGGCTGCGGAAGAAATGAAAGAAAAAGGCATAACAAGCGGATCCATTGCGATTGTTTGTGTGGACGTCGCGCAACCGACTATGATCGACCGCGAAGCAGGTATTAAAGCGGGATTTGAAGAGGTCTATGGCGCAGAGGCGAGTAATTTCAAATTTTTAGCTACTATCCAGGATAATGATCAACCATCTGAGTCCAAGAAACAATTGGAAGGTTATATTTCGGCTAATAAAGACTTAGTAACCGTATTCTCATTGGGATCAGAAGGTCCTGACGTGGGCGTTATGAGTGCGATTGAATCACAAGGAAAGTCAGGAGAAATTCTGCACTATGGTTTTGACTATACTGATACTTGGTTACAAGGAATTGAAGACGGCCGTATCACTGCAATAGTTGACCAGGATGCATACCAAATCGGCTATCAGGTGATCGAGAATCTGGTGAAGGCAATCGATGGGGAAGAGATTGATAAGACAATTCCGATTGATGTGAAGTATGTAAAAGCTGCTGAATTGAAAGCTTACGGCGAAGAGAAGAGCAAAATAAAAACCGAATCGACTGATGATGTTGAAACAGAAGCCTCTGAAGCAAAAGACTCAGAATAACAAAACGGATATGCATAGTGATCGGGAGATAACGGATAAGTTATCTCCGCTCGCTATGGAGAACAAGGGCTGAAAGAGCCGTAAACAAAACGAATTAATTATAAGAAAAAAACTGAAAGCGTTTGACAATGAAGTGCTAATGGTTTATATTATATTTATGAGTTAGTTGTACGAACTAACTCAAATGACAGATGAAAATAGGATATCATTCTTAGGAGGAAAAGAAATGAGTTATTTTTCAACAGTAGATAAGATCAAATATGAAGGCGTTACCACAGAAAACCCAATGGCGTTCCGCCATTACAATCCGTCAGAAATGGTGATGGGGAAAACGATGAAAGAACACCTGCGCTTCGCGGTAGCATACTGGCATACAATGACGCAGGACGGTTCCGATCCTTTCGGAAGCCCTACAAACATCCGCACCTGGGCAGGTTCTACTCCGATGGAAACTGCAAAAAACCGTGTGGAAGCTTTCTTTGAAATCTTGGAAAAACTAGGCGTCGAATACTTCTGTTTCCATGATGTGGACATTGCACCAGAAGGCGATTCGCTGGAAGAATTCTTCAATAATATCGATGAAATCACGGATCTGATCAAAGCGAAAATGGATCAAACCGGCATCAAACTATTGTGGAACACAGCAAACATGTTCTCTAACCCACGTTATGTGAACGGCGCAGCTTCCTCGAATAGCGCTGAAGTTTTTGCCTATGCGGCAGCACAAGTGAAAAAAGGCTTGGACATCAGCAAGAAATTGGGCGGCGAAAACTATGTCTTCTGGGGCGGCCGTGAAGGCTACGAGTCTTTATTGAATACAGACATGAAATTCGAACAGGACAATATTGCTCGTTTGTTCAAAATGGCAGTTGCATACGGTGAAAAAATCGGACACAAACCACAGTTCCTGATTGAACCAAAACCAAAAGAACCATCTAAGCACCAATATGACTTCGATGCAGCTACAACAATGGCCTTCATCCAAAAATATGGTTTGGAAGGCGATTTCAAGCTGAACCTGGAAGCGAACCATGCGACCTTGGCTGGACATACATTTGAACATGAAATGAATGTGGCCCGTTGCTACGATGCGCTGGGATCCATCGATGCCAACCAAGGCGACATGCTGTTAGGCTGGGATACAGACGAATTCCCGACGAACATCTACGATACGACATTGGCTATGTATGAAATCCTTGAAAACGGTGGGATTGCGCCGGGCGGAATCAACTTCGATTCCAAAGTACGCCGCTCTTCATTCGAGATGGAAGATCTGTTGTTGGCACATATCGCTGGAATGGACACTTTTGCCCGCGGATTGAAAGCTGCTGCTAAGTTGAAAGAAGAACGCTTCTTCGACGATCTGAAAGACAAACGCTATGCCAGCTACAATGAAGGGATTGGCGCAAGAATCTTGTCGGATGAAGAAACTTTGGAATCATTGACAGAATATTCCCTTCAAAACGGAGACATCAAATTGGAATCAAGCCATCTTGAATTCGTCAAATCCCGTTTGAACGATTACTTGGTATAAACAGCGCAGAACAGGAGCAAAAATTATGGCGTATGTGTTAGGAATAGACTTGGGTACAAGTTCATTGAAAGGGTTGCTGCTGGATGAGCATGGCAAGGCAGTAGCTTCCGCACAGAAAGATTATCCGCTGATTCATCCAAAATCCGGCTACAGCGAGCAGGATCCAGGACAATGGATCCTGGCCTGCGAATATGTACTGGACAAGCTGAAGGCTGAAGTTGCAGACTTCACTGCACAACTGCAAGGAATCAGTTTCTCCGGCCAGATGCACAGTTTAGTTGTGCTGGATGAAGACAATAATGTCCTCCGCAATGCGATTCTGTGGAACGACGTCAGGACAACCAAACAGTGCAAGTCGATTACGGATGCCTTCGGGGATGAGTTGCTTGCGATCACGAAAAACATCGCGTTGGAAGGGTTCACTTTGCCGAAGATTCTGTGGATCCAGGAAAATGAGCCGGAAATCTGGGAAAAGGTGCGGCACATGCTGCTGCCGAAGGATTATCTGGGCTATTGGATGACCGGCACCATGCATATGGACTACTCGGATGCAGCCGGCACGCTGCTTCTGGATGTGGAAAAGAAAGAATGGTCCAAAGCCATTCTCGAAAAATTCCGCATCCCGGAAACCCATCTGCCTGAATTGATCGGATCTTCGGGAATGACCGGGAACTTGCGATCGGAACTGGCAAACCGCTTCGGCTTTGAAAAGGAAGTGAAGATTTTTGCAGGTGGCGCGGATAACGCCTGCGCTGCGATCGGCGCCGGTATCGTGAATGCGGAGACAGGTATGGCCAGTATCGGCACGTCCGGCGTGTTCCTCGCATTCGAGGAACACGCTGAGCAGGATTACCAAGGCAAATTGCACCTGTTCAATCATACCATTGAGAACGGCTACTACTCGATGGGTGTCACTTTGGCGGCGGGCCATAGCCTGAACTGGTTCAAAGATACTTTCGCGCCGGACAGCACGTTCGAAGAACTGCTTGAAGGCATGGATGCGATCAAACCGGGTGCAGATGGCTTGTTGTTCACCCCTTATATCGTCGGGGAACGCACGCCGCATGTCGACAGCCGGATCCGCGGCAGTTTCATCGGAATGGATACGAATCATACGATCAAACATTTTGCGCGAGCCGTCCTGGAAGGAATCACCTTCTCCTTGAAGGATTCGCAAGTATTGATGGAGCAAGTGGCGGGCAAGTCCTTCAAGCGGATCGTTTCCGTCGGTGGAGGCGCCAAAAATCCGGATTGGCTGCAGATCCAAGCAGATGTTTTCGATGCCGAAATCACCTGTCTGGAAGTCGAACAGGGACCTGGACTGGGCGCGGCAATGCTGGCTGCGGTCGGACTCGGATGGTTCCCGACAGTGACTGCTTGCGCGGACGTATTTGTTGCCTACAAAGACATCGTCCGGCCGATTCCGGAAAACGTCGTAGCCTATGAAAAAGCCTACGCACTCTACACGCAAGTCTACGGAGCTACAAAAGAACTTTGTCATGAATTAATAAAAGAGTAATCTATCGATCGGTTTGACAGAAAATCGTCAAACCGATTTTTTGGAGGACATTTGTGAAAGTGTTCGCAAGCGTTTTCAATAATAAAAAATGAAAAGGAGCAACAAAAATGACTGCATTTGATTCAAAAGCGTATCTGGACAAGGTGGATGCCTTCTGGCGCGCCGCTAATTTCATCTCCGTGGGACAGCTCTACCTGAAGGACAATCCCTTGCTGCAACGCCCAATCGAGGCGGCCGATGTGAAGCTGCATCCGATCGGCCACTGGGGAACCATCTCCGGACAGAACTTCATCTATGCCCACTTGAACCGCGTCATCAACAAATATGACCTGAACATGTTCTACGTCGAAGGTCCGGGACATGGTGGCCAGGTCATGGTTTCGAACTCCTATCTGGACGGTTCCTATACGGAAATCTATCCGGACATCACCGAGGATCTGGAAGGCTTGACGAAACTCTACAAACAATTCTCCTTCCCCGGCGGGGTCGCTTCCCATGCGGCACCGGAAACACCAGGATCGATCCATGAAGGCGGCGAACTCGGCTACTCGCTTTCCCATGCCACTGGAGCCATCTTCGACAATCCGGAAGTGATCGCGGCGACTGTCGTCGGTGACGGGGAAGCTGAAACAGGCCCATTGGCAGCCGGCTGGTTCTCCAATGTGTTCATCAATCCGGTTACGGACGGTGCCGTTTTGCCGATCCTGTACCTGAACGGCGGCAAAATCTCCAACCCGACGATCCTCGACCGCAAATCGAACGAAGAGTTGACGCAGTACTTTGGCGGCATGGGCTGGGAGCCGTTGTTCGTGGAAGGAACCGAACCTGAAGCGGTGCATCCGATCATGGCACAAGTGTTGGATACGGCTGTCGAAAAAATCAAAGCGATCCAAACCGAAGCCCGCAAAGGCTCCGCTGCCGAAGCGAAGATGCCGGCTTGGCCGGTCATCATTTTCCGCACACCGAAAGGCTGGACGGGTCCGAAAACGTGGGACGGCGAACCGATCGAAGGCGGCTTCCGCGCCCACCAAGTGCCGATTCCGGTGGATGCCCACCATATGCAACACATCGATGCGCTGGTGGATTGGATGCAGTCCTACCGTCCCGAAGAGCTGTTCACTGCCGACGGCCAATTAGTGCCCGAGTTGAAGGAGATGGCACCGAAAGGCGACCGACGGATGGCTACGAATCCGATCACGAATGGCGGGATCGATCCAAAACCGTTGGTTATCTCGGATTGGAAGCAGTATGCCGTCGACACGACGACTCCGGGCGCAGTCATTGCCCAGGACATGATCGAGTTCGGTAACTTCGCGCGCGACCTGATCGTGGACAATCCGGATAACTTCCGCATCTTCGGACCGGATGAAACCAAATCGAACCGCCTGAACAAAGTCTTCGAAGTGACGAACCGCGTCTGGATGGAAGCGATCGATCCTGCTTATGATGAATGGCTTTCTCCGTCCGGCCGTGTCATCGATTCGCAGTTGTCCGAACACCAGGCCGAAGGTTTCCTGGAAGGCTATGTCCTGACTGGGCGCCATGGTTTCTTCGCAAGTTACGAAGCCTTCCTGCGCGTGGTTGATTCGATGATCACCCAACATTTCAAATGGTTGCGCAAAGCCAAAGAACAGACGTGGCGCAAACACTATCCGTCCTTGAATTTGATCGCGACTTCGACCGTGTTCCAACAGGACCACAATGGCTACACCCACCAAGATCCGGGTTTGTTGACGCACTTGGCTGAGAAGAAACCGGAATTCATCCGCGAATACTTGCCGGCGGATGCGAACTCCTTGATGGCCGTGATGGCGGAAACGATGGCTTCCGAAGAACAGATCAACCTGATCGTATCTTCGAAACACCCGCGTCCGCAATTCTACTCTGCTGAAGAAGCGGAAGTATTGGTCAAAGATGGCCTGAAAGTGATCGACTGGGCTTCGACTTGCGGAGACGAAGAACCGGATGTCGTGATCGCAGCAGCGGGAACGGAACCGAACCTGGAGGCACTTGCGGCAGTCACGATTCTGCACAAGCAGTTCCCGGCATTGAAGATCCGTTTCATCAACATCGTGGATCTGTTGAAACTGCGCCATCCGGATGTGGATCCGCGCGGCTTGAGCGACGAAGCCTTTGACGCCTATTTCACAGCCGACAAACCAGTCATCTTTGCTTTCCACGGTTTTGAAGGCTTGATCCGTGACATCTTCTTTGATCGCCACAACCATAACCTGCACATCCATGGCTACCGCGAGAATGGGGACATCACGACACCATTCGACATGCGCGTCTTGTCCGAGATGGACCGTTTCCACTTGGCGCAGGATGCGGCAAACGCCGTCTATGGCGAAGAAGCATCTGCCTTCTCGCAACGGATGACGGAAACGGTGGACTTCCACCATAAGTTCATCCGCGAGAACGGCGAGGACATTCCGGAAGTGATGGAATGGAAATGGGAAGCTTTGGAAGGCGCTGTTCCTCAGCGTTAAAGTAGGGCCGACCTATTTGGTGAACGCAATCTCTGTCGACAAAGAGAACTATAAAGCTGAGCTGATCGATACGGAATGTTATACAGAAGCCGATTCAGCGCAATAAACGATAGGAACAAATGGAGGCTGCCTCATTTCGAGGTGGCCTTTCGTCGTTCTCCTCCGGCGAGCGGAGGCTTCACCGGAGGAGGGCCCGCATTTTGAGTCTGTGCTCCCATTAGGAAAGGTTCGCAGGAGAAGAGCCGGTAAGTTACCGCTGAACTCCGGTATGGGAACCCTCGCCGGAGGTTGGCTTCGATGCAGGCGGGCAACTCCAATCAGCGAAATTTTGGAGATGATTGTACAGCAACGAATGGCTGATGTATGATGATGTTATACAACATTATCCAGGGAATCAGAATAGTACAGCCCGCTTTTAGCGGTCGGCGAAGTAAGTCCGATAGCTGCAACGAATATCCAAGAATCCCTATCATTATTGGAGGACAATGCTATGACGGTCAGTTATGAGAAGTTTGATTTGAAGGAAGTCATCAATGCTTCCGGTCGGATGACGATTTTAGGTGTATCGAAAGTATCGCAAGCTGTTCTGGCTGCCCAACAATATGGGGGAGAACACTTTTTTGAGATGGAAGATTTGTCGGTGAAAGTCGGCGCTTATTTGGCTGATCTGCTCAAAGCGGAAGACGCCCAAGTTGTGTCTTCTGCTTCGGCGGGCATCGCCCAATCCGTGGCAGGAGTCATCGGCAAAGGCAGTTTGTTTCATGCCTACCATCCTTATGCAGAAATAATCACGCAGCGGGAAATCATTTTGCCCAAAGGCCATAATGTGGATTACGGCACGCCGGTTGAAGTCATGGTTCAGCAAGGGGGCGGCAAAGTCGTAGAAGCCGGATATGCAAATGTGTGTACTCCGGAGCATGTGGAAATGTTGATTACCGCGGATACGGCTGCCCTGCTTTATGTCAAAAGCCACCATACCGTGCAGAAAAGCATGCTGACGGTGGACGAAATGGTGGCAGTGGCCCGAAAGTACGACTTGCCGGTGATCGTCGACGCCGCAGCGGAAGAAGATTTGTTCGGCTATTATGCAGCGGGGGCGGACTTGGTGATCTATTCAGGAGCCAAAGCGATTGAAGGCCCGAGTGCCGGACTGGTTGTCGGGAAAAAAAGCGCAATCGGATGGGTGCGACTCCAAGGCAAGGGGCTTGGTCGAGCCATGAAGATCGGCAAAGACAATATTCTGGGGTTTGCCCAAGCCGTTGAAGATTATCTGGCTAACGGCAGCGAAAGCGGAGAATCGATGAAGGCGCGCCTGGTGCCCTTTATTGAAGCGGTCAATCAAATTCCCGCTTTGCAAGCTACTGTCGTTCAGGACAGCGCCGGTCGGGAAATCTTTCGTGGCAGTGTCAAAGTGACGGGGACAATCAGCGCCAAAGAAGTCATCCGGCAGTTGAAAACGCAAAATCCAGCGATCTACACGCGCGAATACCAGGCCAATAACGGCATTATCGAGTTTGATATCCGTTCCGTCAACCAGACCGAAATGACGAAAATTGTCCAGCGATTGCGGGAAATTTTGGGAGAATGACAGAAAGGATTCCCGCTACCTATCATCAAAAAGAAGCGAAGGCAATGTATGTTGAAGAACCAGAAAAACAAAGAGCGAATGGACCGCCAATTTTAGGCGGTCCATTCGCTCTTTGTTTTAGCGGTATTCGATCGTTTTCCTCCGGCGAACGGAGGCTTCGCCGGAGGTCGGCCCACATTCAGGGGACTGTGCTCCGACGAGGAGAGTCTCACAGGAGGAGAGCCCGCAAGATACCGCTGTCCGCCGGTGTGGGAACCCTCACCGGAGCAGGGCACCCAATCCGCCGCGCAACTCTGATAAGCAGGCAATCAGCCGATTTCCTCAAATATCCAAGCATCGTAAGGCTGCATCCGCAGCCGCTTTGCAACAGCAGGCATGTCCGCTGTATTGGTCGACAGCAACTGCCATTTTTTGTTGGCAATCCGTGTCGGCAGATCGACTTGGCAAGGTTTACGGCTCAGGTTTGTCAGGACGAGCACCTGTTTTGTGTCCGATTTGCGTAGATAGGCAAAGACCTGCGGATGATTTTTCAGAATCAGTTCGAACGTTCCCTCGGCATAGACGGGCTGTGCCTTCCGCATTCGGATCAGTTGCTTGTAATGGCTCAAAACGGACTGCTCGTCCTTTTCCTGATCGGCGATATTCAGATGTGAAGCATTACTGTTCACTGCCATCCAGGGCAGCAGCTCGGAAAAGCCGCCGAACATACCGCCTTCCCACTGCAACGGGGTGCGCGAATGGTCCCGCGTCCAATGGGTTACGTTCCGCAATGCTTCTTCCGGCGAGGAACCTTTGTCCAACAACAGACGATAGAGATTATGCGAATCCTGGGCGTCGACTTGCTCCATCGATTCGAACGCGAAATTGGTCATGCCGATTTCCTGACCTTGATAGATGAAGGGCGTCCCTTTCAGCAGCATGTACATCGTCGCGATCGCTTTGGCGGATTTGGGCGATTCGTCCCCCAGAATCGAAGCGATCCGCGGATTGTCATGATTCTCCACGTACAGGGCGTTCCAGCCGTTCGTCCCCAAATCCTTTTGCCAACGCGAAAGCACCTTTTTGAACCCCAACAGATTGAGCCGTTCCGCACCCGGTTGGCCTTCGCGCACATTATGCTCCAACTCGAAGATCATGTTCAGATAGCCGTCTTCTTTGGTCCAATGCACCGCTTTTTTGCTGGAAACACCGCTCGCTTCGCCGACCGTCATGATCGGGTAGGCATCAAAAATTTCCTTCAGCTCCTGCATATAGACTTCGATCCCCGAGACATTCATGAAGGGTGCCCAAGGATTGTCGCTGATTTTGAAATCCCATGGTTCTTTCTGGATATGGCTGATCGCATCCAGACGGAAGCCGTCGATGCCCAAATCCAGCCACCAGCGGATCATCCGGTAGATTTCTTCCCGCACTTGCGGGTTTTTCCAATTCAGATCGGGCTGTTCCGGTGCGAAGACATGGAAGTAGGCCTGGCTCGAATCGTCGTCATAAGTCCAGGTCGAGCCGCCGAAGAAACTTTGCCAAGCATTCGGTAGCTTGTTTTCCGAGGCATCCGCCCATAAATAATAATCGCGGTAGGGATTGTCTTTGCCTTTTTTGGCTTCGAGAAACCAAGGATGCTGATCGCTTGTATGGTTCACGACCAAATCCATAATGATTTTAATCCCTGCAGCGTGGGCTGTTTCCAACAGTTCCTCGAAATCGGCCATCGTCCCGAAATCGGGATGGATGTCCTGATAATCGGAAATGTCATAGCCGTTGTCGACATTCGGCGAAGCGTAAACTGGGTTCAGCCAGATGAAATCCACGCCCAACGATTGCAGATAGGGCAGTTTTTCGATGATTCCCTGCAGGTCGCCGATGCCATCATGGTTGGCATCCCGGAAACTCCGGGGATAGATCTGGTAGCCTACCGCATTTTTCCACCATCCGTTCATGCTGCCACCTTCACCACGAAAGCTTGCCAAGGCTTCAGTTGTAGGTCCTTAAAACTGGTAATCTCATCCCCGTTATTCTGGATGATCACTTCGACTATTTCATCCTCAACCGAGAACGGTTGCGCGGCATCAGAGAAGTTGGCCACGACCAGCCAGCGTTCGCCTTCGTATTCACGGTAATAGCTGATGACTTCGTCGACCGTATCGACCAGCTCGAAATCGCCCCAAACCAGGATCGGATGCTCTTTGCGCAGGCGGATCAGTTTTTGGTAGGTATAAAAAATCGAATCCGGGTCCGCCAACGCCGCTTCCGCATTGATGGCCGGATAATTTCCATTCACGGCGATCCAAGGGGTGCCTGTCGTAAATCCGCCCTGCGAAGAAGCGTCCCACTGCATCGGGCGGCGGGCATTGTCGCGGCCTTTGGCATTGATCGAAGCCAGGATATCCGCTTCGGAATAGCCTTTCGCCAAGCGCTCGTTGTACATATTGAGCGTTTCAATGTCCCTTGCTTCGGCAATATCAGTGATCGGCGTATTGGTCATGCCGATCTCTTCGCCTTGATAGATGTAGGGCGTGCCTTTCATCATGTGCAACAGGATCGCCAGCATTTTGGCGCTCTCCGAACGGTATTCCTGGTCATTTCCCCAGCGCGAAAGCATCCGCGGCAAATCGTGGTTGTTCCAGAACAGGGAGTTCCAGCCGTCCTGCCCGAGTTCGGTCTGCCATTTCGCCAGAATCCGTTTCAGTTCGGCCACCCGCATCGGCTGCAGATCCCATTTTTCGCCGTCCGGTTTTTGATCCAGGCCGATGTGTTCGAATTGGAAGACCATCGACAGCTCGTTGCGTTCAGGAGCGGAGTACAGTTTGGCGATTTCGGGGGTCGCGCCCCAGGTTTCGCCGACGGTCAGCAGGTCGTGGGCGCCGAAAGTCGCATCGTGCATTTCCTGCAAAAATTCATGCAGCTGTGGGCCGTTTCCGGTGATGCCTTTTTCGGGGATTTTCCCGATCAGGTCGATGACGTCCATGCGGAAGCCGCCGATGCCTTTGGCGATCCAACGGTTCATCATCGCGTAGATTTCCTGGCGCATGGCCTTATTTTGCCAATTCAGATCCGGCTGTTTTTTGCTGAAAAGATGCAGGTAGTACTGTCCGCTCGCCGCATCCCATTCCCAGGCCGGCCCGGAGAAGGCGGAGCCCAATCCGTTCGGCACGCCGCCGTCCGTGGCAGGGTCAGCCCAGACGTAATAGTCGCGGTACGGATTGTCTTTGCCCTTTTTTGCTTCGACGAACCAGGCGTGCTCATCCGAAGTGTGATTGACCACGAGATCCATCACCACTCTGATGTTGCGCTTGTCGGCTTCCGTGATGAAATGCTCCATCTCTTCCATAGTGCCGAACTCATCGAGAATGGCTTCGTAGTCGGAAATATCATACCCGTTGTCGTCGTTCGGCGACTGGTAGACGGGCGAAATCCAGATCGCCCCGATCCCCAATTTTTCCAGATAGTCCAATTTTTCGGTCATGCCGGCGATATCGCCGATGCCGTCAGCGTTGCTGTCCTTGAAGCTCCGCGGATAGATCTGATAAACGACAACCTCTTGCCACCAATGTTTTTCCATGCTGCAACCCCATTCCTTATTCATTTCAGAAAAAGTTATTTTCATATCTGCCCGCCGCAACGTGCAGTTGTTATTCTTTCATCAACACAAAACCTTTGCGCGCCAATTCGACCGCCCCGTCCGATACGTCCGCAAGGTTCGAGAACAAAGCCTCCCCGATCAGTTCGACCCGAGCGGAGTGTTCGCCGGTATTGAAGGCGCCGCGGATGAGCTCGCCGCCCAGCATGCGCTCAAAAATGATCACGCCGGATTCCTCGGATACTTGGCGCCAATAGACGGTCCCTTCCGAAAGGATTTTTTGCTGCTCTTTGCGGATGCCGTTCAGTTCTTTCACGAATCGATGCAGATCACGGTCCTGCTTTTCTTCTTCCCAGACCATGCACTTGCGGCAATCCGGGTCCATCCCACCGGTCAAGCCGATTTCATCCCCGTAGTACAGGCAAGGGACGCCGGGCTGGATGTAGGTGAAGGCCATCGCTTGTTTCATGATGTCCTTGTCCTCGTTGGCTTCCGTCAACAGGCGCGGCGTATCATGCGAGTCCAAAATGTTGAATTGCATCTGGTTCGTCTGATCGCGATAGAGCATCAGCTGGTTGTTCATTTCCGACACCATTTTACTCAATGATAATTCATTCTTCACGAAATAGCCCATGATCGCATCAGTGAAGGCGTAGTTCATGACGGCATGGAATTCGTCGCCCTGCAGCCAGTTTTGGGAAGAATGCCAAATTTCGCCGAGGATGTAGAAATCTTTTTTGGCCTCATCGCAGACGATGCGGAATTTTTTCCAGAAAGCGTGGTCGACTTCGTTCGCGACATCCAAACGCCAAGCGTCGATATCGAAGGCTTCGATCCAATAACGGGCGATGTTCAGCAGATAATCCTGCACTTCCGGATTGGCCGTGTTCAGCTTCGGCATATGCGGGTTGGCTGCAAAAACATCATAGGTGATGTCATAGGCGTCCTCAAAATTTTCGCCGCGCTTGTAGGAAGCGGGAAACTCGTTGATGTGGAACCAATCGACATATTGCGAATCTTCGCCATGCTCAAGCACGTCCTGCCATTGCGGGGAAGAATCGCCGATATGGTTGAAGACGGCATCCAGCATGATTTTTATGCCGCGCTTGTGGCATTCGTCCACGAGTTTTTTGAAAGTTTCGGCGTCGCCGAAAGCCGGGTCGATCTTCAGGTAATCAATCGTATCGTACTTATGGTTGGAAGAAGCTTCAAAAATCGGGCAGAAATAGATTCCGTTGATACCCAGGTCCTCCAAATAATCGAGGTGATCGATGACTCCCTGCAGGTCGCCGCCGAAGAAGTTCTCTCGGCTTGGATCTGCCGAACCCCAGGCCAGCGTGCCTTCCGGATCATTGCTCGGATCCCCGTTGGCAAAACGTTCCGGGAAAATCTGATACCAGACAGTTTCTTTGACCCATTCCGGCGTTTTGAAGCGGTCGGCCTCATGGAAGAAGGGCATCCGGAAGTAATTGTTCGGCATCCGCAAATACTCTTCTTCCAGTGGATATACCCCGTGATCGCCATAAAAGACGGAAATGCCGTCATGGCCTTTTAAAGCGAAGGCGTAGGATAAGCGTTTCAGTGGGGCGTTCACTTGCACAAACCAGTAATCATAAAGATCAGTGGAAAGTGTTTTGATCATCTGCAGTGGTTTGCGGAACCACTCCTCTTTGTCCAAAAAATAGGGATCTCCGTAAAGCAGCCCCATCTCCCTTATGTCTCCGCGGGCGGTACGCAGACGGATGTGCATCGTTTCTTGGTCATATAAATAGGCGAATTCGCTTTCGGGGCGATGGTAAAGCGCGGAAGTGTTCATAGTAGTATCGGCTCCTTTTCGTTCTCTGTTTTCCCACATTGTGGCACATCGCCTAATCGGTTGCAAGAACTTTCAGCAATCGGTTGCATTTAATTTTTAAGGCGATTATTTATTTTCGAAGCTGTTCCGCCTGTTGCAAACCATTGGTATAACTATATAAGCAAGCTTTTCGCGACGAATTGAATCCCTTCGAGAAATAAACCGTTTTCTTTTTTTAGAAATAACGCTTGACTATTAAAGCAATCGGTTGCATAATCAAGCATGTAATCGAAACTCATTTCAAGGGGGACAAGCAAGTGAAGACGAATTGGAAAAGATATTTTGGAAGCGGTTTAATATTAGGGGCATCCGCAATGGTCTTAGCGGCATGCGGAGGTGCAAACGATACAAGCGACGCTGGATCGGCTGAAAACACATCCGGCGAAGTCGTGGTCGAAGGCGACATCAAATTATGGGTGGACACGGACCACGTGGAAGTCTTCAAAGGAATCGTGGCGGACTTCGAAGAAGAATTCCCGGAAGTCACGGTTGAAGTGGCGGCAGGAAGTTCTGCGGACGCAAAAAAAGATGTCTCGAAAGATCCGAAAGCTGCTGCAGATGTTTTCATGATGCCGCACGACCAAGTCGGTCAAATGGCTGAAGCGGGTCTATTGTACCCGAATACAAAATACGCGGATGAAGTAAAAGCAAACAACGTGGAGTCGGCTGTCGAAGGCGTAACCTGGAACGATGAGCTTTACGGCTACCCATACGGCGTTGAATCACAAGTTCTCTACTATAACAAAGCGAAATTGACTGAAGATGATGTGAAGAGCTGGACGACGTTGTCTGAAAAAGGCAAAATCGGCACAAACTTTGCTGAAGCCGGAGCCAACTATATCTTCGGACCGCTGTTCATGAGTAACGGCCTGTACTTGTACGGCGAAACCGGCGAAGATCCAAGCGGAACCAATTTCAACGACGAAAAAGGTGCTGAAGTGCTTGCGTGGATCGCAGCTCAAAAGAACAATCCAGGCGTGATCCAATCCGGAGCTGAAGCTTTGGCCAATTTGGAAGCAGGCGTTTCCGACGCATTCCTTTCCGGTCCTTGGTCGAAAAATGACGTCATCAAAGCCTTGGGCGAGAACATGGGCGTTGCGGCTTACCCGACAGTCGATTTCGGCAGCGGCGAAGTGCAGATGAAAGCTTTCTTGGGCGTCAAATTGTTTGCGGTAAACCAACAGACAGAGGCGCCTTTGGCATCCATGGCTTTGGCGAACTACCTGTCCAACGAAACTTCCCAAATGACTGAATTCCAGGAAATGGGCGTTATCCCATCGAACAAAGTCGTTCAGGCAAATGCGGAAGTGCAAGAAGATGTCGTGGCGAAAGCGGTCATGGAAATGTCCCAATCCACTCATTCAGTCGTCATGCCTAAAGTTCCGGAAATCGTCTCCTTCTGGCCAGCGATGGATGCCATCATCAATGATGCCTACAAAGGCAACATCACCGCAGACGAATACATGAGTAAACTGGATAAATTGGTCGAAGACACATCCAAAGTAACCGAAGAATAAAAGAAACTAAAAAGGGAGGGCGAAAGATCACGCATCTTTCGTCCCTCTTATTTAAAATGATGAAAGTGAGTGGGGAAGCCATGTTCAAGAAAAAAAGTTACGGCCAGCAGATGACCTTTCGGGAGTTGTTCAAAGAAGGGGATGTCGCAACAAAACTTTCCTTTGTTGTCATGGGAGCTGCCAATCTTGCCAATAAACAATACCTAAAAGGTTTGATTTTCCTGTTTTCGCAGATCGCCTTCTTCTATTGGCTGATCCGCAACGGACTGCGGGCGCTGTCCATGTTGGCGACGTTGGGTACCCAATCGCAAGGGCTCGTTTTTGACGAACGCCTAGGGATTGAAGTGCTGCAAGAGGGCGACAACTCGATGTTACTGCTATTATTCGGGATTGCTGCCATTGTGATTTGTTTGCTCCTTGTTGGTTTGTACGTCATCAATCTGAAAAGCGCAAGGAATATCCATGAACTGAAGAAAGCAGGCAAAAAAATCCCGAGCACGATGGATGATTTGGCGAGTTTGTTGAATGAACGATTCCATGCCACCTTGATGACGATTCCGTTGTTGGGCGTACTTTTGTTCACGGTCCTGCCACTACTCTACATGATTTCGATCGCCTTCACGAACTATGACCACACGCATCTGCCGCCGAAAAATCTCTTCACTTGGGTCGGCCTGGTGAACTTCAGCAACGTCATTTCCGGGAATATGGCAGACACCTTCTTCCCGGTCTTAGGCTGGACGCTGATCTGGGCTACACTGGCAACAGTCACTTGCTTTTTCTTTGGCATCCTGCTGGCGCTTTTGATCAATACTAAAGGCCTGAAATTCAAAGGCGTTTGGCGCACAATTTTCGTCATCACGATGGCAGTGCCGCAGTTCATCTCGCTGTTGGTGATGCGTAATCTCTTGAATGGCGCGGGTCCCATCAACGCAACGCTGTTGAGCCTGGGCCTGATCGACTCCGCCATTCCGTTTCTGACGGATCCGATTTGGGCAAAAATTACCGTCATCGTCGTCAATATGTGGATCGGGATTCCGGCAACGATGCTCGTTTCGACGGGTATCATCCAAAACCTGCCGACCGACCAGATCGAGGCGGCCAGGATCGATGGCGCCAACAAGCTGCAGATTTTCAGGAACATCACTTTCCCGCAAATTTTGTTCGTCATGATGCCGGCTCTGATCCAACAATTCATCGGCAACATCAACAACTTCAACGTCATTTTCCTTTTGACCGGCGGCGGCCCATCGAATTCTGATTTCTACGGAGCAGGTTCGACGGACTTGCTGGTCACCTGGCTGTACAACTTGACCGTCAACACGATGGACTACAACTTGGCTTCCGTCATCGGTATCCTGATCTTCATCCTGTCCGCAGCGTTCAGTCTGCTGGCTTACACAAGAACGAATTCATTCAAGGAGGGCTAAACAATGGCAAAAGCAAAGAAAACAACAGGATACAAAGCGCAGCGGCGCTATTCGCTGGCTGCAGTCTACGCCATCCTGGCTGTCCTGTCGGTCGTTTGGTTGTTCCCGATTGTGTGGATCGTTCTGACCAGCTTCCGGGCAGAAGGCGGGGCGTTCGTTCCGTACATCATTCCAAAATCATTCACTTTGGATAACTACAGGATCCTTCTGCAGAACACAACCGGAAATTATCCGTTTGTGCGCTGGTTCCTGAATACGTTGTTTGTTTCCGTAATCAGTTGCATCCTGTCGACTTTCATCAC
>NZ_OY764015.1:300000-497500 GCF_963667775.1 uncultured Trichococcus sp. | reverse complement strand
TTGGCCTCTTCGATCCAGGTCGGCATCATTTCTTTCAAGGTCTCAAAACCGATTTGCGGTAAATATCTTCTTTTTCTTTTCTTTCTTTTTGCCGGGTAACACGGAGTTGCCAACTTTTCCATAGCTCTGAGAGACAGGCTTATTTTTCCTGTGTACTCGTCAATATCTATGATTTTGGCTTCTACTTTATCGTCGATCTGAATGAATTCATCTAGGTTTGTCACATACCCATGCCTGCATTCGGATATATGGATCAAACCTTGCGTATTCTTGTCCAATGAAATAAAGACACCATAAGATTGGATACCTGTTACATTGCCTTCAATTATGTCTCCGATTTTATATTCCATTTTCATTCATAATTCCCCTCACAGTACCAGATAATTATACCACGTGCCTAGATGAAAGGATAGAATTTCTGATGCAACTTTGATCAGAAGCCACTCTTAGGCAGCGTCATTGCGATCACTACTCTGAAAACATGCCGATAGTGTTAGGAGTGACGGAAACAAGATAATCTGATTCAAGTAGAAAAAGGGGCATTTTTACTGCCCCCACTATCACTATTATAAAATCGTGATACTTTCGATGACAACGTCTTCGACAGGTTTGTCTTGAGCGCCTTTTTTCACGCCTTCGATAGCATATACTGTGTCCATGCCAGCTTCCACTTGTCCGAATACGGTATGTTTTTGGTCCAACCAAGGTGTTCCACCGTTTGCAGCATATGCTTCAACGATTTCTTTAGGCCAGCCACCCGCTTCCAATTGAGCTAACATTGTCATAGGCACTTCTTTAGCAGTTACGATGAAAAATTGACTTCCGTTTGTGTTCGGGCCAGCATTCGCCATCGACAATGCACCGTTCAGGTTGAACAAATTCATTGAAAATTCATCTTCGAAAGAATCGCCCCAAATGCTTGATCCGCCCATACCAGTTCCTGTAGGATCGCCGCCTTGGATCATGAAGTTATCAATGACACGGTGGAAAATGATGCCATCATAATAGCCGCTTTCAGCCAATCCTAAGAAGTTTTCGACTGTTTTTGGTGCCAAATCAGGGAATAAACGGATTGTGATATCCCCTTTATTTGTTCTCATAATGACTTTCTTATCGTTCTCTGTTGGTTGTAATTGTGGAAATAAACTCATTATTCATCCTCCTTTTTTTACATTTTACCACAAGATACAAAAGATTAGTCGCACGATTCTCCAAAAATGAAAATTCAATCCGTTTTTTCTTTTTCATTAGGCTGTATCTATCGATTCATGTTATCATAAATGGAAAGTAGATATTTAAGTGAAGGATGAAAAATAATGATGATTTTCGAGAATTTCCCCCTAATTTGTTCCCTGGTAGCTATCATATTCACCCAAGCTTTAAAATATCCGATTGCAATTTTTTCCAAAGACAAGAAAACTTCCTTGTCGATCGTTACGACTACAGGAGGAATGCCCAGTTCCCACTCGGCGGCCGTCAGTTCGCTGATAACGGCACTTATTCTGCAATACGGCATCGGTTCCGGTTATGTTGCCATCGCTACGACGTTTGGTGTCATCGTGATGTTCGACTCGATGGGAGTCCGTCGCCAGAGCGGCGAACAAGGAATCGTTCTCATAGATGCCATCAAAGAGTTGACCCGCTTGTCACTCAAGTTCCCGAAAAACGAACAGGAATTGATCGCTGAGGAAGCGGAGGAGAAAATCTACCCTGAAGAAATGGCCGTAAAAAAATACCTTGGGCACAAACCTTCGGAAGTTTTTGTCGGACTGCTGACGGGTATTTTTGTGACATTCATCGTCAGAATGTTCTACGAACAAATCTGATACCGCTCCGGGCGATATTTCGCCCGGAACATAAATAACGGAGGAAGAAAATTGACAGATAAAGAAATATACGACATTACCATTATCGGCGGCGGCCCTGTCGGCATGTTCACGGCGTTCTATGCCGGCCTGCGGCAAGCCAAAGTCAAAATCATAGAAGCCCTACCCCAGCTCGGCGGCCAACCCGGCATGCTCTATGCTGAAAAAAACATATACGATATCGCAGGCTACCCCGCTATTTCCGGCGGCAACCTCGTCACGAACCTGAAAGAACAGATGGACCGCTTTGACACGAAGTTGGTATTCGGCGAAGAAGCGTTTGAACTCGAAAAAAACGCGGATGGCATCTTCGAGATCCAAACGACCAAAAACCGCCACTATTCGAAAGCAGTGATCATATCCGCCGGCAACGGCGCTTTCCGCCCAAGGAAACTGGAAATCGAGCACGCAGATAGGTACGAGAACACCAACCTCCACTATTTCGTGAACAATATCGAAAGTTTCCGCGACAAGACGGTTGCCATCTGCGGCGGAGGGGATTCAGCAGTGGACTGGGCCTTGACATTGGAACCAATCGCAAAAAAAGTCTATCTGATCCATCGTCGCCCGCAATTCCGCGCCCAAGAACACAGCGTCCACTTATTGCAAGAGTCATCCGTTGAAATCATGACCCCATTCGTACCAGTAAGCGTCAACGGAAACGATGACTTCTTGACGAGTGTCACGCTTCAGGAAGCCCGCAAGGATAATACGACGGAATTGCAAATAGATGACTTTTTGATCAATTACGGCTTCTCCTCCTCCATCGGGGGTATGAAGAAATGGGGATTCGAGGTCCAAGGAAACGCCATCGTCGTAAACTCGAAGATGGAGACCACCATCCCAGGGATCTATGCCATCGGAGACATCGGAACTTATTCAGGGAAAGTCAAACTGATTGCCACTGGATTCGGCGAAGCTCCTGTAGCCGTCAACAACGCGATGGTGTACATCAACCCAGATACCCGCGTGCAACCTATGCACAGCACAAGTTTATTCTAGATTATACGAAGGGGCCGTCTCATACCGAGGTGGTCCCTTCTTTCTACGCTCATTCCGACATTGCGGGGCAGAACCTCCGCTAAATCCGCTCGCTGGCGCAAATAGCCAATCAAGAATGCCTCTCCTTTTGTTTTCCTGTCCTGTTCCTCTATAATAAAAGTATCAAATACGAATCCAGGAGGCATTTATATGGTCAAATCAGACAGCGAATTGCATGCAAGAGCGGTGGCTTTGATGAAGGAACGCGGTGTGAGCGTCGAAGATATCGCCGACCTCGTTTTGCATCTCCAAAAATCCTATGTAGAAAATCTGACTATGGAAGAATGCATCGGGAACGTTACGGCTGTATTCCTGAAACGGGAAGTCCAAAACGCAATCATCACCGGTATCGAAATAGATAAACTTGCCGAAAGCGGTCAACTCTCCCAACCGCTTGCGGACATCATCCTGAATGACGAAGGCCTCTACGGCATCGATGAGATTATGGCACTCTCCATAGTCAACGTATACGGTTCTATCGGCTTCACGAACTACGGCTACATCGACAAAGTCAAACCAGGAATCCTTCAGAAACTGAACGACAAATCCGATTCGGAATGCCATACTTTCCTTGATGACATCGTAGGCGCCATCGCCGCAGCAGCCGCCAGCCGCATCGCCCACGACAACCCAAACAAAAGCGACATAATGAAATAGAGTGTGATGAATCCCGGGTAGAAATCGAGCACTAAGAGGACTAACACAAAGCGGACGCTTTTTGTCCGTGTGTGTTAGTCAGCTTAGGCGGAGATTTCTGGGATTCAGAACACGTTTTAGAGAGTGTGACAAATCCCACTCCAGAAACTAAGCACGCAGTCAATACAAAAACCAGCCTGAATTGCCATCAAAAAAATGGCCGCTCAAGCTGGTTTATTTTACGTCGTTTTCACTTTCCTGCGCACCCATAAGTACAGTAGCACAAGCACTAGTTCAAGCATCACGAAGACCAGCACAAAACAGTGCATGAAAAAATCCTGCGGCAACGCCAGAATGATCGGGTCTGTCCGGGCATCAAAAATCCAAGCGTCATTATTGAAGAAGACACCATGGAACGCGATAAACAATCGGTCAAAGTTCATGAATATGACAGCCAAAGCCACTAAAGGTGCAGCAATCATCAAGCGCAACGGATTCAGCATGCGCCAATAGCCCTGCTCTTTTTTCACCATCCGCAAAAAAAACACGGTTGCGGCAGCAGATATCCCCAATATGGCGTAATCCAACAGAAACAGTCTCTTCACCTCATGAAAATGGAAAAGTCCGCTTTCGGATGCGGGAAAATCAGGCATCTTCAATTCCGTTATCCACGGAAAATTCAGATACTGCATCAGGATGCGGTAATTATCCAGAATGACCGCTTTTGATAATCCAGTCATTTGTTCGATATTCAGGTAATCGATGTCAAAGCTGTAGAGCGGTGTGAAATTGATCGTGAAAGCGACACTCGCACTCAATACCAGCAAAAAAATGGCAGTGTATCCGAAAAAATACTTCAACTTCTGCCCCATCGCTATACTTCCCACTCGGACAGATCATTGACGATGTAGGTAGGTTGCTCATCCTTGTCTTCAATGTCAACAAGTTGCGAGAATCCTGTCAGTACCATCAACGTGTCCACCCCATAATGGATACCCGCCAGGATATCCGTATTGTAGTTGTCCCCAACCATTATGACATCTTCTTTCTCCAGCTGCATCCTTTTGATGGCGCCGGCCATGATCGTTGGATACGGTTTTCCGATGATCAATGGCTCTTTCTGGGTGCAAGCTTTAAGAAAAGCAGTCAACGCACCGGCTCCCGGAATAAAGCCCCTTTCAGTCGGCAAATTGGTATCCGGGTTCGTCGCAACAAATGTCGCCCCTTTTTGGATGGCCAAACAAGCAGCTTCCAATTGCTGATACGTAACCCCGCGATCCAACGCCTGCAGAACAAAATCAGGATCTTCATCGACCATCTCGAAGCCGGCAGCTTGCACTTCCTGCTTCAAGGATGGCTCGCCGACGACCAGTACCTTTTGGCCGATGTTCAATTCATTCAGGTGATCCAATGCCGCCATAGCGCTAGTATAGATATGATCTTCTGTCACATCAATCTGGAAATTGTTCAGTAGATTCTCTTTGACTTCGGTAGCGGTCTTGGTTGCATTGTTCGTGACGAACAGGAACGGAATGTTTTTATCCTGAAGTTGTTTGACGAAAACTTCCGCCGTAGGGATGCGCTCGGCACCTTTGTACACGGTTCCGTCCAGATCGATTAAATATCCTTTATACTTTTTTATGATATTTCCCTCCTGATCATTGCTCTATCTTTTTGATTTGGAAACTTTTCTTCTCGCCCTTAGCAGGTCTGGTAGTTGTGGTTTTTGCCATGTCCTTTGGTTGAGCGTCCTTCGCGTTCACATCTTTGATCACAAACTCTTTTTTCCTGCTTTGGCTTCTCGGTCTTTCGACATGTTTCGTTTCTTTATTTTTGGTTGTAGTGGTCGGGGTCTTCTGGGCAGCTGTCTGAACGGTCTGTTCAACCGGCTGTTCCCCCCTGTTGGCTTCACGGTTTTTCCGCTTACGATTGCGTTTCGTTTTTGTGATTTTTTCCTTTTCGGAATGTGTCTTTTCAATCACGAAATAGGCACAGCCAAAATTGCAGTACTCATAGAGATAATCCTCCAGGAAACTGATTTTCTTATCTTGGGAAACCTTGCTGTTGTTGTTCCTGTAAAAGCCTTTCAGGCGCAATTGCTCGTAGCCCCAGTCTCCAACGATATAGTCATACTTGTTCAGAATGGACGTATATCTTCCGGCCAAAGCTTCAGCATCAAAGCCTTCCCTGTGATTGATGCTCAATTCGTATTCTTGCGTTCCCACCAGAAGGCGTTTATCGTCCAACAACTTGACGATTGCTTCGTCCTCATTGCGCTCGCTTGTTTCCGGTTCACTTTCTTCCGATAGGTTTTCAAGCAAGGAATCCACTTGTGTCTTCACTGTGTCATCCACTAATCCTTTTTTATCCACGATAGCACCTCACTTTTCTCTTGTAATAGGAAATTTATCTTCCAAATGCAGACCGACCACATCCCTAAGGAAATACGGGAACAGTAGACGGCTGCGGCCTTCGTTTTCGATTGTCGGGAAATAAGTGATGTAGCGGAAGTGGTCCACCGTCACAAAGGTGATGTCCTCCTCATCGGAAAGTTCCCTTCCGGCTACGGTCACGCGCCTGGTTTCTGGATCGACCTTGAAGCCTCGATAACAGAGCTCCCCAAAAATCCTTCCACGGAAACCCATGCCGGTTATTTCCTTCACCATCAGTTCTTCGCGCTGCGATTCCATTTCATCAATCATGGCTTTGAAATCCCGACCATTCAGCGTACATTCCAGTAAACGCATCGGATGCGGCAAGATTTGATGCAGATGATTTTTTGTGATGATCCCTTCCGGCAGATCCGCCAGAAACAAGCCGGAGTTCAGAATGCCGAATGGCGTATCGGCATATTCGGTCACGGCATCCAATCCCAGCAACAACAAGTCGTTGATGTGGCCTTCATCCGCTCTCAGCCTGACCGGATTATCAGCGATCGGGATCGCCTCCAACAGCGCTTCTCCGCGCTCCTGCAGCTCCACGACTTCCGCCGCATCGCCAGGTTTTTCCGGCAGACCCGCTGCTTCGATCAATTCGGCTTTGCGGTCCAAAATTCTGTCGGAATCATAGCTGACCGTGACATGGCCGATGTATTTCCCGAACTTGCCCGCTCCCAGCAACAAAGAGTCGTCCACATGCTTTCCTTCCGGGAGTACATGGTGCGTATGTGCTCCGATGATGATTGGAATGGAACGGTACATTTCGCCGATATGGATGTCCTCGATGATGCCGACGTGCGACAAAAGGATGATCAAATCGACGGATGGTGCGACTTTCAATAAAATTTTCGGCAGGACTTCATCCGATTCCTTAGGGTCCCAACCGTTCGGAACATAACTAAGGTAGAGTGGCGCCGTCAGCCCAATGATGCCGACCTTCAGACCGCTCGACAAAGTCCTGATCAGGTAAGGTTGCGCCCAAATCGGCAGAGCATCCGTTTCCGGATCGTAAAGATTTGCCAGTACAACCGGAAATTCGGCATCATCATAAAGTTCGTCCAACTGCCGTTTGTCGTTGCCGATCCCTTCATTATTACCGATTGTCACCGCATCGAAGGGAATTTGGTTCAGCAATTCGATGTTCGCTTTACCATTGGTGGCTTCCGTCAAAGGATGCACCCGATCGCAGGCGTCGCCGATGTCGAAAAGCAAGACTTCTTCGCCGTTCTTTTCATGGAAAGCCTTTTTCTCCAGCAAAAAACGCCGGATCTTCGGCCAATTGTCGAAATGCGAATGCAGATCATTGATATGGTAGATATGCAATTTCTTCATGATACGTTCTCCTTTTCCGTTGACAAAGAGGAACGTGCTTCATTCATCTTTCTCTTGTGTAATCTCTTCAACTTTAGCATGCGTGACGGCAATCAGATCAGCTGGACTGATTTCGATCTGCGTTCCGCGTTTACCTCCGGATACGAGCACGCTTTTTTCATCAAGGATATGATGCGACAAATAGGTAGGGAAAGCCTTTTTCATCCCAATCGGCGAACAGCCGCCCCGGATATAGCCGGTTGTCGCTTCCAGATCCTTCAAAGGCAACATTTCGATCCTTTTATTGCCGCTGACTTTCGCAAAAGCCTTCAGGTCCAGTTCGTTCTGCGCCGGGATGACCCCGACGACAACACCGGTCTTATCGCCTACCGCAACGATGGTTTTGTAGACCGCACCGGCATCACGGCTCATTTTCTCGAGGACGGACAGCGCATCAAGGTGGTCCTCCGACCAAGTGTATTCGTGGACTGTATAAGCACGCTTCTGTTTATCGAGCATGCGCATCGCATTTGTTTTGGTGATTTTCTTATTTTTCACTTTCATCTTTCCTTTTTGAGTCTGATACTGCCTATTTTACCATATGTATAAGGATTGCATTCGGAAAAAGTGATGGTTCGTGCATAAAAATGCGCAAAAAGGGACTTCCCAGCTTAATGCTGTGGCAGTCCCTGATGTTTTGACGCTGGATTGTGGTCAATGCTCCAAGTTTTCGGCGTGGACCCCAACTCTTTTGGCCAAGTCGATGAACGTTTCTACTTCTTTATCTGAAAGGACGGAAAAAATCTCTGCGATATACGCAGCATGCAACGGGAAAATGCGGTCCATCAATTTGCGTCCTTCTTCGGTAATGGCTGTAAAAATAACACGGCGGTCAGTTGCACATGGGATGCGTTGCACCAGCCCTTTGCTCTCTAATTTATCGACAACGTACGTCAAACTGCTACTGGCAAGCAAGACTTTCTTTCCGATGTTTTGGATCGGTTGCTCCCCTTTATGATACAACAATTCCATCACGGCGAATTCAGAGAAATTCAAACCTTGCTTCATCATATCTTTCTTCAGTTTGTCCTGTACATGTTGGGATGATTTAAATAACACAGTAAGGGCCTTTAAAGTATCGCGATCTGTTGCAGACATCGTAACACCACCTCCCTTTAATATTTCGATTTCGAAGCAATAATAGCACGAAAGAAAAAGTTTGTCAAAATATACAAACGCTTGCATGATGGGAATAATAGCAATCGCTCCAAAACAAAAAACCGCACGGATGGACATCGAAAAGTCCAACGTACGGTTTTGTAAATGGTCATGCGGGCTGATTATTCCATCCGAAATACAAAACCATCGAATAAAGGATCAAGGCCAGCAGTGTTGCAACCGCGACATAATACCCGTAGAGCACTACGTCAAAAAATATCATACCGTTAGCTATAAGTGGTGACAGGATGGTTCCCGCCAAAAAGATCAGTTCCGCTGCCAGCAAAAGCAACAGTTTGGATTTTCTGAACCTGAACAACAGAAAATACGTAAGCAAAATCAGGACACATAACAATAGCATGAAGTAGTTTTGTGAATAAAACCGATAGCCGGATGTTGGATCCAACGCGAGCGTGTCATAGTTCGGCAGCAGAATCCAAGGCATAAACAGACTGATTCCAAAAACGGCAAAGAGTAAACCCAAAATAATAAGAGATGTATTTTTCATAATAGCTCCTTCTCGGTGATGAATCAGGATTTCCCTAATACACACGCTATGCCAAATGTAATATACTATCTGAATAGTATATCACAAACAATCTGCACTACGAGGATATCGTTAACTATAAGCAACAAAAATCATCTGGTTCCTGCCAGATTTGAAGGAGACTAACCATTTGAAAAAATACTTATACATGGGCATGGGTTTCTTGACGTTCGGTCTCGGGACTGTCGGGATATTCCTGCCGTTCTTGCCTACAACTGTCTTCTATCTGCTGACCGGCTTCTTCTGGATACACAGTTCGGACCGTTTGCATAAGCAATTCGTCGAATCGGAAAAATACAAACAATACATCGACGACCCGTTAGTGAAAAAAAACATCACGAACAAAGGGTTGGGCCGGATGTTCGTGATGATGCTCTTTGTCTTTGCGATCCCCTTTACGCTGACCGACAGCACATTGCTGCGCATCGTACTGATAATCGTATATTTGGCCCACCTGATCGGTTTGACCTGGCATCTGCGCTTCAGGAAATCGTAAAAAAATGTGACGCCAGCAATTCACTTCGATAAATATTCAATCGCCTTGCGGTATTTCTCTGCCCGATCCCTATCCTTTTGGGTAATGGTTTCCAGCCTGGTCAGATCCGAATTGTGCTTCAGATCCGCCAACTTCACGGCAGTAGCCAATCCGTTCTTTTTAACCTCTGCCAAATAATCGGCATAGTTCTGGTCCGTTTTTTTGGTCAATGCTTCAACAGCTTCGACTACCGCAACCGATAGCCCCTTAGCCAACAACTCATCGGCTGTCACATCCGTGTCCTCAATGATATCATGCAGCAAGGCGACAGCCTTCTCTTCATCCGTCGCCATCTCTGCGGCCACTTGCAACGGATGCAGAATATAATCAAGCCCGGCTTTATCCGTCTGTCCGGCATGCGCCGTTTTCGCTATTTCAAGCGCCAATTCTTCCAACATGATGGCACCACCCTTCTCATCCATTATAAGCGACTTTGTTGAAAAACAAAAAAGGATCAGCGTGAACTGATCCGAATTCTTATTTATATTTCAATTTTGAGATCAAAATGACCAAAGCCAAGCAGAAAGTGACGACGTTTGCGATGAAAAGCGCCATATCACCGATTCTGTAGCCGTGCACCATCCACAAGAAGATACCTATCACTGACATGAGGTACATCCCCAGCGAAATGGCCTTCGTGTCCTTTGTCTGCAAAACTTTGATTACCTGCGGCAAAAATGCCAATGTTGTCAATACTCCTGCGATTGATCCTATCATATTCTTTTCCTCCTGGTTAGCTGTTTATTTTATTTTGTAGAGCAGATAATCCAGACAGTCGATTGCCTTCTGGTCCTCATGGATCTTATCCAACAAAATGCTCCTGTGCTTTTCAAGCAAATCCTTCTGTTTCAACTGTTCGTTCGTTTGGCGGTATAGCAGAAAAGCAGCGATTATTTTATCATCGCAGCCAGCGTCCTTCAGATTTGTGATAAGCATTTCCTCAGTTATCTCCACTCGTTTCACTCCTCTTAAGAGTAGAATACAGCGTATCAGCAAGAACATCAAATACCCATATCAGATAGCTTGACATACTTGAAAAGCATAGCAAAGAGCGTTAAAATGATGTCAAAGGAGTTGAGGTTATGGAACTCAGAGTACTGCAGTATTTTTTGACGATTGCAAGGGAACAGAGCATTTCGGGTGCAGCGGAATTTTTGCATATCACGCAGCCTACCCTCTCCAGACAGATGAAGGAACTGGAGGAGGAACTCGGAAAGCAGCTTTTCATCAGAGGCAACCGCAAGATCACTTTGACGGATGAAGGCATGCTGCTCAGAAAAAGGGCTGAGGAAATCATCCAACTCGTTGACAAGACTGAGTCGGAAATGCGAGCGGACGACACTGAATTCAGCGGGGACATCTATATCGGCGGTGGCGAATCTGAGGGGATGCGGATCATAGCGCGCGCAATCAGCAGAGTCCAAGCAGAGCATCCACTGCTCAAATTCCATCTGTTCAGCGGCAATGCCGAGGACGTCACGGACCGATTGGACAAAGGCCTGCTGGATTTCGGTGTACTAGTCGAGCCTACGAACATGACCAAGTATGATTTCATCAAGTTGCCGACTAAGAACATATGGGGTGTGCTGATGAGGAAAGACAGTCCGCTGGCTGATTTGGAAAGCATCTCACCGAAGGATCTGAGGGGTAAGCCGGTCATCTGCTCGAACCAGCTGTTGGTCAAAAATGAACTTGCTGGTTGGCTCGGCGGCAATGAGCGCAGCCTGAACATCGTCACAACCTATAATCTACTCTACAATGCCTCCCTGCTCGTGGAAGAAAACAGCCATTATGCGTTGTGCTTGGATGGGATCATCCATACCGGCGAAGGCAGCGATTTATGCCTCCGTCCGTTGGAACCACGGCTCGAGGTCGGACTCCACTTTGTCTGGAAGAAATACCAAGTGTTTTCGAAGGCCTCGGACTATTTCCTGAGATTGGTGCAGGAAGAGGCTCGTTCCAAAAATAAGAGCTGAAAAAACAAATATGATTTTCGAAATACCCTATAAGCGGCTGCGCGATAGCGAAAAAGAAGCATTACACCCTCATTTTTGGGCGTAACGCTTCTTTTGTTTACAAACATTTATTTTTTATCCCTCTTGTGCGAGCGGATATTTGCGATGATCTGGATAACAAACAATCCCAACAGAATTCCGCCTTGCAGCTTCGAATGTTTCCACGTCATTACGATGAAACCGTAATTCATCGACCAATACAGCATCAGATAAGGCGTCAATAACTTCCAATTTTCACGGAATGATACCTTCAGAACGAAGTCGTAGATGCCTTCCAGCATAAGAAAGGCCAGGAAAATGCCCAGGAATATCGTGTATTGGACCGGCTTCTGTTGCTGTTGCGCCAGGACGATTCCGATGACTGCGGGGACCGCCAACGCCAAATAGACTTTCCCCGCGACCGCTACTTGCGCTAATTTGGCATTCCTTACAAGTAAAAAGATGGTTATCAAAAGTAAACTGTTTACTATCCCGAGCAACAAATAAAAAGTCTCGAACATGCCTATCCCGCCTCCCTGATTGCGACACACTGAAAATCGGACTGCTTATCTGCGTACTTTCTTGGTTTCCGGCTGTGCCTTTGCTTTATAAAAATAATACTTGGCGATTTCCGTGACGATGACATACAGACCTAGGACAAGGAACAAAGACAGCAACAACCTTGGCTTGATTGGTTCCATGCCAAGGTATTGATGGAACGGCAGGTATGGGATCAGCAAAGTGATAATGCCTACAACGATGGATGCAAATAGCAAGATTGGGGCGGGTTTACTCCTGTAGAAACGCTTCTGCGTACGCATGACCAATAATACCAACAATTCCGTGAGCACTGAAAAAATGAACCAACTGCTCTGGAATAGTCCGTGCTTGGCATCAAATCCTATGAACAGGAGAGCGAACGTCAGATAGTCAAAAACAGAACTGACCAGCCCGAAGACAAACATAAAATCACGGATAAAATGAATATCCCATCTGAGCGGCTTTTCCACTGTTTCCCTATCCACGCTATCATTGGCGATGGTTATCGCAGGGAAATCGCTCAGAAAATTGATCAAGAGAATTTGTTTGGGGAGCAGCGGCAGGAACGGCAAGAATAGGGATGCTCCCGCCATGCTGAACATATTGCCGAAATTGGCGCTGGTAGTGACCTGGATATATTTGAGCGTGTTGGCAAAGGTTGTCCTTCCCATCAGAATACCGCGGCTCAGCACTTCCAGATTTTTTTCCATCAATACGAAATCAGCTGATTCCTTGGCCACATCAACGGCGTTATCCACTGATAGACTGACGTCTGCCGCGTGTAGCGCCGGCACATCGTTGATGCCATCGCCCATATAGCCAACCACATGATTTTTCTTTTTCAAAGCGAGGATAATCCGCTCCTTCTGGTTGGGATCCACTTCTGCAAATACCGTAGTGGCTTCGATTTTAGCCCACAAGGCTTCATCACTCAACTTCATCAGTTCCGATCCGGTCAAAACCCCAGTGACTTTCAGACCTACCGCCTCGGCAGTGTGCAAAGCGATCAACTTATTGTCCCCAGTGATTATTCGCAGACTGACCCCTTTATGCGCCAAGTCTACTATAGTCTGCGAAACGTCCTCTTTAGGATGGTCAAACAGCAGCAGAAAGCCCATCAGTACCATTTCCTTTTCATCTTCAACTGCATACTTTTCCTTTGAGGCCACCGTCTTTTTGGCGACTGCGATGATGCGGATCCCTTGACCGCTCCATTCTTCATAGTGCTGCTGGATTCCGGATCGGATCTCTTCATCCATGGCCTTTTCGGAACCCGCGATTTCAACCCGCGTACAGATGGTGAGGACGCTGTTCAAAGCCCCCTTCACGATCATCGTGCACTGTCCATCCTCCTGAACAATGACACTGAGGCGTTCCCGGTTGAAATCAAAAGGTATTTCTCCTTGCTTTTTGATGGCGCTGATATCCACCTCTTTTGATGCGCTGATTGCCTCGTCCAGCGTATTCACCATCCCTGTCTGAAAGCTCGCATTCAAGTACGCAAGCCGGAACACTTCATCTGAGGGCTGTCCTGCAACATCAGCTGCTCCATCAAGCCGGATCGTCCCCTCCGTCAAGGTTCCGGTTTTATCGGTGCAAAGGATATCCATGCTGCCAAAATTTTCGATCGCGGTCAAGCGGCGGACGATGACCCCTTCCTTCGCCATAATGCGGGATCCTTTCGAGAGGGTAATGCTGATGATTGCCGGCAAAAGTTGCGGGGTAATCCCAACTGCAAGAGCAACCGAGAAAAGCAGGGCTTCGATGGCTGGTCTGTTCATGATGACGTTGATCGCGAAAACGACAAGGGTAAGGACAAGCATGATTTCAGTCAATAAGTAACCAAACCGTCTTACACCACGTTCAAATTCCGTTTCCGGCGGGCGCAAAGAAAGTTTATCGGCGATTTGGCCGAATTCGGTGCTTGCTCCAGTTTCCACCACTAACATCGTGGCATTTCCGCTCTGGACACTCGTGCCCGTGTAGACACAGTTGGTACGTTCTTCCAGGCTGGCATCTTCCTTGACCTTATCCGGCTTCTTTTCGGAAGGTTGAGATTCTCCTGTGAGGATGGACTGGTTGACGAATAAATTTGTGCTTTCCAGAATCAAGCCGTCCGCAACAATGAGACTGCCGGTTGAAAGCTTGACGATATCTCCCGGCACTACCAGTTTTGATGCAATCTCGATTGGCTTGCCATCGCGAAGGACGACGGATTTCGCCTGCACTTTCGCCCGGAGCTCCGCAATGACATTTCCAGCAGTATATTCCTGATAAAAACTGAGTGTCGCACTCGCCAGGATGATGGCCAGGATGATCATCGCATCAATCCACTCCCCTGTTGCAGCCGATATACCAGTCGCAACAAGCAATATGAGGATGATTGGATTTTTGAACTGGCTGAGGAAGGCCCTGAGCTGCGTATCTTTTTTCTGTTTCCTTAGCGTGTTTTGACCACGCTGCTTCAACCTTACTGCCGCTTCCTCAGCAGTGAGACCGTTTTCGTTAGAATGGACAGCTTCCAACAACTCTTCCGGAGTCACACTCCAATAGTTGATCCTCTCTTTCCCCCCCATAAAACGCCCTTCTTCCTCAAACCGCAATACCGCATTCGCTGCCTGAAACGTTGCCCAACTGCACTCTTCATAAATCAGCTTCCTTTGACCCTATTATAACGCAATCGCTGCTGCATACAGAAAATTTAGCCTCGCGGAATAGCAGATTACATCTTGAAAATGTCATCAGCTGCTTTCCCTCCAACACTTTTCTCGCAAATTTACGTCTTTTTTTCGGGGAATCACAATTCTTAGAGGCATACAACGAATGCATGTGAATGAAAACACAAAAGAATAGGTGATTCCATGCAGATATCGTTCCCAGCTTTCGGTACCTATAACCAGATTATGACGGAGAAGGATTGTCGGCCGCTTTTGGAAGAACGCCAGACAATATGCGAAGAAATTGAAGCCAAATTTTCCGCCTTCCAGCCCACGAGTGCAATT
The DNA here is from genome assembly GCF_963667775.1 of uncultured Trichococcus sp. Classification (NCBI taxonomy): domain Bacteria; kingdom Bacillati; phylum Bacillota; class Bacilli; order Lactobacillales; family Carnobacteriaceae; genus Trichococcus; species uncultured Trichococcus sp. Next base: position 482,373 of record NZ_OY764015.1, on the reverse strand, counting down.
GCAGAAATATCAGCGTAAGCCGGTATCGGACCTGTCGCAATCGATGAAGAGACGTTTTTCATGTTAAATAAAGCACAAGGTTTCGAACCTTTCCAAAGGAGCGTTTGACATCACCATACGCCCCGCCACCGCGCTATGGGGAATCGGCAAAAAGGGAGATTTCGTGCCTGAAGACAAGGATCTTGAACCTCTCCAGAAGCTCGTCGATTACAAAAGCCTTAGCCTGGACAAAAAAACGGCACCGCAATGCTGCAGAAGGCAGGACAGCAGCTTGACCTGGGCGGCATCGCCAAAGGTTATGCCGCTGATCGAGCCAGGGACCACCTCGTTCAGAACGGTTGCCACTCTGCTCTGATCAATTTCGGCGGCAATATCGCTACAATTGGGGGAAAACAAAACGGTGACCGTTGGCAGATCGGCGTCCAGAATCCGTTGGCGAAGCGTGGAGAATTCATCGGGACGGTCGGTTTGGCCGATCAGACGATGGTCACTTCAGGTGTGAGCGAGCGCTTCTTCATCCGCGATGGGAAGCTTGGGAGACCTGCTGACCTCCATCCGCAACGGATTGAAGATCAAGGAACTTCAAATCGAGCCCTCGGAAGATAGCAAACTGCAGCCTTTGCACGCAAAACTGCCCCATGTCCATCCCGCTTTACAAAACGGATAAATCCCACTCCGGCGAATGCATCGAGTGCGGCCAATGCGGAACCGGTTGCCCGATGAAAAACTGCAACATGCAATTTTTAGGGATGGAATTGAACAGCAAGACTCTGGGAGCCGTAGCGGCGACATCATCGGAGCGCAAAGTACCGATGTGGATGCCGTTACGGGTGCAACATACAGCAGCGTAGGGATCATGGATGCGGTCGCCAATGTACTTTCCGGACAAACACCCACGTCATCCACAGCAAGCGACTCAACTGAAATCGAAGCTGATACCAGCGAGGAAGCAGCTTCATCCAGTTCAGAGGAGAGCGCATCAAGCAGCGTTGCCGCAGGGCAGTATGCGGATGGTGTTTATACAGGCAGCGGAACCGGCTTTCGCGGCGAAACGGTTGTGGAAGTGACCGTCCAAAACGGACAGATAACCGACATCACCGAAACCTCAAAACAGGACGATGACCAATTTTTCTACCGTGCTTGGACCACCGTCATTGAAGAAATCATCGCCGCTCAAGCAGTCGAAATCGATGCCGTTTCTGGCGCGACCTTCAGCAGCAACAGCATCATGGAAGCCGTCTCCGATGCACTCGGCTTGGCTTTCGAAAATCCGAACAACTCGCTGCCAAGCGGACACGGCGGACACTAAGGATCAGTATTATCATTTGATAGATTCAAGAAAAAAAGTGTCCCGATCGATGCAACTTCCGCATCGGTCGGGACACTTTTTCGTTTTTTTCAAATGATGGTTGTATCAAAGCTGATGCTGGCAGGTTTGATCAAGGTATCGCCGACAGGGCAATGCGATTCCACAAACTCCACGAAATGACTGATCTCCTCTTCGGTATTATCAGCTTTAATGCGGTAGACCGCATGAATGTCAGTAAAACCGATTTTGACATTCTCATCGCCCAAAAATCCGTCCGTGTTCAGGTTCCCGCTCACTTCAATCTCAAGTTCATGGAGTTTGATGCCGAGCTTTTCGGCAAACATCCGCCCGGCGATAGCTTTGCAGCTGCCCAATCCGGCAAGCAGCGCCTCCACCGGGCTCAAGCCGACGTCCGTTCCTCCGAACGCTTCCGGTTCATCCAGCACGATGGACTTACCCCTGGCTTTGTTGATCACCTGGTAATTTTCGTGCAAACTGGTCGATGTCACTTTGAATAATTGATTTGGCATATCTGTTCCCCCTGTTTATTAAAATTTGATAAGGAAAGAGTACCATCTTCCGTGGGGTTTGGATAACACGCAAAATCGAACAAGCTTGATAGTTAAAACAGAACAGCCTTTGTCGGATTGTGAATCATCTGATTGCGCAAGGTTCTTGTTTCTTTTTGGCCCTGAATCGGATATGATAACAACGACAGGAACAAACGTTCTTGCTTATTTTATTTTTGAAAGGATTCAACATGACTGGAAAAACACACGTAGCGATTGGGACTGCCGCCAGCTTGCTGGTTACACAACCCTCCACGCTGAAAGAACTATTTATCTGTCTGGGCGTAGCGATCGTCGGGTCTGTCATCAGCGACATCGATGTCAGCACCTCGGAATCCCATCAGACGCTGGACTGGATTCTCGGTTTGATCCTGGCGGTATCGGTCCTGTTGGCGTTCGCTGAGTCGCGATGGTCGCTCGGGATCTTCTCCGCCATCCTGAATCACAGCTCCTACTCGCGGATCTTTTTCGGGACCGTCATTTTTCTGGGCATCTGCATCTTCGGAAAAGAACAGCCTCATCGGTCGTTTCTTCATTCCATACTCGGGCTGGCCTTGCTGAGCATGGCTATCTATATTCTGTCCCCGCTGTTGGTTCCTTACTTCGCGGTTGCGATGGCATCGCATATTGCGATCGATATGCTGAACCACAAGCGCGTGAAGCTGTTTTATCCGCTGCCCGGCGGCATCCGCCTCGGTTTGTGCAGCGCGAACGGCATCGTGAATGCCTGGTTGTTCAAAATCGGTAGCCTGGTGGTCATCATTGAAACACTGCTGTTGATCGGCAGAATGGGATTGGCTTTCTTTTCATAGCGGTAAAACAAAAAAACGCAAGCGTCCTGGCTAGATGTTGCCAGGATGCTTGTGTTTTTTGTTCTTGATTGCCCGCTGTGTTACTCCGTCCTCCGGTGAGAACAGCATTGGCCGGAGGTGAGATATCGAGTATCTCATTCTTCTCCGGTTAAGCGATCTTCGCAGGAGTTGCCGCCGTGTTTTTCGACTGTCCTCCGGTGACAGACCCTTCACAGGAGATCCGGGCCTGTTCGCGTTCCCCACTATCCTCCGCTCAACCACACATTGCCAGCTAACCTCAGCCAAACTGATTCGATCCATCTTTCGTATACAGCATCATCAGCTTATTGTTCAGCATCGGATCGGTGTTGAAGCGCCCACGCAGCGTAGTCGTGATGGTCTTCGCACCGGGCTTCTGGATACCGCGGGTGGTCATGCAGGCGTGTTCGCCTTGGATGATGACGGCCACGTCCTCCGTTTCGGTGATCTTCTGCAGAATTTCCGCAATGTCAGTGCCGATCCTTTCCTGCAACTGCAACCTGCGGCCCGCCATATCGGCGATCCGGGCAATTTTGCTCAAGCCGATGACTTTCTCTTGAGGAACATAAGCGACCGCCACCTTCATATTGTACATCAACGCCAGATGATGCTCACAGTGGCTGAATATCTCGATGTCCTTCATGAAGACCAAATCGTTTTCGGCATCGCCCAAAACCAAATCATCCTCGAAAGTGGTGTTCAGCATTTCTGCGATCTCATCGTTCGTGTAGCACATCCCTTTGTAGATGTCCTCGCACATTTTGGCCACCCGTTTCGGCGTATCTTTGAGGCCCTCTCTTTCGGGATCGTCTCCCAGGGCAATCAGGATCCCCCAGATGTGCTCTTCGATTGCTAATGTATCGATTGCCATATTCTAAACCCCTCTCTCGTTCGGATCCCAGATGATTTTGTGGAGCTGCACCTGCATGTTGACCCCATTCATCTGGTTATCCTTCATGAAATCAACGATGCTTTCCAGCTCGATTTCCCCGAACACCGGGCTGATAAAGATGCTGGTTTTTTCGGTAAGTTTATATTTGTTGATCAATTCCCGGGCTTTCTCCAGGTCCGCCATGCTTCCTGATACAAATTTGACCGTATCCTTCTCTGTCAAATAATCGAAATTTCCCAACGCCATCATGCGCTCCATCCCACTGGAAGGAAGCTTGTAGTCCATCGTGAAGCTAGGCGGGTTTTCCAGATCCGAAAATTTGCTCAACAACACGCTGCCGTTCGTCTCGATCTCGACATAGAGTTCCGGATCCTGCGCCAGCAACTCCAAAAGTTCGCCCATGTCCTGCTGCAACAGCGGCTCTCCACCGGTCAGGGTGACGTTCGTGACCTGCGTGTCCTTGATATAGGCGTAGACCTCCTCGGCCGTCATCGGATCGAATGCGACTTTTCTGTCGTTTGCCCAGGCGGTGTCGCAATAACCGCAGTTCAGATTGCATCCCGCGAAGCGGATAAAGGTCGCCAATTGCCCGCACCTGCGGCCTTCGCCATTGATGCTGACGAATTTTTCAACTACCTGTAATACCATTTATCTTACCCCGCTTTCTTCATAAGCGGCGCTGTTTGTCGGTGTTTCATAAACGGTGGCGCGCTTTACATCATAGCCCAAACCGGCCATCGTTCTGTAGAAATAGGCGGCGAAATTTTCGGCTGTCGGCCGGAACGGGAATTCGATGACGGCAAAACCGTCTTCCTTGATGCACTGCAGCGTTTGGTCCCGCATGGTCCCCTGCTCGATGATCAGCGCGTGATCCAAGTGATCCACGGCGGCCTTGAGATCCTTTTTCAAATCCCCGAAATCCACTATCATTCCATCCAGTTGGCCGGATGCGACCAATTCTTCCGATTGAACCTCGATTTCGACCCGCCATCTGTGGCCGTGGATGTTTGCGCATTTGCCTGCATAGCCAGCAAGAAAATGAGCGCTGTCGAAGCTGTGCTCTGTTTTTAACATATACATTTTTTTATTTCTCCCCCTAAAGTTGTCCGCAGCACCGCCACTTTTAGGCGCTACTGCCGTTCTGCCGATCCGTCTTCCCAGAACTTTCCTTGTCTTTGATGGCTTCGAAATATGCATATCATTTATATTTTTGGGCACAAAAAAAGGGCACACTATGCCCATCAACAAACGACCGCTTCAAATAAGCAGCAGTCAGGTCCTAGTTTTGATTTGAGACAGGATGGTTACGAACTGTCTTATTCTGTTTTTGATACCCATACAGACTACTACAGGAAAAATGGATAGTCAAGCTTCGTCAGGAATAAAAAGCAGGTGAAGTCATCTCAAATCCGTTCAAATTGTCTGAACCATTTTCTTTTGTACGTCAGCCGCCCATAATCGCCGATGACATACTTGCGGTATACCCCTCTGCCGACACGGAAAGTGATGCGTTCGCCACCTTCCACTTCAAAGGTCATCACATAGCTTGTTGTCGTCATCAAAGAGTCCCCGTTCATGTGACTCGCACTCTCCGTATCTTTCCCGATCAATTTGGCGTTTTCGGTAACCTCCACAGCAGTCAAATTCAAAACCCAATTAAAGACCAGATACCCAAATGCACTGATGATTCCGATGCTCGCCAAAATCATAACCAACTCAAGATCCTCACCCATGCTCCCTCACACTCCTTATCAATAGGATAGCACTTTTTGGTGGAATATTATAATACATCAGCAACTGATTATTCAGGAATTCTTATGATGTGCTCCTCCAAGCGTAGCTTCCTCAAGCAAAGTCAAACAACAGGTCAACATTGATTCGAAACCAGTCATTTCTCATTGCTTCCGTATTTACATTGGGCGTACAATGTCATATAACGAAAAATAAAGGAGGGGGCCCGAATGGTCACTAAAGTAAAGAAAACCACAATTCAGGTTAGAATTGATGAAACAACCAAAAGAAAAGCGGCAGCCGTATTGAACAATCTAGGCATGGATACAAGTACCGCCATCAATGTATTTTTAAGACAAGTAATAGCTGAAAACGGTTTGCCATTCCAACCAAAGCAACCTGCATTCAATAGTGAAACCCTAGCCGCTATCCAAGAATCTGATGAAATGATCAAAAACAAAACAGGAAATAAATATGCTTCCGTCGACGAGCTTTTCGCTGACATCTCAGAGGAATAGAAGATATGCTCGAGATGCAGCAGTCAACCAAATTTAAAAAAGATATCTAGCGATTGCAGAAGAGAAATTACAAACTTGAAAGACTGAAATCGGCCATGAAGATGATCGCCGAAGAAGTTCCTTTGCCGGAAGACGAATATCGTGCCCATCTATTAGAGCCAACAAAAGATTTTCACAATTGTTGGGAATGCCACATTTCTGGCCGAAAAGTGACTGGTTGCTAATTTACAAATATTACCCTGACGAAAATCTAGTCGTTTTCATCCGGACAGGAACACATGCGGATGTCTTTTGATTTGAAATCAGGAAGATTAATCATTTCAAAATAGATAATCTAAACTATTCATACACAAGAAATACGCCGTGACTTTGTTCGAGGCGTACGGCAGCAAAGTGAAATACCGGATCACGATCAACGAGCAGAACATCTTCACGCGGATGGGCGGCGAAGAAAAAGTCTACTGCCTAGTGAACCATAACGTCTTCTTGGCGCATGCCGAGGCCGTGTTGGCTTTCCAGGATCTGGTTCCCGACGGCATGATCGGCGCGAGCTTCGCCCTGCATCCGAGCTACGCCATCGACTGCAAGCCGGAAAACGTCGTAGCCAAAATGGATTATGACGATCTGAAAAACTATTGGTGGATGGATGTTTACGCATATGGACGCTATCCCAAAGCGGCCATGAAGTACTTGCAGACAAAAGGCGTGGCACCTGAATTCGAGCCGGGCGATGCGGAATTGCTGGCGGAAGCCGCCAAGCATGTCGATTTCATGGGCGTCAACTATTACCGCAGCGACACGGTCGAATACAATCCGATGGACGGCGTCTACAGCAGCGGCGTGTTCAACACAACCGGCGAAAAAGGTTCGATGACCATTCCGGGCGTTCCCGGGTTGTACAAAAATCCGCTGAATCCCAATCTGCCGACGACCGATTGGGATTGGACCATCGATCCGGTCGGCATCCGCATCGGCTGCCGCGACATCACGAGCCGCTATGACCTGCCGATCATCATTTCCGAAAACGGCCTCGGCGCTTTCGATACGCTCGAGGAGGACGGCAGCATCCATGACCCTTACCGGATTGCCTATCTATCGGAACACCTCAAGGAAATCAAACTGGCGATCGAAGAAGGCTCGGAAGTGCTCGCCTACTGCACATGGTCGTTCACCGATCTGCTCAGCTGGCTGAACGGCTACCAAAAACGCTACGGCTTCGTCTATGTCGACCAGTACGAAGAAGCCGTCGAACCTTCCCTTAAGCGCTACAAGAAGGATAGCTACTTCTGGTACAAGGACGTCATCGCCAGCGATGGAAAAACGCTGTTCGAGTGACAGTCCCTCATTCCAAAAATCATGGAATAGCGCAAATACCCGGTGAAGAGGGTTTCATCGGGTATTTTGCTGTACTTTATCATCTATTTCCCGGTGAAGCTAAGTTCACCGGGAAATAGACCCTATTCTGCTGGCCGAATCCCGGTGAACGGACTCTCACCGGGAATTCCAGTCTAATTTTTCCGAACAAATCTGTGAGCAAAACGTGGTCGTGGATTTCCTTATATTTTCTTTTTGAACAGCATTTTACAATGAAAGCTATATACCAAATACTTTTATTGAAATCACCTCTTACAAAAACAGTCAAAATTTGGTATAATATCTATACAACGTGTTGTTTTGACGAACGTAAGTCCTGTTGTCAAAATCTGCTCGCTTTTTTTGTTGCTTTTGGAAAAGATATGGAGGATTACATGTACAAAGTTAATGATTTGATAGTGTATGGAAACGAAGGGGTCTGCCGAGTCGAAGCACTCGAAGTTATGAATGTCACTTCTGTCGCAAATGATCGTCTCTATTACGTTCTGAAGCCCCTGTACCGTAACGGAACAGTATTCACACCCGTTGATACGAAAGTATTTATGCGTCCCGTCATTTCGGCCGATGACGCGCAAGAAATCATCGAACAGATTCCTACAATCGAAACGGATATCCTATACAGCAGTGCGAATCTGCTTTCCGAACATTATGATAAAGCCATGGAACGTCATGATTGCAAATACCTGATCCAGGTGATCAAAACGGTCTACCTCAAGAACCAGATTGCTGCCACAAAAAATAAAAAGGTTTCTGAAACCGACAAACGCTACATGAAAAAAGCCGAAGACATGCTTTACGGCGAATTCGCGGTCGTGTTGGAGATGCCAAAAAACGACGTAAAAGCTTACGTCGAAGAAAAAGTTTCGGCAATCGAATTAAGCTTAAGCAAGTAAAAACACTTTAAATGAAAAACAGAAATCCGGATAAAGGATTTCTGTTTTTTTCTATCACGCTCGTTATTCAGTTCAGAATTGTTTTTACATCCTTACACATTCATTTTTCTTTCCGCCAACCATTTGATGATTTTAAGATCGGCATGCGAGAAGAATTGGCTTTCGCCCTCATCAAGAGTAGCAATCTGCGCTTTGTCTTCATCCGTCAAAACGAAATCGAACACATCCAGGTTTTCAGCCATGCGCTCCGGTTTGGTCGATTTTGCCAGGACCACGATATCCTGCTCCACCAACCAGCGGGTAATGACTTGCGCCACTGATTTGTTGTATTTTTTCCCGATGGCGACCAGTACTTCGTTGTTGAAGATGTCATTTTTTCCTTCCGCAAAAGGAGCCCAAGCTTCCGGCATGATGCCTTCCTCTTTCAACGCTGCGATGACTTCGATGCGTTGGTGGAACGGATTGATTTCAATCTGGTCCATCTGCGGTACGACTTTATTGAAGGTCGCCAAATCCACCGCACGGTCAACGGCGAAGTTGGAAACACCGATTGCGCGCACTTTTCCTTGTTCCTGCAATTCCTCCATTGCTCTCCAAGCCCCGTGGACATCGCTGTATGGTTGGTGGATCAAAAGCATATCGACGTAGTCCAGCCCCAAACGCTTGAGCGAGCGCTCGAATGAAGCCTTCACACCTTCATAGGAAACATTTTCCACCCAAACTTTGGTCGTCACAAAAAGCTCTTCGCGCGGCACGCCGGAATTTGCGATGCCGCGTCCGACAGCTTCCTCATTCATGTACGACTGGGCTGTATCGATATGGCGGTAGCCCGCTTTGATTGCTGCAATGACGGATTGTTCTGCCTCAACAGGATCGGTAATCTGAAAAGTACCGAAGCCTAAAACGGGAATCTCTACACCGTTGTTTAATTTTACTGTTTGCATATCATAACCTCCAATTGGAATATTTACTACAATGCTCAGTCTATACTATGAAGTTTACTCCACAGCAAGCGGTATTTCTTGTTTTTTGAAATGTTTCATCGTCCAGAGCTCTTCAACCTCGTCATCACTCAGTTCACCGGCATTGATTTTAGCGACATGATCATCAAACGTCTCGATCTTGTACTCCAGCAGATCCCTTGCATGCATCATTTCTTCCAGCTTGGCATTGATTTCCGTCAACTGATCCTGCAGAATCTGTTTTTGGGCTGCCCGAACATTACTCTCCTTCGATTGCGCCAAGGTTGCGAACTCAATCAGCGACTCGATCGACAAGCCCGCTTTGCGCAAACTCTTTGCCAGAAAAATCCAATTGAGATCCCGTTTGGCATAGATGCGGTAGCCATTTTTGTCGCGCGTTATCGGCGGAATCACACCCACCCTCTCGTAATATCTGATTGTATCGATCGGCAAATCAAATAGCTGCGATACTTCTTTGCTGTTCATCTTCTTCACTTCTCTCTTGTGCTTAGTCTATGCATTCATTATAAACCATGGAGTGCACTTCAGGGCAAATCGCGTGATTGAAGGACCAGCAGGCATCATTCTCATTCCCGCTGCAAATCATTCCAAAAAAAATCCCCGCCTCAAATTGTACACGCATCAAGCGTACAATCAGAAGCAGGGGTTATTTTCACTTTTCAGCCATCAATAAGCTTTTTTAGAATGTATCGTCTTTCTTGTAGCCAAAAAACCAAGTTAATGCAAAGGAGACACTGAACGCTACGAGGTTGACAAGGATATAGAATGGCAATTGTTCATTCAAATAAAGCAAGGTTCCAGGGATGCCAGTCAATGCCATTCCGGTTGCGCGCAGATTCAATAGGGAAGCCAGGAAGCCGCCCACACCGCCGCCTATCATCGACATCACAAACGGTTTTACCAGACGCAAAGTCACACCGAAAACAGCCGGTTCTGTAATACCCAACGCCGCCGAAAAAGCGGATGGATAAGCAATTTGTTTGATTTTTGGTGAGGTTGTCTTGATTGCAACAGCCAAAACCGCACCAGCCTGTGCTATATTCCCGCAAGTTCCGATAGGATTGAGCATGTTCCAACCGGTTTGACTCAACATACTTATTTCCAGGAAATTCAGGATATGATGGATACCGAAAATGCCAAGCAATTGTCCGAAGCTCCCGTAAATCAGTCCGCCAATTCCGAACGGCAGCGTCAACAAGGATTCCACTATATGCAGTACGCCCAATTCGACCTCATGGAATATCGGTCCAATGATGAACAGCGCAACAATCAGTCCAAGAAGCAAGGTCAAAAACGGTGTGATGATCAAGTCCAAAGAATCCGGAATTTTCCGCTTCAATGCACGTTCAATTTTTGAACCGATGATGCCCGTGACAAAGGCCGGCAGGACCGATCCCTGATACCCGACAACTTTGATGAAACCGAAAAACACTAAAGGCTCAGCTGCTTGTTGTCCGACCTCATAAGCATTCGGCAACACCGAGCTGACTAACATCAACCCAAGTACGATTCCCAATATAGGAGTTCCGCCGAATATTCTGAACGTGGACCAAGCCACCAAAGCAGGCAGAAAGGCGAAAGCCGTATCCGTCAAAATTTGTGTGAACAACAAGAATTGCTGCGGAATATCGCTAGGGGTTAAGCCGATAAGCCCCAAGATTGCTTCCTGTGTCACCAATCCTCTGAGACCCATAAATAATCCTGTCGCCACCAATACTGGTATGATCGGCACGAAAACATCGCCAAAAATCCGAATCGCGCTTTTCAGCGTCATTTTTTGGTCTTCCTGCGTATCGGCAGACGCTTGGCTTCCAGAATTTTCAACCAAAGGCGCAAATTCATCGTAGACTTTGTTCACAAGCCCCGTCCCCAGGATGATCTGATATTGGCCCGAATTGTAAAAACTACCTTTGACTTTCTCGAGGGACTCGATCCCTTCTACATCGATTGCCTCTTTATCTTTTGTTATGATGCGCAGTCTCGTTGCACAATGCGCAACCGACTTCACATTTTGTCTTCCCCCAACAAGTGCCAGTATTTTTTCTGCAAGTTCTTTGTTATTCATTAGACTTCCTCCTGATACGAATAATAATCGATTGAGCCATTCGCTTGTAGACCCTTATAAGAAATATCGCGCTGTTCTTCTTCACAAAAGTAACGCATTGAGAATACTTTTTCACCTTTATTCATAAAAATTTCCATAGCTGACGTATCGTTGAGTATTTGGATTTCAAATAGTTCGGGAACGTGCAGTTCCTTTTGTTCACGTTGGCCGGAAACCCAGTTTATGCGACTGATGACCAATTTTGATCTGCCATCAAAATGGATGACCGTATTCCCATTATTCATGGATATTTCTAATGGGGTCGTTTGATTGACGAGTTGTAGATGTAACTCGTAAGACGCGCTGTCAGAAAGAAAAGCAGCATTGGTTTCGGTTGACGTATTTCGTTTCTTCCTCAGCATTTTCAACTCTGCCAACGGCCGTTGATAAAGACGATCGTTTTCCCAAAATAGTTCCCTTGGGATCGTAAGGCAATGCAAGTAATTGAAAGCTGCAGTCGGACATGCCCGTTCTTCTGCTTCATCCATCCGCGACATCCACCCGACCACAATTCTTCTGTTTTTTTCATCAATAAAAGACTGCGGAGCGTAAAAATCAAACCCTTCATCCATCAAAATAATATCGCTCTCCGGACGAAAACGCTTGTTATTTTTTTCAAAAGTTCCCACAATATAGCCCGCATAGCTGGAAATGTTCTCGTTTCCGTTTAATAGCGAAGTTCTTTTTTGGGGACATACCACCAAAATTTCAGCATCGCCCAATTGAAAGTAATCCGGACATTCGCACATTTGATCCAGCGTTTGCGCCGAGTAGAACACCCCTTCATATTTCCATTCTTCTAAATCAGTTGAGCTGAACAAATTGATGGCACCAACTTGCTCAATTGTCTGCGCTCCTACAATCATCCACCACATTCCGTCCGACTGCCACACTTTTGGGTCTCTGTGATGTTCTGTAAAACCATTTGGTGTTTCAATTACCTTTTCGCTCTTGATGAATGTGTTGCCATTCGAGGAACAGGCCATCCTTTGATAGGTTTTACGCGTTCCGTTGTTCTTCGTGTTGCCGGTATAGAAAACATAAAGCTTATTGTCATGTTCAATGGCGCTTCCGGAATAGACACCATCGCTGTCTTCCTTGCTGTCGGGCAATAGTGCTGAACCCAAATGATCCCAATTGTTCAAATCCGACGATGTAAATGCTCCCCACTCCTTATAGCCGTGATCCAAACCAAACCTATTCCATTGATGGAAAAAATAATATCTCCCTTGAAATTGAATCAACCCATTCGGATCGTTCAATAGTCCTCGATCGGGTTCCAGATGAAAATAATTCCGATATGGATTTTCCTTAATGATAATCCCTCCTCCATTCAAATTAACAAACTGAATTGATGCGCTTTCATTCGTTCTTGTTAGACACATAATAACAGAGCTTACCCCGAATAGAATATGGAAAAAACACATAGGTATATGGAAAATTCTAATATCAAGATAGCCATCGGGAGTGATATATGTATAATGAAACCATGGATAAAAATATTAGAGAGTACACCGATAAGTTCACCGATTTTTCCAAAAAGAGCATCTCGGATTTCATACTTTACAACAGTGGGATTGAATACTGTGAAGCTGGGTACAGCTACGGGCCAAAGCGCAGAGATTATCACTTTATTCATTTTGTTAAGGAGGGCAAAGGCTCACTGGAAATCAATGATAAAAAGTTTGAGGTTCATGAGAATCAACTCTTTATTGTCCCTGCAGGCGAAATTTCCACCTATACCGCCGCTGTGGATTCACCATGGAAATATTCCTGGATAGGCTTTCTGGGTATCCAATCGCATAATTATGTCCAAATGCTGATGCAGTCGAGTGAAGAACATTTTGTTTTGGATTGCGCGGATGCCGAATTGTATGAAAACAAAATAATGAAGATCATCGATATGTCCAACGATGACAGCACCGCTTCTTTCTTAAAGATCAATGGGGTCATGTATGACATCATCGGAACCCTGCTCGAGGAGTGCATCAAACATTCGAACACCAGCTACTCCTCATCGGTTTCATCTAAAGCGGTGAGATATATGGATTTGCATTATCATGACGATATCCATATTTCTGATATCGCTGACTTTGCTGGCATCCATCCGAGCTACCTGGCGGGAGTCTTCAAATCCGAAATGGGAATCAGTCCAAAAAAATACCTGACAAATTTAAAAATCAACAAAGCCAAAGAGTTGCTGATAGCTACGGAAGATCCGATCAACATCATCGGCAGCTCCGTAGGTTTCAGCGATGCCCTTTCATTCTCTAATTTTTTCAGAAAAGAAAGCAGCCTATCTCCATCTCAATATCGAAAGGATTACAAAAAATGAACCGACAAATGATTGTATACGATGATCAAAGTCAAGTCTTCCACCTTATGAACGACAATATAAGCTATGTCTTTGAGATTATTGAGGATACTTATTTGGCGCATCGTCATTGGGGAAAAAGGATAGAATCCTATTCTTTCTCGAATAAACCGACATTAAAAAAACGGACTTTTGCAGCCATGACTGTTCCCGAGCGTCCTGCATTCTCCCTTGAATACGTGCCACTGGAAGTGAGCTTCCCTAACCAAGGCGATTACCGTGAACCTTCCGTTCAGATAAGAATGGGCAATGGCTATACCGTCAGCCGCTTTTCCTATGAGAAATTTGAAATATTTGATGGGGCTCCTGCATTCACTTCGTTTCCCCATGCAAGAGACATACCCAATTCAGATTCTCAGACACTGACCATTCATTTGGTCGATCCTATTTCAAGCATCCGTTTGCTACTGTCTTATACGATTTTTGAGGATGCAGACGTCATCATCCGGTCAAGCAAAATCATCAACGAGAGCCATTCCGGTGTGCAGATTGAAAAGCTCTTCAGCGCCTCAATTGATATGCGTTACGATGGTCAGATGAGCACCACTTTTTATGGGACACACCAAAAGGAATATCAATTGAACCGTCAGCCCATCAGCCATGGCAAGTTTTCGGTCGGCAGCAACCGCGGCGCAAGCGGACCTCAATACCCGCCCTATCTATCGATTTCTAAGGATGCCACAGAATTTTCCGGTGACGTACACGCAATGACCTTGATCTACAGCGGCAACCATCTGAGTAATCTTGAAAGGGATCAGTATGATCACTTGCGTTTACAGATTGGTTTGAACCCGGATACGTTCGCATGGCAACTTGGCCCTGGTGAATCGTTTCAGAGCCCTCAAGCTGTGTTGAGCTTTAGCGACAAAGGCTACAATGGAAATTCGAATGCGTTCCATCGTTTTTTCAATAATCATCTGATTCCCCAAAACTGGGTCAAGAAATCGCGTCCGGTTTTGGTGAACAGCTGGGAAATGAGTTACTTCGACGTTTCAGAAAAAATAATGAAAGATCTTATCGATTCCGCCAAGGAAATGGGCTTTGAGACTGTTGTGCTGGATGACGGGTGGTTCGGGGAACGGAACAGTAGCAAGACTTCTCTTGGCGACTGGCAAGTGGATGCAAATAAATTCCCGAACGGCATCAAGCCCCTTGTTGATTATGCAAAGGAACGGGATCTGCAATTCGGCATCTGGTTCGAACCGGAAATGATTTCGCCAAACAGCGATCTGATCCAGAGCCATCCGGATTGGGTCATGCGTACCGCGGAATACGAACCGCTGCTGGGAAGGAGCCAGTACATTCTTGACCTCACGAACGCAGAAGTCCAAACTTTCATTATCGACCTGCTGACGCGAAGCATCAACGATTTCGGAATCAGCTACATCAAATGGGACATGAACCGCCATATAACGGACCCGGCTTCCAACTTACCGAATCGAACTCACGCGAACGAGTACTCGCACCGTTACATGCTGGGGCTTTACCGCATACTCGATACGATAACGACTCTTTTCCCTGAAGTCCTTTTTGAGAATTGCTCAAGCGGCGGCGGAAGATTGGATCCGGGAATGTTATACTTCATGCCCCAAACTTGGGCCAGCGATAACACCGATGGCTTGGACAGACAGCGGATCCAATACGGCGCTTCCTACCTGTTTCCGCCTTATTCCTTGACTGGTCATGTTTCATCCGTACCGAATCATCAAACGGGACGCGTGATAGATTTCGAAACGCGGAAGCATCTCGCTTCCTCCACGAATATGGGCTATGAGATGGACATCATGCAGCTCAGCGACCACGAAAAAGCTGTCGTCAAAGCCCATGTCGAAGGCTACAAGGAAGATCGGGACTTCTTGATGGCAAGTGAATTTTATCGATTGGAATCACCCTTCGACACCAACCACTGTACCTGGATGTTCACTGATGAGGCCCGGAATAAAATTATCGTTTACGTCTTCCGCAATACCTATGATGTATCAGAGCTGTCATTGCTGATCAAGATTCCCTTTATTAACCTGAAAGCAAACTACGTCGAGGTCAGCAGCCAGACACAGTATTCCGGATCGGAACTCGCTAATTGCGGCATTGCATTGGAGAACCCGATCGGCGATCACCTAGCTTTGAGATTGGATTTTGAAAAGTGTTAAGGATAAGTTTTAAAAATGAAAATAACCTCCACATAGAGCAGTATTGCTTGCTCGTTGGAGGTTATTTCTATTTTTTTACATTCCAGATTGATTAGTTATGTCCAATCAGATAGATGGCATTGACAGTTCTTCATCCGCATTCAGCAAAAGCTGATACAAGGCTCCCAACAGGTTTGCATCATTCAGGAAGCGGCAGCTGTCGATTTCGACTTCAGTCAAGGTATTCTCCAGGAAAGGCAGCCCGGCGCGGATGGCGCGGTATTGCTTGCGGATTTCTTCGGTTACGATTGGTTGCGCGCTGATCCCTCCGCCGATGACGATCTTTTCGAGGTCAAGGATGGCTTGGATATTGCAGATCATGTAGGCGATTTCCTTGGCGAAGGACTCGAAAATTGGATAGATATTCGGGTCTTTTTGATTGATCGCCTCGAAGGCAACCGCCCCGTCCTTCGTATCCTCGGTCCCCAGTTCCAGGTTCACCTTCTTGACGAGTCCAACAGCCGAGCCGGTCTTTCCGTACATGTCGTCGAAAGATGGCTTGTCGGATTGTTTCATCATGAAGCTCAATTCGCCGGCTTGGAAATGCTTGCCTTGATAGAGCTTGCCTTCAAGTATCAGCCCTCCTCCGATGCCGGTTCCGAGCACTAAAGCCAGTCCGTTTTCGATGCCATTCAGATTACCGAGCCACAATTCTGACAACGCAGCCGCTTTGCCGTCATTGATGACCGAGATGGGAACCTGAAATTTCGATTGGAATACTTCGACGAAGGAAACGCCATCCAGGAAAGGCAACGCTCCGCCGAAGGAAATCAGGCCCGTATTCGTATCGACTTTCCCTGGACAGCTGAAGGCGATTCCGCGAATCTCATCCTGCACCAATTCAATTTCATTTTCCAATGTGGCAATGAATGCACCGTATTCATGCGGCGTCCTCACCTGCTTCTTGGACTGGATCTGTCCCGAATGGTCGATCAAAGCCAATTTGATGTTCGTGCCGCCGATGTCGATGCTTAAATAGTTTTTCTTCATGTCTATTCCGCCTTCGCTCATTTATGAATGCATCCGCTCTTCAAAACAAAAAAAATCAGGGCTCGGCGAGTAATACGCCTCACCCTGAACACTATTGTTGCTTTAGTTTTCGTTCATCTAAGTCTTTAATAATATTATCATATTCTTTGTCCAATTTATAGAGGTAGATGAAAATTAACGAAACCGCTATCAGTACTAATAGAACATAAATGTAGACTACATTTACAGCAGCGATGATCCATCCCAAGAGGGCACTACCCAATCCGCAGCCTACCTTGCTGCCGAATGAAGAAGCTGAGTTCGCCAAACCAGCTGTTTGAATGCCGGTTTTCCATTCACCGTATTCAAAAAATCACATAATATTAAACATATTAAATAATTTCATCATGCGTATATCATTTTGATTGATTTTTAAACGTTTAATGAGCTCTTCATCTTCTTTAAGAGGCGTTTTAGAAAAGAGCATCTTAAAGGACACTGGCATGAAGGGACGAAACGAGATTCCACTCATCATTCCCAAACGCTCCGTTGTTTCTTGAAATGTCGACAAAATGGTTATCGATACGTTTTCAACTTCAGTTGAACTGTGTGTAAGGAACATGGATGTGAATGTATCGTGATGTTGAGAATAGCCGAAGTAAGTGTTCTCAGCAAACATGTATTTATCAAATGTTGGTATATTCATATAGAATGCAGTCGGAAACCTCCCCTGTTCCGAATGATTAGAAATTATAAAAAGGGAACGAAGCAATTTATTGATTCGTCCATCATACATATATGAATATAGAGTCGTTGACTCCTTAAATAACGTTTTTGGATTAGCAGAGTTGGTTTCCATCAAAAGGTTGGATTTGCTATACAAAAGTTGTTCTGGATGTATCTTAAGGGCATAAGCAATTTCATAAAAAGTTTCAATATCAATGATAATTTTTCCTGCCTCGTACTTTTGCATAGTAGATTTACTTCTATTTATTTGCTCGCCTAACTCTTCCAACGTTATTCCTTTGCTTTTTCGAAAGTGTCGGATGGTTCTTCCCAATTCTGACGATATTTCTGACATAGTTCATTCTCCCATAGTCTGTATTTTTATAATGAGGTTATATGAAAAAGTATTATAAATATTCTTTTTGATGAAATTAGACGAAAAGATGAATAGATTATCACCCCGCCGGATTTGAAATCGTTTTCACAGCATCTAGAATACTTTTAATTTCAAAAAGTTGATTTTAACGATTTTTTTGTCAGTTGGATTTCTTGATGATACATATCTATTATTACATATAAGGCAAATGATATAAAAGTGTTTTACCTAAGGGAGAGGATATCTAATGGATTTTAATCAATCAGTAAACAGAATAGATACAGGCAGTGTTAAATGGGATATGGTGGAAACGGTATTTGGGAATAAAGATTTATTGCCACTTTGGATTGCTGATATGGACTTTGTCACATCGCCAAAGATTATTGAAGCCATAAAAGATGAAATCTCTAATGGAATCTATGGGTACAAAACGCCATCGGATTCTCTCATACAGGCAATTATAAATTGGCAGTCCACTCAACATAATTATCAACTGACTAAATCATCTATCGTATTCTCGCCAGCAGTAGTTTCCTCTATTTGCACCGCGATTCAAGCCTTTTCCCAGGAAGAAGACGCTATATTAATTCATGATCCAGTGTATTCTCCATTCGCGAGCGCTGTCTTACTCAATAATAGAGAGTTAGTAACAAGTAAATTAATTAGCAATGATGGAGAATACAGCATTGACTTCACTGACGTTGAGGATAAAATGAAGACCCGCCAAGTAAAAATGTATATTTTCTGTAACCCTCACAATCCTGGAGGCCGTGTTTGGAAGTACGCAGAACTTAAAAAGGTCGCAGATTTATGTAAAAAGTACGAGGTTATCCTCATTAGCGATGAAATACATCAAGACATCGTTTTTAAACCTAACAAATTCACTAGTATGTTGGCACTGGATGGTTCAGACGCGTTTACCATTGCTTTAACCGCACCAACAAAAACATTTAATTTAGCAGGATTGAAATGCTCTTATGCGTTTATCCCTAATCAGTCATTACGGGAACGATTTGTTCACTCTCAAGCAAGAAATAGTGGCCCTAATTTACATTTGGAAATGAACTCAATTGGTTTGACTGCAACAGAAGCTGCATTAAATGAGGGGGCAGTATGGCTACAACAAGTGCTTCAATATTTTGACGAACAATTTAATTTTATAGAGGATTTTATTAAAAATGAAATTCCTAACGTGAAGTTTAAAAAACCTGAAGGGACCTACTTAGCTTGGTTGGACTTTTCAGATTTTGGACTTGATGACGATCAATTAATGCGTCTACTAGTTAATAAAGGAAAGGTAGCTCTAAATGCAGGGTGTGACTATGGTGAAGAGGGAAAAATGTTTATGCGTCTGAATATTGCAACCTCTCATGAAAGATTATCTGAAGGGCTATATCGAATTAAAGAAGCGGTTAGCTATATAAGTCGAATTAAATAATTACCCTACATTTTCACGCAGAGACGGTCAATGACACTCTCCCTCTGTTCGTTTATCCAAACAAGGAACCCCTGAACCGCCAGATTGATTTTCTGGATGCTTGAGAAAAATACGTTATTGATGACCGTCTCCTTCAGCCATTTCCATAGCCCCTCTATCAAGTTGAGATTAGGACTATAAGGAGGAAGGAACACGAGTTCCAAACGCCCCTTGTTCTCTTCCAAGAAAGGCTGGATCAGTTTCGCATGGTGGATACGGGCATTATCCAGAATCATGACTATCTTTCCAACCCGATAATGGTCAAGAACAAAGACTAGGAATTCTAAGAAGGCGGCTGCGTCGTAGTGCTCTTTCTCACTGCAAAGGACCTCACCCGTTTCGTAGTCTAAGCAGCCAATCAGCTTCGTACCACAATGTTTTCCGTAGGTAGGGATTATCCGTTGTTTTCCTTTTAGGAACCAAGTCCGTTGAATGGCTTGGTAATCTCGAATCATGGACTCATCTTGAAATAAGAGATAATCGATTTTCTCTTCCATCAGTTTTTTTTTAGATCCGGGAAGGTCTCCTCCAAAAAAACACGCTGCTTTTCTGAATCCGCCTTAGCCAGCGTATAGGTAGGGCGCGTGTAGGTCAGACCCAATCGCTCCATAAGGAGCGACATACCCCGGCCGGTGTAGGTGACTCCCCATTCCCTCTCCACATACATAATCATCAGATCAAGCGTCCAGTTAGCAAACATTCCCAATGCAAGATCTGATGGAAGTTGGGTCGATACGACACTGGCTAGCGAGGCCTCTTGATCAGCAGTCAGCCGTCTGGGTCTCCCATTTGAATGGTGCCGGACTAGGCCGTCGAGGCCTGCTTTTCGGTAGGAGGAAACGTAATTGCTTACGGTCTTACGAGTACGGCCGACAATATGTGCAACTTCGTTCATTGTGTGCCCATCTAAGTATAGGAAGACAGCTTGGTAGCGTTCAAAAAGTCTACGGTCCTTTGTTTGTTTCATTGCTTGCTTCAGTTCATTAAGTTGGATTTGGGTATTCATTAGATTCAACCCTTCCTATTTTTACCTTAATTATACTGGAAAACGAAAAGAGTAGAAATTAAATTCATTCTATATATATTGAAAATAAAATTATTGTTTAAGAAGACTAACTAGCTTTACCGAGTCGTTAATTACAGACTGGCAGCTTGATATAGATGGGCTAGTTTTCCCTTTGATGAAGTTTCCTAGATTTGCTTTACCATCCCTTGATGTCCTAAAGCTATAATGCCAACTAATATAACTTAACAAGGAATTCTGAATTTATCCAAAATAAGAAGGGAGCTAACATGCAGTATTTAAAACAATTCACCATCATCATCGCCATCTCCGCCGTCAGCGAATTGCTGGCCATCTTCATTCCGCTGCCCGTTCCTGCCAGCATCTACGGCATGTCGCTGCTGTTCCTGTTGCTGATGACAGGTGCGCTGAAGCTCAAACAAGTGGAAAGTGCCGCCAATCTGCTGTTGGGCATCATGCCTGCGTTGTTCGTCGTCAGCGGAGCCGGCCTCATCACCTCCTACGGGCAGATCGCCGAAAACTTCCTCAGTTGGGTAGCCGTCAACGTCGGCTCCACCATCGTGATTTTGGCGACCACTGGGGTTTTGTCGCAGGGAATGATCAGAAGGAAGAAAGCGAAAGAAGGTGGCGGGAATGATTGATCATCTGTTGGAAACGACCAAATATTTCGGGCTTTTCATCAGCTTGGGCTCCTTCATGATCGGCTTGAAACTGAACAAAAAGTACCCCTACGCCTTCATGAACCCGTTGCTGATCGGGACGATACTGGTTATCGGCCTGATCCTTGTGTTGGATATCGAAGTTGTCGTTTTTCAAAAAAGCGCTCAAGTCTTGTCCGATCTCCTGACGCCGGCCACGATTTGCTTGGCCGTTCCGGTCTATCGGCAGTTCAAGATTTTGCGCGAGAACAGTTGGGTCGTCTTGATCAGTTGTCTGGCGGGGATGATCAGCGGTCTGGTCACGATCATCGGGTTGGCGCTGATCCTTCAGATGAGCGAAATCACGACACTTTCCACATTGGCACGCTCGATCACGATGGCTATCGCGTTGGATACGACCGAATTGATTGGCGGGGTCGCCGGTATCATAGTGGCGGGCGTCATCTTCGCCGGCATTTTCGGGACGGTGGTTTCCGGCCTGATTTTCAAAATCTTCAGGATCGAAGAACCGATCGCGAAAGGGTTGGCTATGGGTGCGGCTTCCCACGCTATGGGGACGGCTGAATCTTTGAAAGCAAGCGAACTGCAAGGTGCCATGAGCAGCTTGGCGATGGTTGTTTCCGGAGTCATGATGGTTGGATTGATCCCTCTTGCGGCATTGTTCGTCCAATAGTCAATAAACCAGAAGAAACAGCCATTAATTTAAAAGAGTCTGATTCGTATGTTGTGCACCGGAAAGATTTTGCATACATATTGTCTTATCATTTTTTGGTAATTTTACCGCTAAATTGTTAGGAAAAACAACTTGGCTCATAACCATAATATTAAAACATAAGGATATCTCCGAATGAGGATAAAAAAAGTAGTGAACTTACCAATTCAGGTAAGTCCACTACTTTTTTTCTGTATTCAGTTGGGTTTTTGTCCCAGCCTGCTAGATCTATGCTCTTACGCGTTATCTGCGATGAATTGAACCAATTCTTCGGTATCTTCCCAGCCTAGGCATGGGTCGGTGATCGATTGGCCGAAGACTGTGCCGTCGTCTTCTTGGCGGCCACCCACTAGGTAGCTCTCGATCATGAAGCCGCGCGCCATTCTCTTGATGTCAGCGTTCCATGAACGGTTGAACATCGTTTCTTTGACGATGCGGATCTGTTCCATGTGTTGTTTGCCCGAGTTGTCGTGGTTCGTGTCGATGACGATGAACGGATTCTTGTAGTCCCCGTTCTCGTACGCTTTGACGACTTTGACTAGGTCTTCGTAGTGGTAGTTCGGGATATTGTCGCCGTACTCGTTAAGGCCGCCGCGCAATACGACGTGCGCCAACGGATTGGAGCTGGACTGCACTTCGACGCCGTTATGGATGAATTTTTGCTTTTGTTGGGCAGCGTACACGGAATTGAACATCACTTTCAGGTTGCCGCTGGTCGGGTTCTTCATGCCGGCCGGGTGGTCGATTCCGCTGGCAACGAAACGGTGCTGTTGGTCCTCAACGGAGCGCGCGCCGATTGCATGGTAGCTGACAAGATCATCCACAAAATCCAGGTTTTCCGGGTACAGCATTTCGTCCGCTGTCGTCAGGCCTGTTTCTGTGATGACACGGTTGTGCAGGCTGCGCACAGCAGCGATTCCTTGGATCAGATTGCTCTTGCCGGTAGGATCTTGTTTATGCAGCAAGCCTTTGTATCCGTCGCCGGTCGTACGCGGTTTGTTTGTATAGATGCGGGGAACCATGAACACTTTGTCTTTGACTTTTTCCTGCAGTTTCGCCAAACGACGCACGTATTCCATTACCGCTTCTTCATCATGGGCGGAGCAAGGTCCGATGATCAACAGGATGCGCTCATCCTTGCCTTCGATGATGTCGTGCAACTCTTTGTCGCGGGCTGCCTTCATCTCTGCTTGCTCAGGTGTCAGTTTGGATAATTCTTTGACTAATTCGAAATCGATTTTTTCACTCAATGCTTTGAATCCCATATTTATCCCTCCATTTTCTTCAACAAAAAAAGCTTCGTCCATTCCAAATTTTCATTGGAAAGGACGAAGCCGTATAGACTCGTGTTACCACCTTTGTTCATAGACCACTCGCGCAAGTCTACCTCGATAGGTACATTATAATACCCTAGCGAAATAACGAACGCTATCACCCGTCGCAGCCTACTTGATTCAGTGCGAAGTTCAAAGATGAATTCGGCTATCTCGCATGTGTGCCTCGCATCGACCGGCACCTTTCTGGTCAGCTCAATAACGTACTACTTCTTATCATCACTTTTTATGTTGTTTCTCAGAATATACTCATTTTTCAAGGAAATGTCAAATGGTTTTTTGAAAAAAAGTGAATGATAGGGTTTTCTTGTCGTAATTAGTCCAAGTCTTTTGCGATTTCGTCTTTGACGGTCACGCCTTCCGCTTCCAAACGAGCGATCGTTTCAGCGAATTGCGGCAAGTGTTTTTTATGCGCGATGAACAATTCGTTCATGATTTTGATTGCCGTTTCGCCTGAACGGATCAACGGGTTGATTGTGAATGCTTGCAATGCTGTACCGTAGTCGCCTGTTACAGCCGCTTCGATCGTCAACAACTCCATCGCTTTCATCACTTGCAACCAGCCTTTTTCAGCAGTCGGCAATTCTCCGAAAGCAACGTTACGAGCGCCTTGTGCACCAACGTAAGCTGTTACTTCGACTACGCAGTCAGCTGGCAGGTCAGGAACAGCGCCATTGTTTTTGGTCGATACAACGATTTGCGTGTCTTTGTTGGCGTAGATGGCTGCGATTGTCTCGCAGGCAGCATCGGAGTAGTACGCTCCCCCACGTTTTTGCAATTGTTCCGGTTTGTGGTCCAAGTTCGGATCTTTGTACAATTCGAACAATTCAGCTTCAGTCTGCTTCACTTGTTGAGCGCGCGTGCCTTCGCCGTTGAACTCTTCCAAGCCATGTTCCAGCATTTCTTCTTCACGGTAGTAGTAACGGTGGTAGCCGCATGGGATCATGCCCATTTGTTCCAATTGTTCCCTGTAGAAAGGAATGTCATGGATATTTTTCGGTAAGCCAGCATCTTTGTCGAACATGGCATCGATCACTTTATGAGTGATGTCGTTGCCTTTGTCGTCAGCGACTTTGTGCCAGTGGAAGTGGTTCAAGCCTGCAAATTTGTAGATCAGGTCCTCTTTTTCGACGCCTAATGCTTTTGGTTCAGTCATTGTAGCCATAACCGGTACGTTACACAAGCCCATTACTCTGTCCCATTTACCATAGCGGACAACTGCTTCTGTTACCATACCGCTTGGATTTGTGAAGTTGACCAACCATGCATTCGGGCACAGTTCTTTCATATCTTCAACGATTTGCAAAATGATCGGAATCGTACGGAAAGCCTTGAACATTCCGCCGGCACCATTCGTTTCTTGCCCTAGCATGCCATAGGAGAATGGAATACGCTCATCTTTGATACGTGCGTTCAGTAAGCCGACGCGGAATTGGGTCGTTACGAAGTCAGCATCTTTCAATGCTTCTCTGCGGTCCAAAGTCAGATGTATTTTCACATCATATGGGGATGCATCCCACATACGTTGTGCCATTGCGCCTACGATTTCCAATTTTTCTTTCCCTGCTTCGATATCCACTAACCAGATTTCGCGGATAGGCAGTTCATCGTAACGTTTGATGAAACCTTCCATTAGTTCAGGTGTGTAGCTGCTTCCTCCGCCGATTGTTACAATTTTAACGCCTTTTGTCATGTGTATATTCCTCCTCGTTTCGTTTACAAGGTTATTATCCATCATGTAAATACCGATAACAAGGGTTCTGGGTACACTTCAAAACCTTTTTACAAAATTCGCGCAAAATCCGCCCAATAATTCAAATTCTTTTCGCTTTTTGGCCTTTTTTGAGCAAAATATCGTTTACATAACATTTACATTAATTTATAATTTTTGTAAATAGAAGAAACGCGATTCCAGCCTGATATGGATCGCTGGAGTTGAGAAAAGGAGGCGCTCTGCCTATGCTGATACGCGAAAAAATGGAAACCATCAAGTTTTCTCCGGCTGAAAAAGAAGTCGTGGACTACCTGCTGCGTTATCCGGAAGTGTTGCATGAAAAGACGATGCAGGAGATCGCAGAGGAAACCTATACGCAGCCTTCCACGCTGATCCGCATCGCCAAAAAATTGGGCTTTACCGGATGGGTGGAATGCAAAAAGGCTTACCAAGAGGAGCACGACTATCTGACCCGCAATTTCGTCGACATCGATGCCAACCTGCCGTTCAAAGCGAACGACTCGATCATGACAATCAGTAAAAAGATGGCCTCGCTCGGACAATCAACTATAGAGGATACACTGTCGCTGATCCACCACGACTCGTTGCAGCAGGCGAAACAGATGCTCCTGAAGGCTAAGCATATCCAAATCTTCGCCACCAACGCCAATATGCTCATCCCGCAGGACTTTGCCTTGAAGATGAACCGGATTAAGCATCACACGGCCGTCTCTACCATCAAAGGCGAAGACGTCTACACAGCCTATACCTGTCCCGAAGGCACCTGTGCCATCTTGATTTCCTATACCGGCGAAAGCAACCCGATGATGCAAATCGCGAATATTTTGAAAGCTGAAGGTATCCCCACGATCGGAATCACGAGTATCGGCGACAACTACCTTTCACGCGCGGTAGACTGCTATCTGCCGATTACGACGCGCGAGAAACTATATTCAAAGATCGGAAACTTCACGGTCAACCTTTCCATCATCTACCTGCTCGACGTCCTCTACTCAGTCGTATTTGCTGAAAATTACGAGGAAAATCTGTCCCATATCATTCGCATTGGCAGGATCGCCGACAAACGCAAAACCAGCTCGGATATCATGCAGGAGGACACTGGCGGGGAAAAGGCTTAGTTTATTGAGATTTTTGCAGATTTGATGACGGCTCCTTCCCTAATATCTTGTCTTTACGGGACGAAACTGAATCAACGTAAGCCAAAACAAAGGGCTACCCCTTGGCTGAGGTAGCCCTTCATTCCAGTATAGTTATTCGTGCACCTCATCAGTGTCATGCAGCTAGTGGTATTTACTGACACAAGTCATCTCCGCAGATGTTTTCCATTTTTTCGGTCATTTCATCCGTCAGCACGTTGCTGACAAAAGCACCGTAGTAGTTTTTCTTCATTTCCATTTCAATTTGCAGATGCTCGCGTTCCTGCAACGTCATTTCGTTTGTATTAAAGTAATTTTTCATAGCATTTCCTCCTTGTATAGAACTTATGTAAAAGGCTGATTATCAAAGCAACCGCTATTGGCAGACTCCTGATGAGGTGTAGTAAATTTATACAATGATTTGGGCTTCAAGTCAAGAATGATGCTCAGCCAATATTGTTCCAAAATCATGTTTTGGTCGATATCATGCAAAAAAACAGGAAGACAATCCTATTCCAGATGGGATTGTCTTCCTGTTGCATTTGTTGTTCTTTTTGTGTATTTACGAGCAATGTTGGCAGCTTCCGTTACACTCTAATCACAAAACTAATCGATGACTTCCAAAATTTCATCCAAAGCCTGCCGTTTCTTCGGCGTGATCGGTTCGTTGCGGTAGCCCAACCCGAGCATGTAGGAAACGCCGAACGCGTTAAGGTCGACCAGACCTTTTTCCGACAGGTATTTCTCAACATTAGCTTTATTGAAGCCCTCGATCGGACAGCTGTCGATTCCCAAAAGAGCTGCCGTGGTCATCATGTTGGCCATCGCGATGTAGGTCTGCTTGGAGGCCCAATCGTACAAGGTGCGCTCGTCCGTCAACTGTTGATTATTCTTCTGGAAATTATCGAAATACTGGCTGCGCGGCGAGTCAATCGCAAATTCCGCGCCGAGCACATCCTCCACAATGTGCCGGACATGCTCACTTTCGATCGTCACATTCTTTCTTGCCAGTGCAATGACGAAATGGCTGGCGCCGTTCAAACTGTTGACGGCACCCGCAGCGATCCCCTTCAAGTCGTCCTTGATTTCCTGATTGTTAATCAAAAGGAACTTCCACGGCTCATACCCAAAGGAACTCGGCGATAAGCGTGCTGATTCAATGATCGTTTCCCAATCTTCCTCTGCAATCTTTTTCGCCGGATCGAAGGATTTGGTGGCATAGCGGCTTTGATGCGCTTCGATGATTTGTGCTCTTAATTCAGGTGTCGACATAAATGGATCTCCTCACTAAATATGATACGATTTGAAAATAAAATCTATCTAATCAATATACTACTTTTTTCATGACAGATACAGCATGGGAGTAGTCTATCATCCAATTTATTTTTTGTTAGAGGACTTACTGGAGTTCTGAAGCGTTTTGAACAACGTATCGAACTGCCCCTTGAAGGACATGGCTTGGTCAAAAATATCTTCGCCGTCATTCAACATTTTCACGGTTACCCAACCTAAAGATTCTGTTATGGTGCTGGCAACGGCACCGTTAATTGCGGCACCTGCAACAGTGCCTACCGCAGGAACCAATTTCAGGATATTGCCGACTGCAGCTCTGCCAAAACCAACAACGATCAATTCCCTGGATAAGCTTTTCCCAAGGCTTTCGGACCATGATTGACCGAATATTTTGTGCAGACGAGACATCATGGTTAATTGGACGGGAACCAGCAAGAAAGCATCTGAAAACGGGATTGGCGAGCAACCGATTATGGCTGCTGTCAAAGCCGCGGCGTGAACAGTCTTATGACATTTCTTGCGTTTCTCTTCGTCGACACCATTCAGAAATTCGTCGAAGATTCCATCAAATTGATTTTTACTTTTATCGAGGATTTTTTCAGCCTGCTCTTTTGACTTGTCATAAGCGCTTAGGATACTGGTTGATGTCTTTTGCGGTAATTTTTTTAATACTTCAGAGAAGAAGGACTCAAATTCTTTTTCTTCTTGCTTCAGTTCACTGGCAGGAAGTTCTGATTCAACTTGTACTTGCACTAGCTTCTCTTTCCCCGGATTTCCTGTTTCCTCGGTATTCGTCTTTTTCCTGAATAATTTTTTCATACTGATCCCACCTTTTTTAGTTAATCATCACAGTCTCTATCCTAATCATACACCAGAGGGACAAAAATTCCCAAGGAAAGGAAACCCCCACAAAAACCAGCACTCGCATTGTTTAGCGGCCAATTTTTGTGGGGGTTTACATGTAGTGAACCTTGCTTGAAGCACAAATCATCATGGTACAAAAATACGGTAGACTCTATTCAGAAATGCGTTTCATCGATATCCAGCGCATCCAAAGCGGCGTTGATGTCCTGCAACTCCTGTCGGCCCAACTCGATGGCCGCTCCGCCCAAATTTTCCTCGAGGCGATGCATTTTTGTCGTTCCGGGGATCGGCACGATCCACGGTTTTTGTGCGAGTTCCCAGGCCAAAACGATTTGGGCACTCGTGGCGTTCTTGCTGTCGGCGATTTCTTTCAGCAGATCCAACAGCGCCTGGTTTTTCTGCATGACTTCCGGGCTGAAGCGGCCCATTTTGTTGCGGAAGTCCCCTTCCGGATACACCGTGTTCGCATCATATTTCCCGCTCAAAAACCCATTTCCGAGTGGCGAGTACGCGACAAAGCCGATGCCCAATTCTTCACATACGTCAAAAGTTTCTTTTTCCGGTTCTCTGAAAACCATCGAATATTGATTTTCGATACAAGTAACAGGGCAAACAGCGTGCGCTCTCCTCAGGTAATCCAAGGGCGCATTCGATAGTCCCCAATGTTTGATTTTCCCTTCAGCCACCAGTTCCTTCATCACCCCGGCTACCACTTCCGGTTCAACCTCTGGATCAACTCGGTGTTGGTAATACAGATCAATATACGCAACACCCAACCTCACCAGCGATCCCTCCAGTTGTTCCCTGATGGAATCCGGTTTGCTGTTCAGCAAATTCTCAGGTTTCCCGTCAACTATTTTTTGCCCGTAGATGCCGAATTTGGTGGCGATTACCACGTCTTCGCGGTTATAAATTTCCAAGGCTTTGCCCAACAACACTTCATTCGCTTCACCGTAGACAACTGCGGTATCAAAGAAATTGCAGCCCAATTCGACAGCGCGCCGGATCAGTTTGATCATTTCTTCCCTGTCGGCCGGCGCCCCGTAGGCATGATCCATCCCCATGCAGCCCAGCCCGATCGCCGATACTTCCAATCCTTGTCCCAATACTCTTGTTTTCATTCCTCTTCCCCCTTTTCACTTTACCCCTTAAGTATAAAGAAAAAGAGACTCTTCAGAAGTCTCTCTTGGCTCACGAGTTGTAAGCGCCAAATAATCAGGTAGATTTTCGGGAGGAGTTTTTCCATTTATACTTCAGTTATCGTATATAACGGAGGTACCCAAATGGAAAAACAGCCGGACATTGTTCCTATTCAATTAGATAATCAAAATGATTTTGATCCAATACCACACGAACGACAACTTGCTTTTGAAATAAAGGATACAGATCGAAACCGAACGGTTTCAGTATATCAAGGCATTGAAAAATACATCCTATACGCTTTGTTGAAGGAGCTGTGATGGATGATTGTTGATTACACCAAGGTTAAGCACATTTATCTTGTTTGCGGAAAAACCGATATGCGTAAGTCAATTGATGGCCTGGCTGCTCTTGTTCAGGATCAATTTGATATGAATGTGTTCGATGACTGTCTTTTCCTGTTCTGTGGAGGTGGCAGGAATAAATACAAAGCTCTCCACTGGGATGGAGACGGATTTATACTGCTCTACAAACGTTTGGAGAACGGCGTGATTCAATGGCCGCGATCGAGCTCAGAGGTTAGGAATATTTCCCAGCAAGAGCTGCGGTGGTTATTGGAGGGGTTATCTATAGAACAGCCGAAGGCAATTAAAAAGGTAACCCCTGGATATTTCCATTAAAAACAGCCACAACTGTTGATTAGACAACATTTGTGGCTGTTTTCAGTGCCATTTCTTGGTATAATAAGGAAGTTATGAATCGGAATGGAGGTGTGTTGTGAATGACGGAGATGGAACAAATGTTGCTTGAGCAAAATAAGCAGTTGATTACGCAAATTGCTCTATTGACTGAACAAGTCCAAGTGCTAACGCAGAAACTGTATGGTCGTTCCAGCGAAAAAAGCACGCCTGCCGATGAAAATCAAATCAATCTATTCAACTCTGAAGAACTCAATGTTTTCAATGAGGCGGAAGTTGTAGCCGACAAGTCTGCAGTAGAGCCAAAAAATGCAGAACAATTTGAACGTAAAAGAAGAACTCCTGGTCATAAAGCGCGATTGATCAAGGATCTGCCTGTGATAGAGGTCGACTGTCTTCTCCATAAGGATGATTCCAACTGCGAATGGTGCAATACCGACTTGCGACCAATTGGTCGCGAATACATCCGCGAAGAGGTAGAATTCATCCCGGCACATCTTAAAGTTAGAAAAATCTATCGCCATGCCTACGAATGCCCTTGTTGTAAAAAGGACGGTGCAGATGCCATCGTGAAGGCAGAGTTACCGATACCAGTTATTCCTAAAAGCTTGGCCTCCGCTAGTTCGGTGGCTTGGCTATTACATCAAAAATATGAAATGTCTTTGCCGTTCCATCGCCAAGAGAAAGAATGGCAAGATTACGGTATTGCCTTGAGCCGAACTACAATGGCCAATTGGGTAATCAAAGCTGCCGAACTTTGGCTGAAGCCACTTTATAACCTGCTTCACCAGAAATTATTGACAGCCAACTGCCTGTTTGTTGATGAAACAACCACGCAAGTACTCCGTGAACCGAATAGAAAAGCAACTTCAAATTCGTATATGTGGCTCTATCGGAATAGCACGGATGTCGATCAACAAATCATTCTTTACCAGTATTCGCCTACGCGTGCAGGGGAAAATGCGGAGAAGTTTTTATCGGGGTATACGGGTTATATCCATTGTGATGGCTATGAGGGGTATAACAAGGTAAAGAATGTGACGCGTGTAGGTTGCCTTGCGCATATTCGGCGAAAATTCCACGAAGGAGTTCCTAAAGCCAGTACCGGCAAAAAGTCACAATGTGAAATTGGACTGGATTATTGCAACACACTTTTCAGTATTGAAAAAGAAATTGCACATCTGCCACCTGAGGAACGCTTGAAGAAAAGGAAAAAGAAGGCGATTCCGGTACTTAAGGCATTCTGGGGATGGGTAGAAACGACCAACGCGCTGCCAAATTCCGTTCTTGGAAAAGCACTTAGCTATGCCAAGAAACAGAAACCGTACCTGATGAATTACCTTTTGGACGGTGAATGCCAAATTTCGAACAATTTGGCGGAACGAAATATAAGACCGTTCGTGGTTGGCCGTAAAGCCTGGAACTTTTATACCAGCCCTAAGGGCGCTGAATCAAGCAGCATTGCCTACAGCATCATTGAGACTGCCAAAGCAAATGATCTGAATGTATTCAAATACCTGACGTATTTGTTCAAGGAACTTCCGAACACTCCCTTCAAAGAGGAGCCCGAACTTCTTGAGGATTATTTACCATGGAGTCAAGAAGTCCAGGCAAACTGCAAATAACCCTACTACGATATGATATCCATATTGTAGCAGGGTTATTCGTGTTGCAGTATATACCTGATTATTTGGCGCTTACCACGAGTTGCAACCTAAAGGTTATGGCCGGATCGCGTATAGCTGGCTGATGATTTTCAGAAATTCTTTCACATCATCGGATGGCTTGTTTGAATACAGGATACCCATCGGAATCGTATGGTCCCAGCTGATCGGGATGATTTCCAACAACGGATGGACGTTTCCCCATTCTTTCACACCAATCAGAACCGCATTGTCGTTTTCACATTTATTGAAGACATTCACATCGAAAAATGAAAAATCTTCTATTTGGATCTGCGGATAGTTTTCTGCCAAAACATCTCTGACTTCATCAAAGGCACTCATGTAGCCGCGTCTGATGAGCATGACCGTTTCATATAAAAGATCCTCTACCTTGATTTCATCCTTCGCTGCCAAGCGATGATGGAAAGGAACCGCCGCACATAGGGGTGTATCATACAACTTCAATGCCGAACAGTTCCGCTCGCTCAGGATCTTCTCGCTGTAGATGCCGGCGACCAGGTCGATGTTCCTGCCGAAATGATTCATGATTTCCCGCGCATTCTCGGGCGTGTTCTCGAATGATACCAGTTCGAATTTCAGATCCGGATTGTGTTGGCGGATCTGCGGCCAGAGATTCACTAGGAATTGGACCGGAGTCGTCAACGAGGTGCCGATCCGCAGCACGTGCTTCGGCTCAGCCACCCTCTTCTCGGCTCGGACGATGGAATCCTTGGCATACTGGATGAGATATTTCGCATCCCGGTACAACGATTCGCCGGCCGGTGTCAAGCGGACGCCCCGATGCGTTCTGATAAACAAGTCAAATCCCAGACTGTTTTCCAGAAGATTGATCTGCTTCATGACCGCATTCGGCGATACATACAACTCTTCTGCGGCTTTATTGAAACTGCCGGAATCGGCAACTTTAATGAAAGTGTCCAATTGATGATTGTACATTAAATCAACCCTCCCGCCTGTATCCTGGCGCTATGCTGAAGATAAAATCGCTGTCCTACCGTGGTAACTCATTCCAAATGAACGGCAGTGCTCCCGTTTTTTTCTATTTCGGCTTCTTGCCTGATTCTCATTTTATACTCGCTATTCTATCTCACTCAACTTTCGCAGCTCAAAATAGGCAAGTAAGCCTTGATATAATTGGGCAAACTTGCAAACCATTGCTGTAGTTGACATTTGATGAATTTTTTGAATATTTTTGATGATTTTTCTATAGCTTCCTCCAAAATTTCGACTAACTGCTGTAATGCTACAGCCCAATCAAGTTCTTTCAATTCATCACACAGTTCATAAAACATGCCACCCAATGTTCGTTCGTCTGTATTACATCGATTCTGCCATGACAATACAATATATCGCGCAAAGACAATCGTAGTGTGGCTGACGAGAGAATCATATGAGCGACCTTGCATTTCTTTCTGCAGTTTCAAAAGCGACTTTGTCGCCTTGAAGAACACCTCAATGTCCCAACGCATGCCATAAATACGGACAATTTCCTGTTCCGTGAGAGAACAGTCCGTGCTTAATATAGCCAGCCAACGGCTGTGGTTGTTTCGGTTTCTGATGAAGACAACCTTTACGGGAACACCGTTTGTCATTGTTGTCTGGATGGAGCGCAAGATATCTTTACGACGGTTTGTCGGTGTAGCCAGTTTGTAAAGCTGCTGCAAATCCACCCGCTGGTTGTTAACTAAATAGCGCTGATTAGTAGCTTTAACCATTCCAATCACATCAATCCCTTGCTCTGTAATGGATTTGATCAATGGTTGCTGCGTGAACCAGGTGTCCATAAGGACGTATGAAGCCTCAACACCGGAATTTAGGGCGCGTTGAATCATGCCAGGGATAGCGGATGGCGCAGTCTCAAGCGCTTCTTTCCGTCTTTTATACCCGCTGGTGCGCTTGTCAATTCGTTCATCGATCCCGTTAATATTGGATTTGGTTGAGCTTAACAGGGAAAAATCGATGGGCATAAAGGTGGCGCCATCGGACCACCCAAGTGTAAGCATCCGGAAACCTTTGTAAAAGCGCATTTTCTGTGAAGAATGATCAAAACAGCGCGCAAGCAGTTCTACTTTTTTGCTGCGATTTCTCTCATAGGCAGAATCATCAATAATCAAGACCTTTGGTCGATTATGATTGGTCAATACACTAACTTTAGAGATTGTGGCTGCACTCAAGGACAGTAAAAAACGGCGCCAATTGTAGGTTGGACTGTTCAAAAAACGATAGACAGCGTCCTTACAGGGCAATCCATCGGATTTCTTGCTTTCAAGCATTCTGAACCAATTCTTACCTTCAAAGATGAAGCAGAAAATCAGCTGGAATAAATACCCACAGGAAAATCCGGAACCTTTCTTGATTCCAGCATTTCTCAAATGTTTGAGGATCTTAAGTTCTTCGAATACAGCTTGTAATGAATTTGGTAGTTGATTATTTAGGCCATTATTGGTTATCATAGTGATAAGCACCTCGCTATTGGTAGTTTTTTTGTGGTAATTAAACTATACCAAATAACGAGGTGTTTTTCTTATGCCTTCAACTGTCAAGGTACCTAATTAATAACGGACTACAGCAACACACGTAAAGGTTCACTCAACTTTTTCTACTGCGAAAGTTGAGTATCTCAGATTAAAATCAAAAAAACGAGTAACAATATTTTTTTTTATTGAAGAATAATTTGGCAGGAATATTAAAAATATGATGTTCCATGAAAACACCTATCCCCATATAATCTTGTTGTACATTAATTAATTAATTAATTATTCAATAAATCACTCTAGAAAAAATAATTTAGTGTCACTAAATATAGACTACAGGTTCCTTCTTTATTAGTTGATTTATCTCTAATAATAAATATGATGAACTCTATTGGCTTAGAATATTATCAAAATTATGATGTTCATCAATAATTCGGATGGTTTAAACTATTATTAACTAATTTGGTTTATCAATTTATTTCTTTGAGGTAACGTTTTCTGTACTAAGACATCTTCATCAAATTGGGAACATTATAATTATTTGTATCGTATAAAGTCATATGCACATAGCAACTTTCTATAATCCGTACTCTGTTTATCTGTATATTTCTTTAAGTATGCTTCCACTTCAGTTAAGCTAATTTGTTCTTGCATCACGCCATATATAATGGCTGAAACTTGATAAGATTTTGCTAATGACTCATCTCTTTCAATTTCATCGATTGTTTTGTAGTTTCCTTTACACTTTGAATTAATATTGTTAATCATTTCTGTAAGTTTAGTTTCTTGTTGGGTTCGTAATCTACTTGACGATGATATATTTTGGTTAATGGTTGAAAATCCATACATTGGAAAATACTGTTGTGATTGAATTTTAAGTTTATCAATAGTTGAAAGTATTTGGATATTTTCTTCTTCAATAATACTGAAGTAATTGGCCATCATTTCTGAAACAGTTTGAAACTCATAACTAATTGTTTTATCAGAGCCTATTACTAATACCTTGTCACTATTGTTTAGCTGGTCAAGATCCTCTGTAATTCGAACTTTTATTGACCCGCCTGAGTAGATATCCTTGACTACGGTTTGTACTTTGCGC
This sequence comes from uncultured Trichococcus sp., assembly GCF_963667775.1. Classification (NCBI taxonomy): domain Bacteria; kingdom Bacillati; phylum Bacillota; class Bacilli; order Lactobacillales; family Carnobacteriaceae; genus Trichococcus; species uncultured Trichococcus sp. The sequence goes on along the minus strand of NZ_OY764015.1, from coordinate 447,206 downwards.
ACATCCATTGCAGATACAGGTAATTGTAATGCTGCAAGAGCATTGTAGATCGAATTATAATCATCCGTCTTTATTTTATTTATTCTAATAGTTTGACTTTGAGTCAGGTCAATATCATGTTCTACAACTTCGATGCTTTCCGAGCCCGGATCATATTCTACAAGTAAGAAATTTCTTCTAATTAATTCTGCTTGCTCAGAATTAGGTTCTACATAAGAAAAAATGGTCTTCAATATTGCCTTAATATTTGAATCCCCAATATTATATCCCATAAAAATAATTGGATTGTGAATAAAAAGTGACAGCAACTGCGCTCTAATCAACTCGTATTTTTTATTAAAATTTAAATAGTCCTCATCAGTAATAATTATTTTGTCAGGTACAGAAGCAGAGCCGTGCACTTTATAAACAGATCCATAAGGATTACTTAATAGAATGTTATTTCCAATTAAAGGTGTAAAACCAAATATTTCTTCAACTAACGAATCATAATTAGTTGTTATAACTGATCCTATATTTTTTCTAACTTTTTTTAGCTTTAGCAGTTCCTCGGATTTACTCTCTCTGTATACCATAGAACTAAACAACTCGGACAAATATATTTTAAATCTACTAATATGAGAATTGTTTTCCATATGTTTATAGTAAATATCATTAACAAACTTGAATTTCCCATCTCTATTCATTATTAAAAAACTATTAAAGTCTGCTTCGATTCTTGATGCAATTGCAGGATAATTAAAACTATCCTCTAGGACATGTTCACCTTTAATATCGAAATAAGTTTCTAAATTTCCGTATAGATCTAAGCTAATCTTTCTCAACAATCCATCCCAAGTATATGAATTATCTAAGTATCTTAAACTAATTCCTGTACCAATAAAAAGAACCGGATGATTCGTAAATTTCCCAACAAAATCATTTATATTCAATACCGCTCACCTTTTCCTTATCTGAGAATAAAAAATAAAAAAGCTTTAAGAAATTCCCTTAATTTCAACCTAAAGAACTATTTAATATTTAATTACAGCACTGCTTTAAGTAATGTGACACCAAGCTAAACTGCTCTAATTATTATATAACACACGGATTTTTTTCGAAAAAATTTTAACAATGACTATCGAGCTCCTAACACTCAATAGGACTAGAATAATTGTGCGATTCATTTTGTGACTGAAACCATGCTGATTCCTCCTCTTTAATGTCGCAAACTTATTGTCATCTTAACTCATTATCTAACTGCACAACAACCTCGTCCAATACCTTTCGCCACTGCCGTTTCATTTCTGGACCATATCGCAGTGGTTTGGCTTCGGGGTGCACTACCTTGTATTTTTCAAAGTTTTTGCTGTCGATGATACTACCTATGTTTGGAATCGGGTCTGCCCCGATAACATACTGTACTGCCGAGGAATGTAATTCATCAGGTGAAACAAACCAATCCTTCGCAAAATGAGCGATAGACTGATCTCGTGCTAGAGTAAAGTAATGCCGTTTGAGAACAAATATATCTTCCTCTGGATCAACTCGTTTTAAGTCGATATCGTTCAAAATTGCGCGATAAACTTCCCTTACAACCTCTGCTTTGTTCAACTTCTGCATCGCTTTTTCAATGTCTTCACGCACAGATTTGTTGTTTGCGGAGTACGTGTTCAACAGCTGATCGATATAGGTAGCGTCGATATCATAAAGTTTAACCGCATTGTCTGAATAGAATTCAATTTCGGACAGGCTTTCTGGAGGAGTCGGTGCGATAGACAAATCTGCAAGTATTGACCCTTTAATCGTCTCATACAATCCTAAATTCTCTTCCAGTACCATCACTTGCGTCTTCAAACTACCTGATTTTTCCATCTCATCGTTATAATCATCATATGTAACAAGCGCCTCAAACGAATTCGTGAATTCCTGAAATGCTTTGACAAAATCAATCCTCAATTCCAACGGAGAGTGCTCATCTATATCCTGATGTGTTTCAACGATGTCAGTGAACTTCTTATGACCGCCATTGAATCTCTTCTTCGATTTTTCATAAGTCGGATAAATCAGACTGGTTTCTTCTTTAGCTTCGGAATAGAGTCTTGTTGCATCTGCAACATTTTTTTCCATGGAGTGTGGCTTCCGGAAAGTGACGATCAAGCCTTTCGTTTTATCCGGGTAGGTACGATTCGTACGCGAAAAGGCTTGAATCAAGTTGGCATAGCTAAGATTCCGGTCAACAAATAAGGTCTGAATCGTCGGCGCATCGAACCCCGTCAGCAATCTATCAACGACGATAACCAAGTCAATCTGTTTCCCGAATTCTTTGAATTCTCCTTTTTTGCGCGCGAGCCGGTTATTGATGTCCCCGTTATAGCGGTCAATGTCATCGATGCCCCAAGCAGTACCGTAGTACGCATTGTAATCCTTGATAATTTTTTTCATTTCTTTTTGATTTTGGGCTGAATCCACTTCATTTTCCTGCATAGAATAGGTAATCGCGATTCTTGGAAAATCTGGGTCTTCAATCGTGCGACCTGTCCGGATCGGATGGTGAGAAAATTCTCTTTGAATCCAGCCTGGTTCCTTCGTCATTTGCTTGATGGCATGATAATACCGTTTTGCCATATCGATCGAACTAGTCGTCAGAATCGCTGACTTTCTCGGACGGCCATTCTGAAAATCAAATTTCATATAGGCGTTATCCGGTCGGAAAATTTTACGTAGCACCTTTTGAATATGCTCGTTCCGTTCATAGATCGTTGCATCCAAATACTCTTCTTTTTCATTCGGCGGCATCTGATCGATTATGTCATTAATGCCATCTACGCTGTAGCTTGCATATTTTTCATTGACTTGGAGGTTTTTGAAAATGTGATTGTTTAAAGAGGTCTGTTCTATCGTATCCTCATGTTCCACCTGAAATCCCAGAACCGCAGCATCGTCCAAAGCATCTTTAATCGTGTAAGTATGCAATTTCTCGCCATATTGGTCGTGCGTCGTTCTGGCCAATTGCCCTTTGGCTTGCTTTTTATTCTCTTCAAAAATAGGTGTCCCAGTAAATCCGAACCAAGTGGAATTCGGGAAGAACTGCTTTATTTCATCCATATTTTCCGCACTCAAAGCACGGTGGCATTCATCCACGACAAAGACGATATGCTGGCCCATCAACTTTTTGAATCGTTCCACATTTCGTTTCTCCTTTTGCTTTTGGGCATGGCGCAATGCGGCCTCCAGTTTTTGGCGAGTCGTGATGATGACTGTGTTATTATTCGTATCCGACAACAAAGCTCGGCTGAGTTCAATCGAGCTGCCAGTCCCCACAATCAAACTATTCGCTCGAACGTTTCCAGAAGATATGCCTGTATTAAATTCAGAGGCAAACTTTGTGAATTCTGATGTAGTCTGGCTGTCCAAGTCTTTCCTGTCAATGACCATGATGGTTCTATCAACACCAGACTTGCGGGCAAGCAATTTCGTCGCTACAAAACTTGTCAACGTTTTCCCTGATCCTGTTGCATGCCAAACATAACCCGATTCGTGCTTCATAGCAGATGTAAATAGAGCTTCAATCGCGTGGATTTGGTAAGGATGCAATACCATTAGGGCTTTATTATCATGATCCTCACTGACAATCGTATAGTGCGCAATTAACTTATGGGCATCCGGTATGTTCAAAACCTGTTTGCAAAACTCGTAAACATTATCCACTTTCCGATTATCGGTTGTCCGCCAACTGAAAAGAAATTTCCTGTGCATGTCTTTTGGTAGCGCATTCGCAAAATAACGGGTTGTCTTTTCATTGGAAACGACAAAAAGCTGCAACGTCGAAAAGATGTTATTGCGGAACATGCCTTCTTCAGCATATTTTTTAATTTGATTAAAAGCCTGAAAATAACCGTCTTTTGCACCTGCTTGTTTCAACTCAATCTGCACAATCGGCAACCCATTGATCAACAACGTTACGTCAAATCGCCGCTCTCGCTCATCATCCGATTTTTTCTTGGCAATCTGATTTACAACTTCATAAGTGGAAATACCTCCGCCGATATCTTGATTGGAATACAAGATCAAAGACATGGCACCTAAAGAAGCATCCTCACGCTCAATTGTGATACGCGCAATGCCATTTTCGCCCTTCAGCCATTTGGCAGCATGAAAAGGCGTTTTCGTATGTGTTAATAACTCCATTTTTATCGAATCAAATTCTTTATCCGTAATCGGATGTTCCTTGATTTCAGACAAGTTATTTTGGGTAATTTTTTGACGCAAATTCCGCCATAGGTCCTCTTCAGACTTCAGATCCTCGCGATAGTTCCACTGATTATGTCCTTGACCCAGAACGTCAATCAAATGTTTTTCAATTGTTTCCTCATCATTTCTTGGAATTTTGCACATAATCTTCCCACCTAAGCTATATACTTAATTCCCCCACAAATTATCTATTAAATTATATCACGATTGTTTTATTTAATGTTGAATTTCTGATAAATTGCGATTGGGAACAGCGTAAGTTTTTTGATAACATACAAAACACAATCGATTTTAGGGGAAGAACTCCAAAGAAATTGGGAATGGACTGGAGTGAATCAGGATACCTTGCACTTTCTGCTTTGAATGTAAAAAATGGATACATTGACCCCTCAGCAGATGCGCATTACGGTAATGAAGAGTTATATCAGAAATGGATGGGTGGTAGAGAGCTAAGAAAGGGGCAAGTCTTATTTACGACAGAAGCGCCTATGGGTAATGTAGCTCAAGTGCCTGATAATCAAGGATACATCCTTAGTCAAAGAACAATCACATTTGATGTAAATGATGAAAAAATTACCGATGATTTTTTGGCAGTTTTATTACGTTCGCCAAATGTATTCAATGATTTATCTGCTTTATCAAGTGGTGGTACTGCAAAAGGAGTTAGTCAAAGGTCCCTATCAGGATTGAAAGTTATAGTTCCTAAAAATCTATATGAACAGGAGAAGATTGGTTTATTCTTCAAACAGTTAGACAGTACTATCGCTCTTCATCAACGAAAGTTAACCTTATTAAAGCAGCTAAAACAAACGTATTTGAACCGGATGTTCCCGCAAAAAGAGGAGAATATGCCAGTACTAAGATTTGCGGATTTTTCTGAACCATGGGAACAGCGAAAGCTAGGTGAAATATCGGACATAGTCGGTGGTGGAACCCCCAGCACCAGCAATGACTATTATTGGAATGGGAATATCGACTGGTATTCCCCTGCTGAAATTGGAAACCAAATCTTTGTAAATGATAGTCAAAAGAAAATTACAGAGGCCGGTCTACAAAAAAGCTCTGCTAAAATTTTTCCGATTGGAACAGTTTTATTTACATCTCGTGCAGGAATTGGTAATACTGCTATTCTTGCTAAAGAAGGGGCAACAAATCAAGGCTTTCAATCGATTATTCCCCATGAAAATGAACTGGATTCTTATTTTATTTATTCCAGAACCCATGAATTGAAACGATATGGAGAATTAAATGGAGCAGGATCAACTTTTATAGAAGTGTCAGGTAAACAAATGGCAAAAATGCCTATACTTATGCCTAGGATAGAAGAACAAATTCATATTGGTAGTTTTTTCAGAAAACTCGATGATACTATCACCCTTCATCAATATAAGATTAAGAATTTAACAGTACTTAAAAAAGTCCTACTAGCAAAGATGTTCTTATAGCCTTATTTTTGCAGTTACTGACAAACCTCCTGATAATAAAGTGATGACATGTTCATCAAATTTATTATCAGGAGGTCTTTATTTTGGTTAGAAAAAGGAAGTCAGATCAACTGTTCTATGAGTATTTCGAGGAATGGATTGAATTATACAAGGTTGGGGCTGTGCGGTCCGTAACGTTGAGTAAATATAATATGTCCCTCCAACGAGTGTATGAACTAGCGCCTAGTTTAAAAGTTGGGGAGATAGACAGACGGAAATACCAGCAGCTGTTGAATGACTATGCACTTACCTGTTAACGCCGGTAGTAAAATGTAGGAAAACAACGGTTTGAAAAATGTCGGAAATCATACATTTTTTTGAATATACTTATTTCATCTCATCTACACAAGGAGGTAATGAGCATGAGAAAAGATATTCGAGAAGGAGTGAGGTTCTACATTATGAACGACATCAAACCAAATTTTGCACAGATGGCACGTCAATACGACAGTGATCCACGTACCATTAAAAAACACTTTGAGGAACAACAGAATCCTGAGTTGATTAAGCCCAGGAAACCCGTGCCGGAGAAAGCCAGTAAATTGGATCCTTATCGGACCCTGATTGACGAAAAGGTTTCGGAAGGCTGTTCCGCTACGGCGATTTATTCGCTCCTTAAACGGCGAGGATACGAAGGAAAAATCACGATTCTTCGGGACTATTGCCGAACACTGAAACAAACAAAAACCAAGAAGGCAACAATTCGAATTGAAACGAACCCTGGTCTGTCGGCGCAAGTGGATTGGAAGGAGAATATGACCCTTTACACGAGTTCCGGGCGGCCCGTCACATTCAATATCTTCTTGTACGTGCTGGGTTATTCACGCATGAAATATTTGGAACTGACTTTTGAGAAAAAGCAAGATACGTTATTCATGTGCTTAAACGATGCCTTTTATTTAACCGGCGGTGTACCCAGGGAAATCTGGTTCGACAATATGAAAACAGTGGTCAATCATGCCAAATCCCAATACAAAAAGGTCGTCTTCCACGACACCTTCTACGCCTTCAGTAAGGATGCCAGTTTTCAGCCTATCGCTTGTCGTCCGTTCCGGCCTCAGACAAAAGGAAAAGTGGAGGCTTTGGCAAGAACCTGCGAACGGTTGCGCGTTATGAATGGCGAATTTGATGATGAGCTCGAGTTATGTCACTACGTCCATGATTTAGCCGAAGAGCTCAATTATGAGGTTTCCCAAGCGACAGGCCAACGGCCAATCGACTTATGGGAACACGAAAAAGAGCACCTACAGGCATTCGATTTTGAACTGTTGGCTGAATACAGTTGTGACGATATTCGCCGTATCGTCAGCACAGAATCCATGGTCCAATTTCGAACGAGTAAGTACTCCGTTCCCATTAAATATATCGGCGAGGAAGTCGAAATTCGACTCACTACCGCATTCATACACATTTATTATAATGGAGAATTGATTCAAACGCATCCGATTAGTGAAAAAAAGCGATCCTATACGTACGACACTCATGACGCCTACGAGATTTTGAAGTCTGATGTGTTTAAGCATAAAGAGGACGAAGAAATCTATGCGTTCATTGAAAATTCTTTGGCGCAGTATGATGATGTGTAGGAGGTGCTGCAATGAGTAACCATGTCCAACTCCTCAATAATTTTGAAAAACTCGGTCTGCTTCGGATGCGGGAATACTTCCCCAACTACCAGGAAGTCGTAAACCGCGAAGCGATTCCCTTCACGGAAGCCCTACTGGAATTAACCAATCGAGAGCTGGCGTTTCGGTCCGATCGGAAAGTGGAGCGTGCTGTAGAAAACGCGCGGTTTCCGGTCATTCGTGCACTCAAAGACTTCGATTTCTACTTTCAGCCAAGCATCAACCGGCATGAAATTCTGGATCTGCAGCACATGGGCTTTCTTGAAAAAGCCGAAAATATTATATTCATCGGTAATTCAGGTGTCGGGAAAACGCATTTGGCGACTGCCCTCGGCGTGGAAGCCTGCCATCAAGGCGTTAAGGCCATATTCATCAACTGTCATGAGCTGATCCAAAAGCTCCAATCAGCTTATGAAAAAGGAACACTCGAACGGGTTTTAAAACGTTATTCGAACTACGAGCTCCTAATCATCGATGAAATCGGCTACCTGCCTATTGCCAAACAAGAGGCCAGTCTCCTCTTCCAACTGATCCGGTTGAGGCACGAGGTGCATTCCACCATCCTGACGACTAACATTCCCTTTTCCAAATGGGGAGACGTTTTTCAGGACAGCGCCGTGACAGCAGCCATTCTTGACCGCCTGATCCACCATTCCAGAGTATTCCAGATCACCGGAAACTCATATCGCATGAAAGACTACAAGCTGGAACGCGAGCAGCGTTCCAAGAAAAAAACACCGGACGATCCTCCGTGATCGACCGGTGAAAAAAGACAGTCCCCCGTTGTTTTTCGGCAGAAGCCGGTGAAAAGCAACATCGTCTGACCGCTGAAAAACGACATTTTTTAAACCGGTGAAAAACAACATTTTTGAACCGGTGTTGACACTTACCCACGAAAAACAAACCACAATGGATTTTCACCATCAATTAAAAGGCGCAATACTGGATGCAGTTGATGAGGGACTTATTACTACAAATCCCACGCGAAAAATCATCATAAAAGGTAAAAAGCCTAAGGATAAGCGAACGAAATTTCTAAACCAATTTGAAATTCAAGCGCTACTTAGACAACTGGAACTACCCTCTGAAATAAATTGGGATTGGTTTATCTTATTGGTGGCAAAAACAGGGTTGCGTTTTTCTGAAGCTCTTGCACTTACTCCAAATGATTTCGATTTTTCCAAGCAAAAGCTAAGCATTACAAAAACCTGGAACTACAAGGGTACTACAGGGAACTTTCAACCTACGAAGAATGAATCCTCAAAACGAACGATGCAAATTGATTGGCAAACTGCGATGCAATTTTCGCAGCTGATCAAGAATTTAGATCCTGAAAAACCAATTTTTGTGAAGAACAGGGTATTCAATTCAACAATCAATTATCGCCTGAAGGTCCTTTGCACAAATGCAAATATTCCAATCATCACTATTCATAGCCTTAGACATACACATGCATCCTTATTACTTTTTGCTGGCGTTTCAATTGCAAGTGTAGCTACTAGATTGGGACATTCGAGCATGACTACCACACAAGAAACGTATCTCCACATTATTCAAGAACTCGAAAATCAAGACAACGACAAGATCATGAAACACTTGGCGTTACTGATGTAAGTTAAACAAAAAGGCACCTCGTGTGCCTTTTTAAATGAACATTTTGTTGAGTAATATACTTTTCAGTGCTTTTAGATGAGCAATCTTTTCTTGATGAAGAGCAATAACATTATCAAGCTGATTAAAAAAGGTACCTATTTTTTCTTGCTCATTAATACTGTCAGGAATACTATAAACTGTTTCTGAAACAGTCTTCCAATCAGAACGAGGCATTTTCGTTCCTGAAGAAAGATTTGCAACTGCTTGATATTTGTCAGATTGAATCAAGTAATAATCAAAAATAGAAGACGAATTATTCGGCTCAAAAACCCAGAAATCACCTAATGCTATCCCCTTAAAACTGGGAAATAGCCAGTTCTTTAAGTATGGGCGTAACTTACCATATAAAATAAATTCAGGTTCAAAAGCTGTCCCTTTTCTACTGTCAAACTTACGAGAAATATCTTTATTCAACCTACCTTCACCAGAAATAATATCTTCAAATTCGACTTTTGGAAGATTGGAATCATTAGATTGTTGGGACACTCTGTTTACTATATTAGAAAATTTACGCTGTTCCCATGGTTCAGAAAAACCTGCAAATCTTAGCACCGGTATATTCTCCTTATTTTGCGAGAAAATCTGCTTCAAATACGTTTGTTTTAGCTGCTTTAATAAGGTTAACTTTCGTTGATGAAGAGCGATAGTTCTGTCTAGATGCTTCAAGAGTGATCCAATTTTTATCTGTTCATCAATTCTAGGGATAGCAATTTTATAGTTTTGCAGTACTTTAAAATACAACCTAACCCTAGTGCCTCCTTTTTTCTGCATGTGGGAAAAATTCGCGAAACTCTTGGAAAAGTTCAAATTTCTTATAACGAACTCATCGTTAGCAGCTTCCGAAGTTGTAAACACTGGATATTCTTTACTCACTAGAATAGGTGTACCCATAGTGTTTTTATTAAAATGAAAAATCGAGTCATCGGACATATGCCTATACGTTAGATAGTTCTCTGGGACTAAGTGAAAATCCATAGTTGTATTAATTCCACTTCGTTCACCATCAAAATAATCTGTTTGCAAAAACAATCCTTTTCTTGATGACGTTGCAATTGGATATTTGTCACCTTTTACTATTTGATTATGCTCAATTAATAATTCACCCAACTTACGCTGTTCCCAATCATCAGTGAATCCTTGAAACCGTATGACCGGTGCCATTTTAGCTTCCTCAGACATCACCGAAACACCGCCTTTGTTGCTTCGATAATATCGCGCGTCTCGTCTGTTACCGCCAATTCATCCAGCATTGAAAGGAAGTCATTTTCGGCTGCTTTGATTTGTTGATTGAGGGCTACAAGCTCTTTCCCGAGTTCAACAATATCAACTTCTTCTTGTTCTTCAAATGTATCGACATAACGAGGAATATTTAAGTTGAAATCATTTTCTTGGATCTGCTCAAAACTTGCGACGTGCGCAAACTTCTCAACATCCTCACGTTTTTTGTAGGTTTCAACAATTCTGTCGATGTTTTCTTGCGATAGCTTATTCTGATTTTTCCCTTTAATGAAATCCTTGCTTGCGTCAATGAATAAAACATCTCGAGTAGTCCGGTTTTTCTTCAAAATGATGACAGTCGTAGGGATCGATGTTCCAAAGAACAAGTTCGCTGGCATTCCAATAACTGTGTCAATACTCCCATCTTCCAGTAACTTTTTACGAATGACACCTTCAGCAGCACCACGGAACAGGACTCCATGTGGCAATACAATTGCCATCGTTCCGGAATCTTTTAAATGGTAGAAACCATGCAACAAGAACGCGAAGTCTGCTTTTGATTTCGGCGCTAATTTGCCGTAACGATTAAACCGTGAATCATCCAGAAACGTGTCATCTGAAGACCATTTAGCAGAATATGGCGGATTCATTACCACGGAGTCAAACGTGTATGGTTCGTCTGTTGGCCAGTCCTTATTCAAGGTATCTCCGTTGCGCAGACGAATATCCTCATTGTCAACTCCATGCAAAATTAAATTCATTTTGGCCAAGTTAAACGTTGTCGTATTCAACTCTTGACCATGATATTTCACGCTTTTCGGATAATTCAAATAATTCCGGATGTTGAGCATTAAAGAACCGGATCCCATCGTAGGATCAAATACGCTGAACAATTTCTTATCCTCTTGCCCAATAGCAGCAATCCTTGCCATCATATCCGAAACTTCATGAGGCGTGTAAAACTCTCCGGCCTTCTTCCCTGCTTCGGAGGCAAATTGACTGATCAAAAATTCATAGGCATCGCCAATAACGTCACCGTTATGTCCAAGCACATCAATGCCGTTTAGTTTTTTCAACACTTCAGTGATGGTAACATTACGTTGCTGATCGTCTGCACCCAGTTTTTTTGATTTTAGATCGACATCATCGAATAACCCGCTAAATTGATTGTATTTAGTGGACAAGTCAATGAATGCTTTATTTAAGTCGTTTAGTTGGAATGTATTCTGATTTGCTTGCATCGTCAAAACATTGAATAAATGATCCGCTGCAATATCATAGCCAAGAGTATCGACTAACGTTTCGATCAAATCGCTCTTTGTATCTTCATCTTCAAGTAGCTGACGATACAAAACCGTCTGCTTATCCGCATTGGAAAATTCATCCAATGACTCACCAGCTAATTCAACAACTTTTTCCAAAAGTTTATCTGAGAGATATTTGTAGAAAATCAACCCTAGTAAATAGTTTTTATATTCAGACGCATCCATCTTGCTGCGCAGATTGTCTGCAGCGCTAAACAGCTTCTGATTTAGTTCAGCTCCCATATTAAAACCCCTTTAGTGTATAGTTATCCATCATATCATTATAGCATTAATTTTATATTTGCATAACTATCGCTGTAGGCAAGCGTAAGTGACAAGATTGTTCCACGTAAATAGGAGCGCACTTAAAAACAGGCGCTCCCATATTTATATTTTAAAAACGTAATTTGAGTTATCTACCCCACTACCAACTTATTCGTCTTCTCAAAAACTTAGAAGGTCTGAATGATTTGGTCATTCCTGAAAAACTCTTTTCGAGATTAAAAAACAGCTTTCTCAGGTTCAAATTCTTGATACAGATCAATTGGCATTTTGTTTTCCAATAGATACTGAATTTCAATTGGTTTCTCGTTTTGATGTGAAATTGCATTAGCAGGACCAATATACATGTATCGTTGTGTCACATTATTCACCGTTTTATACTTACGCACAAATAGGTGAATGGTTTTTCCATTTGCTTCATTTTGAGTTAAGTCCCTGCCACGGTCAGAATTCACTTTAGTATTATTAGGACTCTCCCATTGGAATTGTTTTTGCGAAATAAATTTATCCTTGTAGTTGATATTTTCATCGATGTCGGATTCTTTATGCAAATCGATAAATAGGAAGTAATGAGCGCCGCCTATTTCATTTTGCAAAGTACTTCCCCTAAAGGACGAATGGGTATTACGAAAGTTCGTCATCATCCCGACTTCTCGTTGCGAATACTCACTGTAGAGTTGCAAGAATGGATATCCCAAGTTCTTATGACCGAACTCATTTTTGTAACGCATCAAACCGTAATGGATAGCATCACTAAGAAACGGACCTGCTTCTTCATCTTCTAAACAAGTGAGTAATTCTTTGTTAAAAGCATAAAGATTACCTTCAACGTTTTTAACAATCTTAATGCCATTAATTTCATTCTTATCCGCGTAATTAAGGTTAAAGGTCTCTAACGCATGCGCCGTATCATCTGTTTGATCGCCATCTACATAGCGATTTACTTGTAGGATGGCTTCTTCTTTAGTAAATCGTTCTTGATCAAAACACAGTTCTAAAATAGCAAACTCATGTGGACGTTTCAAAGGTAAATAACTCTGTAGCTTAGTATAAATCCTCATGAAGCTCTTATTAGAAGCTAATTTTTGAACCAATGTGTTATCCTTTTCTACCTTTTGTAAAAATGCAATGTAGTTATCTGATTTGGTAGTCTTAACAGATTTACTAAAGAACAACACCGGATCCGGCGCACCTTCTAACGTCAAATAATCTTGAAGACGGTACGGAACTTTCCCTGCCAAGGCGCCTTTAAAAGTTTGGTAATCTTCAATTAAATACTTTAGAGCATAGAAGTTTTCATTTTCTAATTGTTCTAGAATTTGATCCTTCGCAATTTCGTCCATCCGAATATTAGTTGGACCCGGAATATTTCTGAAGCCTTTACGAACGGCATGGGTGATTTCTTTCTTCGTCACCGAACGTGAGCCATAAAGCGCTATGGCAATCAAAAATGACTTGCTGTAGTTCCCAATAAAATCTAGGACGGTTAGAAATTCTTTTTGCTCCGCTTTACGCAAGCCACGACCCAGTTGTTGGGTAAATACAATCGCTGATTCAGTTGGGCGCAGCATCAAAACGGTATTCACACTCGGAATATCAATACCTTCGTTAAAAATATCAACTGTAAAGATGACATTTAACGTATCCGTGTCGCTCTCAAGCAGTTGGATTTGACGCATCCGCTCTTCTTCTGAGTCTTCTCCAGTCAAGTATGCACTTGGAATGCCGCGTTTGTTAAACTCAGCCGCCATGAATTCAGCATGTTTCTTTGTGATACAGAAACCGAGTGCTTTTCGTTTAGGACCATCATGACCATAGAAGTTCATTCTCTCTATGATGAAATCAACGCGACTAACAACATTTAATTTTTCAGCAATTTGGTCTGGTGTTAAATGCTCATCGCTTAAATCAATTTCGGTTTGGTCAGCAATACCATAGTAATGGAAAGGAACGAGTAAATTCTCTTCCAATGCTTGGCGCAGGCGAATATCAACAGCCAAGTTGTTATCAAAAAGATCAAATACATTGCCATTGTCCGAGCGTTCCGGAGTAGCGGTCATCCCTAAAAGAAACTTCGGGTTGAAATGATCTAATACTTTTTGATAGGAAGGACTTGTGGCATGATGTGCCTCATCCACAACAATATACTCAAACTCATCCGGACGATAACTATGAAATTCGTTTTTCATTGTTTGAATCGTTGCAAACAAATAATCAGCATCATAACTCTTCTTGTTTCCAGTCAAAAGTCCCATTTTATTCTTAGGCACATTTACAACTCTCGCAAACGATTCCATCGCCTTTTCCAAAATAATGCCCCGATGAACTAAAAAGAGCATCTTCTTAGGTTGTACCTGCTGCACATCAAAAGCCGCCATCAGTGTTTTACCATATACTAACTTAGAAGATTGTATAAATACCCATAAATCAGTAGCCTAATCACAAACATTTAATTAGGCATGTAGCGGGAAAATGAAAGCAATGAAAATAACCTTGCCACTAATACAAATACCGCTCAACGATTGTTCAGCCTATCTGTAAGATGGATCACATTGTCATTGGTTTGTTTTAGTTTCTTTTTCAAATCGTTAATTATAATTTTTTGTTCTTCAATTACACAATCACGTATTATCATGGTCTCAATTATTTCATTCAGCTTATGGATTTCATCTTGATAACGGTATTCCCGCGCTATAATGTCTATTCTATCAAACTCTTTCTCATTAATGTTAATATATTCCTTGAGGATAGGATTATTATATAAGGTTTGCCTTGAGATACCTGTACGAGCAGCTATATCAATTAAGCTGATTTTATTCTTTTTAAGTTTATTCCTTAGTTGTTTCTGAATCTGAATACTATCTAAAACAGCATTTTCAATAGCCAACAAATACGCCTTATCCTTATCTTGTAAAACATCGAAAGTGACACCTATTTTCAATAACTTGCCCTTAACAGATTCCTCTAGTTCAATTCCTCTATTTTTAGCTTCCATGATTGAATATCCCCCTCGATTTCCTCTAAATGGTCAATGATATAAGCTAAATCAGGATGCCCTTCAATTAGTACATCTCTCCCTTGTAAGATTAATTCATTTTCTAAATCTTGAGTAACAGGTAGTAACAGATCGTTAATAACGGCTTCCAATCGGTACATTTCTTTTTGTGCTTGATTAATGAAATTATAGTTTTGATTGTATTTAATAGTGTCAACAAGTTGTTTATATACGTGATAGACTGGCTGTGCCATAAAGAAAAAAGCACTATGGTCGGCTATTCCAAAGATGGATATTAATTCTTCTCTATTCATACTCTTAGGGCATAACCGCCTTGCATTATCTTTAATGCAGAAACCACCTCTTTCAAGGGTCACAGGAACTGATCCATTTACGGAATCCATCACATCGTGAACGCCTTTTCTGACATCAATAGTATTGTATTCAAGAAAGACATCCACTTTTTGTTTGAGTTTTTTAGTATCCTGAGTATTTAAGTTAGTGAAAGGATTACGTACTGATTCGGGGATTTCAGCTTCAAAATTAATATTCTCATGGGCTTCCTTAGGATTCCTTTGGTAGTATCCCCACATAAGATCTGAATCATGTCCTAAAACATCAGCTACTTCGTTTTGTCCATACCCTTTATTTTGGAGTTCTGAAGCAATATACACTCTAAATTGTCTAATTCGTGGATATGAGATTAAATCATTTTCAGTTAAACCCATCATTTTGGCTATTTTAGCTGTATCCTTCCCCCTATTTTTATTGATTGAATAGGAGCCATCGAACATATTCCATTCTTCAGTGTTAAGCACCCCTAATTCATTGCAGTTAATGATGCAAAATTTAAGCATAAACTGTATTAAATCATTAGCTGAATATACTTTTCTTGGTGGCTTGCCCTTAGTTGTATTTCCCTTTGAAATTGCGGGTACAAGATAGTCACTATCACTTCGGAATTCAGTAAATAATACTTGTAAAAAAGCTACCATCTCCTTAACTCTATCATTTGCTATAGTATACCCCTGTTTATGTTTACCATGCTTGCCAGTCTTTACACAGAAATATTTTAATTTATGTGCTAGATTATTTTCATAATAGATGGGCTCAACACAATTATTTTTTAATATTTGCAGTTCGCTGGTTCTTAAACCCGTTTGCGTGCCAATATATAATAGACCAGCCATACCTCTTTCTCTCAATGTATTATTGGTATTTAACGTGAAGTCAAAAATCATTTGTGTGAACTTACGATAAAAAAGAGTAGGTAATAATGTAGCTTTATTTGTTTCAGTAACTGCTTTCAACTTTACAGAATCTCTATTATTAAAGAGTTCAACAAAATCATCGGTGTAGATATTTTCAGCCATCTGTGAGTAGAATATGTAAAAATTTTTTAGACTCGATAAAGCAGTTGATACTGAACGATAGTTCCATTTTTGGCTTTGAATGTAGTTATCGAAGTCCTTAACGGTAACATCTCGAAGATTCATAAAATTTTTCTCGGATAAATATCTTAAAAAAGATCTTGCATTACGAAATTTAATTCGATTACTGGATTGGTGAATACCGTTACTGCTAATTAAGTGCCACATGTACAGTTTAAGCACAATTATGAATGAATCAGTTAGCCCAAAATTTGTATTTGCGCCGTTGAAATGGTAAATATAAATATCAGTTGCTTTTCCTACAACAAAAAGCTTATTGAAATCCCAAGTATCATCAGAAAACATAATGGGAATACCTTGAATTATCAGATCATCATGACTAACCAAATCTAAAAACTGATGTTGAATATATCCTACGTGATTGATTGGGAATTGCCGAAAATCATTCACATTTTTTTCGTATGCTGTTGTTATCAAGTAATATAGGTTGCGAGAATAGATATCAAGAGCATTATTACCTATATACAAAGGTTTATTGAATCCAATTATTCGATCATCTTTGTAAACCATGAGAATCACATTCTTTCTTACTGCAAGAGTATTAATTCATCTAAATAAGCTTGATGGAGTCGTTTATGTTGAATAATGGACTCACGTTCAAAATTGGTTAATTCTTTGGAAAGAGCCTTGTCAAAATCAGCGATAGCTTGCTCAAAAAAATAAGTGCAGTCGTGGGTAGCAATAAAATTGGGGCACATTAAACAATCCATATTCCCTTTAAGATTACATTTTTTGAGAGAGCAATGCCCACAACCATTCTGAACTGTGGACTCTTTTGGGTAACTATTATTTTTTTCAATCTTACCTGCTAAATATATACTTCCAACTTCATTTTGCTTTTCCTGAAAGCATGTTTTGTCTAGGGTATTCTTTTCATAAGATCTAAAGTGGACACTTAAAGAATGTTTGCCTAAATGTTGTTTTAAAATAGGGTCATAACCTTCACTGTCGACAAAATCACTGATTTGTTGTTGGTAATATTTCCGGATAGCTTTGGGCGGTAAATATTTAAATGGGAGCTTGTATATAAAGAATATCAATTTTAAATACTTAGCAAATGAATCTTGCCTTACCCTATAGATAGCTTCTTTACCGAATTGTCTGTAAATAAACAAATACTTTTTCTCGGTACTGTCTGCCTTGACTCTCAATTTCTCCGTGATTATTAAAATTTCGTCAAATAAATACTTTATAAAAGGGGTAATTACATATTCATCTTTTTCATCATAAACGGCTTTAGAGTTGACCCTTAATTTATAATCTTTTCCATCCATAAAAAGACTGTCGATTTCCAAATCTAGGATAGAACTTAGTCGGATTTCTGATACGGAAAAAAATTCAAGGATATAGTAATAGAGTTTGTACAGTAATTTTCTGGGCTCATCATTCTCCAATTCATAATTTTTTTTGAAGTGTTCTTTTAAGATTTTAATTTGTTCCTTAGTATAGGCTTCATTATCCCCTCGACTTTTCTGTTCTTTATGTCTGAGTATGTCGTAAAGCGTATTATCAACTTCCATTAGACTGTTACTGCTAATGAATGCCAAAAAACTTTTAATAATTCCATGGCAAGAGATGGTCATCCCGTCTGTGTAACTTCTACTATGAAGTTTTGCCATAAAGTTGTAAATATCCCCTGCTTTGATTTTAAAGGGTTCATTTTTATTTTTTTCCTTATCTAATTCAATCAAAAACTCTCTTAGGATGGCATATTTTCTTTTTCGAATAAGAAAACTAACATGCTGATCTTTCCAAAAAAATTGGGTATAAAGTAATCGAAGGTATGTGTTGTCAACGAACTCATTGTCAAAAATAACAACTGAATCTTTAGGGTTAGTGGAGTTTCTATCCATACCGTTTTCTTTTAGAATCATTTTGCTATATGTAGGTGGTTCTTCATAAACACTATAGGGGTAGATGCGATAACCATTTTGGAGTAGGTTTATAAGACGTGTGTATTTTAAAACACTAGAGTCTAGTAATTTAAAATTCTGTTGCTTGGTTTCTGAATCCAATTTTCCGAGGATATAATTATAAAACCTGCATAAAATATATAAGAAATTTTGTTTGTTTTCTGTAGGTGAATATTTGTGCACCTCATTGAAATACTTAAAATTTTTGAAGAATGTATCATCTGTGAAATCATTTATGTCTATTATTGAGTTGGTTTCAATAAAGCTTTCTGTAAAATAATTGAACATAGTATTGTGGTTGTTCTTCTTTTTTTTCTCATCACTATCTACATTAAGAAATTCAGTAATAAGGGTAGCTAAAACCTTGGTAGGCTTCTTTAATACAATGAAGCTATCAGATTTATTAAATAATTTATACCTAATGAATGAGAGTGGACTAACGTTAGGTTCACTTAAATTTTCCATTTTCAAAGTAGTAGTTACCTTGATGTATGCTAAAAAATTATCACGATTCCATCGCAATTCATCAGCGTATCTACCGAAATATTTGTTGTTATCGCTGAGGTAAACAAGAAATTCGAACATGTAAAACACACATTTTCGGTTGTCAGGGGTATACGGAGTGATAGGGTTATTTATTAATTCCACCGCGACATCCCATGATATATCTTGTAATTTTAGATTTCTCAGCTTTTTTGCAAGTGGCCTTATTCTATGCTGGGTAGTAATGGGAAATGTGTTTACAAAATCGGTATATTCTTGCTTGAGTTCAGGGTCTTGAATAGCATTCAGATATCTAGGGTTATACTCCATATTAAGCACTCCTATTCGTTAATTTTGTCCTCAATTTTTATTTTCAACCTGACAGTATCTTCTGTTGTTGGGGTATAGTATGCAGCCAAACTAGTAATACCTTTATGTCGGGTTCTTTCTATGACTTGTTCTGCGGATAATTTTTGTTCGTGAAGAAGGTTCATAACGAAACCATGCCGGAAACGGTGGCTCAGATTGTATCTTTTCACACCATAATCTACTGGTAGCCCAACACTTTCAAATATATTTCTTAATATTTTATTCCATGAGGAGCTTGAAAGCGGAGTACATTTACTATTGATGAATACGTAATAATTACCTTGGTTAGATTCTTTGCAAGTAGCAACAGCATCAGCTTTCGCTTTTGATTCGTAAGCAACACTACATGTTTTATCTGCTCTTGCTTGAGATAAATCTATGTAGTCCATAAGTAAATCATAAGTATCTGAACTAAGATATGTTAACTGATAACCTATACCTTCTTTTTGATATTCGAAGGAAGTGTAGTTCTTTTTATCCCATACGTTCATGCAAGTTTTAGCATTTTGGTAAGGCAAATTGGAAACTCTATTTCTTATATAAACAAAACAAATAGATTTTCCATCGATTTCCTTAAGGATGTAATCTTCAATCGTAGATCCTAAAGCTTCGCCCAACCGTAAACCTCCTTCAAACATAACTCTAACGAGGCATTCATTTCTCAAGGCTATTTCACGGTTAACGCTATTTTTCCTGATGTAGTGGATAATATTTTCAAAATCGGAATTAGAAATATACTTAGGAGGTTGCTTGAAGTTCTTGTTAGCCTGCTGCACTTGTGTTTTTGGCTTGTTAGGGACGTATTTAGCGTAGGAATTTTCATTGAATATAGGGGAATCAGCGATACGCAAGAACCTAAAGTAGTCACGATAGATGCTAAAGAAGGAATTTACGGTTACTTTACCCCGTTTGGTTAAGAGATCGAGTTGAATGTTCTGTCCTTTAGAAGTGACACCGGTCAAAAAATAAGTGAGTTTAACTAAATCATCCTGATCGAGTTGTTGAGCTGTTTTATCAAAGATTTCAAGGAAAACATAAAGGAATTTGAGGGCATACATGCTTTTGTTAACGGTGTTATTGGCTCTGCGTTTATAGTTGTGGTTGAGGAAACGATAGGTATCGGAGATGACATTCATATCAGAATCGTAGATGAGGTAACGTTCAGTTCCTTTGTATTGTGATGTGAAAGTTCGAACCCTAATAATCTTTTCAGAAATAATATTGGTAGGGTTATCATCACCGGCAAAGGTTGTAACAATAAAAACGGACTCTTTACCTATCTTTTTTTCAGAAATACTAATCATGGATATCAACTCCAAAAAGGTGAATAAAAATCGAAGGCTGTTGAAAAGGCTTTCGTTGGAGTTATTATATAGCCATCATATAGTGAAAAGCAAGATTTATATCATAATATTTCTAATTATTTTTATATTATAATGACACAATTTCCATTTGTAAAGTGAATACTATAGATTTCTGAACAAAACCATTTTGGGGAGAAGTGTAAATAAAGAAAAGCAAAATGCGATATATCAACAAAGTTAGCATATCTACTAATAAATCCAATGCAGAAAAACTATCGAATTATAATTATGTTAAAAATTGTATCAAATAATAAATATATCAAATAAGTATCGGTCAATATTAGCAATAAAAAAGCTAAAAGAAGGTTAACCCTGTTCTCAGCTTACATAAAGTAAATAAAAATAGCACAGACCTATCAGCTAATTACCTACCCTATCCGTTCGTCAAAATAATAAGCAAATTAGCTAAACAAAAAAACTATCATAGAATTTGACAGAGGTCCATCAAGATTATAAGATATTAATGCAGATAATAATATTGCATTAATATAAAGATAAAAGGAGAGGTTAACAATAGAAACAGGAAGTAATAAGAGTTTATTCACATTAATAGCAGTAGTCATATTTGGAATATTTTTAAGTTTAAGTTATTGGTTATTTCAGGATGAGATGAAGAATGTATTAGCTTCAGTAATGGATGGTGTAGAAGAAGTAACGGGGGTGAAGATCGAGAATAGTTTAGCTGGAACTGGAGGTAGTGAATTAATAGTACCCAATTTGGATAGTGACTTTGTATTTAATCCAACAACAGGAGCAATAACAGGTTACAACGGAACCAGATTAGATGTAGTAATTCCAGAAAAAATTGGAAATATAGTTGTAACCAGTATAGGAGACTCTGTTTTTGAATCAAAAGGTTTAACGAGTGTCCACATACCAGAAAGTGTAATATCCATAGGCTTTAGGGCATTTTATGGGAATCAATTAACAAGTATAGACCTACCTTTTGGGATAACCACAATAAATGAATCAACTTTCGCTTTCAATCAGCTAACAAGCGTAACTTTACCAAATAGTGTAACCATTATAGGTAATAGAGCCTTTCAAAAAAATAAAATAACAAGTATAATTTTACCAAATAAACTAATCAGTATAGGTGACTTTGCTCTTGAACTTAATCAACTAACAAGTATAACAATACCAAACAGTGTAAAAAGCTTAGGTACAGGAGCAATTCAACAAAACAGTATAACAATTGTAGACCTTGGACTAGGTTTAACCAATATAGGAACGCAAGCTTTTCATCTAAACAAACTAACCAGTGTAACAATACCAAAAAGTGTGACAAGTATAGGTGTTAATGCTTTTACTGCTAATCCATTAACAAGTGCAAAAGTAAAAACAGGATTTACAGTTAATTCTAACGTATTCCCAACGACAACGGTAATAACGAGGTATTAAAATGTTAACAAGGAGAATTCTTAACGGGGTTCTTTTTTTATTGTTACGATTTGACTTCAGAAACGAAAGATTGTACCATCACGCAGGAGAAGTTAAAAAAGCCAAAAATAGGTTTACC
This sequence comes from uncultured Trichococcus sp., assembly GCF_963667775.1. NCBI lineage: Bacteria > Bacillati > Bacillota > Bacilli > Lactobacillales > Carnobacteriaceae > Trichococcus > uncultured Trichococcus sp. The sequence goes on along the minus strand of NZ_OY764015.1, from coordinate 425,313 downwards.
CCACTCTTAGCTTTCGTAAATTCATTTAATTATAGCTGCAATGTACTCGCTATTTAACTAATAGCATTGTTTAGTAATGTGTAGCTAACATTTGCTAATAACAGGTGTAAACTCTATCCTAACTTAGGAATTCAAATTAAATATCTGTTAGCATAACTTGTCTATTCAAGCTGAAAATATCCTTTAATTGAAGTTGATCATATCCGTTTTCCGAATAATTTTGAACGAGTTGAATCATATTAGAAACACTGATAGCACTACCATTAACATTAGTAGCAGAAGAAATATCTTTTAACTGGCTGTCAATGTTATTACCGAAACCACCAGCAATATAAGAGAAGAAAGCAAGTGGATATCTTTCTTTTTGGTAAGTAGGAATGTAATTATAAACCATCCTATTTTTGTGGTCATTCGAAATTGAATATTTGCTATAAGCTTTGTTATCTATAATGCCTGTGAATCCTGCATCATCTGAAAGAACAAGCACATCTGGCGTTAACCCAATAGGTCCAACATGTTTAGCTTCCATCCCAAAAACATTATTGAAAATTTCAACAGTTGCGACTTCAAATTCAGTAGCTTCATCTCTACCTTTAAATGCCATTTCAAAATAGCTTGTCATGAAAGCATTTATAGAGCCATTAGGGAATTTTCTATGCAAAACTTGTTCAACGAGTTTAGGGTCTAAGCCACTGATATAAGCAACATTTGCAATGATTTTGCTGTCAATTTTACCAACAGGGTATTTTAAAGATTCCGAAATGAAAGCTTGAGTAATTCTTTGTTCAGCAAGCATCTGAGATGTGATAGTCCGACTGTTAGTAAGATTTCGGTTATCTTTAGTGTGTTTTGGGTCAACACCATATTTTCGTTGGAAAAATTCATCTTGATCGGGTCTTTCGATGAAAGGTGGTACAACGCCCAAAATTGTATTGACCTCGTTAACTTTTTCATCAAGGAGAACTAATTTACTATCCTCACGTATGGCAAGTTGCGTGTATTCAATCCAATTTATGAGAGTATTTGCAATATCATTTAAATAGTTAAAAGGTTTATCAATCTTAATTTTACCTCTACTGGGGGCATATTTAATGAAAAAGTTGCTATCCAGAGAAGCATCACCGTAAGTTCTGAAATCTATAAGTCTTTTAACAACTTCTTGATAGCAACCTTCCGATTCATTTTCTGCATTAACGATAATTACCTTAGCAATTTCTTCTTGAGTAAGATAGCCAATTTGTGGGTCATTCAACAAACGTAATAAAAACCTAAACGGTCTAATTTTAAATCTAGGGTTAACATTGATGTTTCTGCTAGTTGAAAATGCTGATGGAAATTGGTACTTCAGTACCTGATGTTTCAATATTTCAACAGGAGGTTCGCCTGCAAGAATAGCTTCACCTGCTAAAGTCAATTTTAATAATCCAGTAGAACTCTGGGTGAATGTCAAACCAAGGCTTTTAAGCCAAGCCATGTAGGTTCTTCCCCCACTACCACCATGATCTCTTCGTTCTCCTACTCTTTTCAAGCTATAACCTTCTAAAGCTTCCTCAACGCTAAGATGTGTATTTCTTTGACCACCCCATTCGTTATCCAAAGAAACACTGGCAACAGCCGCTAAAACTTCGGGAATAGAATTTAATTTACGTTTGGGTCTAGTAACCCACCAATAGTTAATGATAGAAAACACCACCTATAATTTGATGTTACAAGGAACTCCTTCATACGGAATACCTGCAAAAGTTTTCAAAACAGCTTCAAAAATAATCTTAGCCCCCATAGGAGGAACAGCCATACCAATTTGCTTTCTGACGCTCTCCTTAGTACCCTTAAAGAAGTATGTGTCAGGGAAAGTTTGCAATCTGGCTCTCTCTCTATTGGTTAAGGCTCTAGGTTCTTCATAATGATACATATGCGTACCACCACCACCTGAACCAGTAACTGTATAGGCTGGTTTTTTAGGATCTAACCTTTTATAGATTTGACTAATTTTCGCTCCCTTAACATTTAACCTTAATTCTTCAGGCAAATCTGCAGTAAAGGCATTTTGGCCGGGTTTAATGTGTTTAAGCCTTTCAACTACGTTAACTGATTGTCTAGTCAATTCGTTATTTAACGCATCAGAAGTAATCGGAGGGTTCTCGATTGCATTTTTAGAAGTATTATCAAGGTGACTGTATGGTTCTGGGCTGGGGGGCATAAATTCAAAAGGCAAATCATTTCTAATACCAATAATAATGATTCTATGTCTAGCTTGTGGAACGCCATATTGTTCAAACTTGTAAAGATGAGGGTAAACCCTATAACCAACGTCTTGTAGGTCCAAAAGAATCTTCCCCAAAGCACTACCTTCGTTAGCACTAGCCAAGCCACCGACGTTTTCAGCAAAGAACCATTCGGGTTGAAATTTCTTTAAGGCTCTAACTCCATAGGTATATAAAGGTCCGAATTTACCATCAAACCCCTTTTGTTCACCCACAACAGAAAAATCGTTACAAGGGAAGCCAAAAGCCAAAGCATTGATAGGAGATAAGGATTCGATATCTAACTCTCTAACATCGCCACAAATGACGGAATCAGGGTTATTTTTAGCAATATTAAAACGGTATGTATCGCAAGTATCTGCATCATAATCATTAGCCCACTCGTGAACAATTTTAAAATCTTTATTATCAATAGTGGCATTAGTAGCACCTAAGGCAATACCGCCTGGCCCACAGAAGAGCTCACCTAATTTAAAAACTTTCATAGTAATAGTAAATTCTCCCTTTAAAATAAATTTTAGACGATAAAACTATTATAGTAGAGAAAGAAATAATTATCTAGTAAGGGAACCTATGTTCTTGAAATAAAAGTAAAATAGCCGAAAAAGAAGGTGAGAATATGGATAGAATTACGCCAGAACAAAGAAGTAAGGTTATGAGCAGTATCAGGGCAAAATCACATTTGGAAGATAAAGTAGCGCATGAGTTACACAAACGTGGTGTGCGATATAGAAGGAACAATCGGAAGTTAGTAGGAATACCTGACATCTCGATTCAAAAATATAAAGTGGTTATCTTTATTGACTCATTTTTTTGGCATAGTTGTCCTATACATGGGAATCTCCCAAAAACTAATGTGGAGTATTGGAATAAGAAATTGAATCGAAATATAGAGAAGGCAAAAGAGGTCAATGCGTATTACAAGGCTCATGGATGGCATATAATGCGTGTATGGGAGCATGAATTAAAGGATGACTATGAAGGAACGATAGGAAGGATAGAAGCGTTCATAAGGGCAGCAAAAAGTTAGGCAAGTACGTTATTTACTAAAATAAAACCATTCCTGAGTTGTTCAAGCGTTGCAACCTTTGTTGATGAGAGTTAAGCTTCTCGCATAAAGATATTGTCGCAATAAAACATTTTGCGTTATAGCTTTAACAATTCAATATGGGAGGAATAATTTATGAAGAGTAAATTATTGGTGTTATTTTATTATGGAGTTTTTTAATAAGCATAAGAAAGGAGTTATAACTTTTCTATGTTGGGCATTACCGATTATATTGTTATTAATTTACTATGCAATACGTGGTGTATACCCTTTTGGTAACGGAACTATTCTAGGTGGGGATCTTGGTACTCAATATATCGACTTATTTAAGTATTACAAAGAAACGATACTGTATGACCATACTGCTTTTACTTATTCGTTTGAAAAATCATTAGGCGGAGAAATGTTAAGCACATGGGGCTATTATCTAATGAGTCCTTTTAACCTGATTCTGTTATTTTTTCCAGATCGTCTATTCCCTGTTGCAATGTGGATTCTAGTGATTTTAAAGGTTTCTAGTTCATCTTTGGCATTTGGTTACGTATTACAAAAGAAATTTAATCAATCAAATTTAGCTACTGTATTCTTTTCCTTTAGCTATAGCTTGATGTCTTTTGTAACGGCATATATGTCAAATATCCTATGGCTTGATGGTTTGATATGGTTGCCTTTAATAGTATATGGAATAGAAATGTTGGTTATTGAGAAGAAACCATTCATGTATATTATGTCTTTAGCTATATTACTGGTTTCAAATTATTATATAGGTTATATGGTGTGTATTTTTTCGGTACTTTATTTCCTATATGTAAAATATACACAAGACTATTCCGAAGGATTAAGGAAAGGTGCAGTCTTTTTTAAAGATGGATTACGTTTTGTAGGTTCTTCCATTTTAGCAGCCCTTTTGGGGGCATTTTCATTAATTCCAACATTTTACACGTTATTAGCAGGTAAATTAGATTCAGTTAACCCGAGTTTCCCTATGTTTTGGGTTCATAATCCTTTAGACTTTGTATCTCGCTTATTAATGGGTACATTCAACTTTATTCCTAGTCTGCAATACGATTATCCCAACATTTTTGTAGGCACAGTTGTATCTTTAGGCTTCTTCTCTTTCTTCTTTAATGAAAATATTAAAAGGAAAGAGAAAATTGGTGTGGCGACTTTATCTATCTTTTTACTTTTATCAATGAGTCTTGGTTTCTTGGATTTAGCTTGGCATGCTTTCGCATTACCAAATGGGCTTCCTCATCGCTATGCTTTCCTATTTAGTTTTGTGATGTGCTACTTCGGTTATCAATCATTCATAAGTAAAGATAAATATACATTTATGGAGTTAAAATGGTTTCTTGGCATGTATACGATATTTGCTATCTATACGTTACTATTTGTGGATAATTTAAATCTTATTGGGAAAACTTGTGTAGTAGTATCCATTATTTTATGTTTTATATTAATGCTATTTTATACACTCATAAAAGACCATAAAGACTCAAAATTATTGTTGCTGTTTGTAATTTTTGAATTGATGTTTAATACTGCTATTAACTTGCTGTACTTAGGCTATTTTGACGATTCGGTATATCAAGATGTAGATACTCAAATGGGAGAAGTAACAGAATGGTTTAATGAGAACGAGAACCATTCCAATTTTTACCGTTTAGAAAAGACATTCAATCGTTCACGTAACGACTCTTTTGCTTTTCATTACAGAGGTATCCAAAACTTTAATTCTAATATTGAACAATCATCGGCTAGGTTATTTTTTGATTTAGGTACTTATGCCGATGGTGTTAACATAGATTATTATGGGGGAACATTGATAACAGATTCTTTCTTTGGTTTAGATTACTATGTGGAATTAAAAGAAGCATCCTCATTATATGCTGAACCCTACTGGATAACACTTAATCCTAGATCTGATATTCACGCCTATCCTAAAGTAGCCGAAACAGAAAATTTTAACATTTACAAAAATCCGTATGCTTTATCGATTGGTTTTGGCGTAAACAATGAGTTCTTATCAAAGGAGTACCGTAAAAAGAAATACTTGGATCTCAATAACAGTCTGATAAGTGCAATAGCAAATGAGAACGTTAATATTTTTACTAAAGAAAAAATATACTATTACGATGAAAACGGTGAAATAACTAATTCAGAATATCACGTAACTGAGGATTCGGAATTAACATTTGATTTAGGTAAAGAAAATGATGGTTTACATTACCTATATCTACCTACGTATGGTACATCTAAATCAAGAACATCTTGGTCTATATTGTCGCAAACAAAGCTTACGGGGTCAGAAGCATCCGATCCTACTGCTACTAAAGTATTGAATGTCACTGGTGCTAAAGAATATACGTTAAAATTTGAAAAAGACGATACCATTTCAGATTTACAGCCATATTTTTATACTTTAAATGAATCTGCCTTATCAGATGCCATCGGAAAAATTAAAGGTAATGAATTTATAGTAGACTCTTATACTAATTCAAGCGTAATTGGGCATACAGAATCAACATTTGACCGTGAAACATTGATGTTCACTATACCTTACTCTAAAGATTGGAAGGTGCGAGTGGACGGAAAATTGGTGGAAACCAAAAAAGCCTATGATGTATTCTTAGCGATTGATTTAGGTACAGGAAAACATGAAGTTGAATTAACTTATGACCCACCATACTTGGGTTTGGGGTTTGTAGTCAGTGGTATTTCCATGGTAAGCTTAATAATCTGGTATATACTGCCTAGAAAAAAAACAAAATAATTAGCGCATCGCATGAGAGTGAGGGATTATCCTTACTCTTATTTTGCTATGTACTGAATACACGGGAGCGTTAAATTGGGAATAAAAGTTAGGCAAGTAATGGAGTTGTTATATGGCAAAAATAAGGGAAAATGAACACGGTGTTGAATAAATGGGTGTCTAACGGGGTTTTGGGGTTAAATAGTGCTAGAAACGTTGTAGTGTAGGTGTTTAAAGGTAGTTATACAGTTAGTCGAGTTGTGATACGTTTCCGGTTCCGGTTGCTGCCACCGCCAAAGCGCGTTCGCTTCCTGTTTCCCGCAACAGAGCGAGTTCCCGCATGGCACTTTTTTGCATACTGTTAGGTGTTAAGCGTGGACCTAAGGGATAAGTAAAGATTTGTCGCGTATCAACACCTGGAGAATGGACAAGGTCTTGATAACGAACGCCACGATAGTGCTTCTCATATTGAAGTAAGAAATCTTCAGTTGTTTCTAAACTACTATCCCAAATCTGGTCAAAACTATCTTTTAAGTAGTTTAAAAACTCTTCATTAGAGACATCATTCTTAGCAATGACTTGTAGATTCCACTCAATATTACTTTTCAATGCATAATTCGTTAAATTTGAGGACCCGATAATCACCTTGTAGAAGTCATCATATTCAAAAATGTACGCTTTTGGATGAAATCCCTGTATCTCAGTAGCCAAAAATACGCGCACATCAAAATCATTAAAAGTTTTTAGCTTTCGAATGGCTTTCGGATCCGTAAAATTTAAATAAGTTCCTGTAATTAATTTACCTGTAATGCCCTTGCTCTCCGCGAGTTTAAAACTATCCAGTAATAGCTGGACACCAGAATAACTTACGAAGGCAACATTAAAATAAAAGCGACTACAACCTTCCAAAGATTGTGTCAGCTCATCTAGCAAATTTTTCTGGCTCGTATTATTGACTAACGTATACACATGACTGCCTTCTCTCTGCTATCGAATTGTTTGTCCCACCAAAATTTCTATTGCTGGAATATCTGCAGGCGCCCATTCTAACGTTGCTAGCTCCTCAACCGCCAACCATTTCACAGCAACATGTTCTGTCAGCGAAGGCTCTCCTTCTAGCAAATCACATTCAAATGTAGTTAAATTTACAAAACCAAAATCATACTCATGAAGAGTAGTTGTCACTTTATTTTTTACATCAATTTTACAGAGTAACTCTTCCCGAATTTCCCGTTCAAGAGCCTCTTTATCCGTTTCACCTGGTTCAATCTTTCCTCCAGGAAACTCCCATAAATAAGCCAAAGATTTCCCCGGCCCTCGCTGTGCACAAAGGATTTTATTGTTTGATTTTATAACTGCCCCAACTACGTGGATTTCTTTTTTCATGACTGTCCCTCTTCCAGTTTACTGATAGATATATAGTATCATATTGAGAATTTGTTTAACCAGATCTATAAATGTATATTGAAATCCCTCGTGATTATTGTTATATATATCATCTGTACCATCTCTTCATTTCAGAATAGCAGCTTTAAATAAATATGCAAGCACAATACATAGCTATTATTTTGGAATGATTGAGGAAAAAGCAAATAGCAATCTGATCTGATACACCATCAAAAAAACAAAAAACCAGCACAAACGTCTTTTGGCGTTTGTGCTGGTTTATTCTTAGATATTCAGATTGGGGATTGTATTTTTGAACGAAGAGCTATTCTTCAGAATGACTTTTTCTTCTAGTCCCCGTATGAGGCGGCCTTCGCTGTCGTAGACATGGCTTCGGGCTTTTTGAATATCCGCCATCGCAAGGATGAGCCTGTCGCGAATCGGTTCGGGTAATTCGTCGAACAGGAACGATTCTTTGTTGAGATTGTATTTCCCGCGCAGTGATTCCACTTCTCCGGTTTTTTTCAGTCGGTACGTTCGTTTGGGCAAGGCGCCTTCGATTGTGCGTTTCTCGATCCGATAGACATAGTTTTTGTCGTCGTAGACGATTTCGAGAGCGCCGCTGTTGGTGCGGTTATATTGCACATTTTTATGATTTTCCTTATGCAGTTCCCACCAGGCTTTGATTCCCGCAATTGCCTCTTCTTCGCTCTTGTAGCTGCCGTGTTCCTTCCGAATGTTGCCGATTCGATTCTGCCAATAGTTGGTATACACTGTTTGAGTCATATAATCCGCCCTTTCGAATGTTGTAATCGCTATCATTGTATGACTAAACCAGTAAATTTGCAAGGGATGAAGCTTGGAAAAAACTTTAAGTCTCCGCTCATTCAATAACTCCGATTTACCAATTTTTGACAACCAGCCTCATATATCTAAATACAAAAAAACCTCCCAAAAGTCTGGTGTTTAGTTGGTGAACCGGGCTTCAGACTCTTGACGAGGATTTTTTACTTATCCAATCCAACAATCTTTCGTTGTTTTCTGTTTGCTTCCTCTGCGACATATTTTAAGACTGTCTTAAATTCTTTCCTCGTCGCATTTTTAGTGAAAGTACCAAAATTACGATTGTATTTTGCCATGATTTCTTCCGCTTTTTCTTTTTCAACCATCCAGATTCTCCTCCAATTCTTCAACCGTGTATTGTTTTGGTAAAATCAAATCTATGTTTTCAACATCTTCCAACACTTCTGATATTTTGTTCTCATAGTCTTTGAAGATAACAATTAATTCAATCGCATCTCCAAAAATTTCTTTAACTTTTGCTATATTTTCACGCGATTTAAAGTAGGCATTAATGAACCGCTCTTTCGGTACAAATCTACCTTCTGCTTTTTCACGTTCTTTCGTGAACTGCCAAGCGATAAAAGGATCTTGGTAGACATAGTAGAGTGACACTGCATAATTCCGTTTTATCGCTCTTTGAATATTCTGACTAGATTTGCCTATTGCAAAAGTTCCATCAAGAATAAAAGAATATCCTTCTTTCAAAAGATGGGTAAATACGTGATCCACTAGCCAAGAAGCACCTTTTTGAAAGTCACTGGAATTTGATCCATCGTAATCAGGAAATTGACTGCGAAATTCATCAGCATCAATGATGCACAGATTGTCCGATAGTTCCGCTAAGGCAGTCGCTACTTCAGTTTTACCAGCCCCTGGGCTACCCGCCATGAAAATAGCAACCTTATCTGAAACCATTACCTTATCTAAAATGACTTCTTTAACAAAATTCTGCTTATGAGCTTTTGCGTACAGCAAAGATGTATCATCCACGTAATCAACTCCTTTAATTCCTAATCATTTATTAACTTAGATTGCCTAATTCTTACTAAAGGATATCATATAATCCAGCAAAAACAAGATAGTAAGCCTTGACTACAACCCTTACTGTTTTCAAGTTCACCAGGAGGAACGAACACAATAAAAAAACGCATAGTTACCGGTCAGGGCTCAGCCCCAATACTGGTAATCATGCGTTTTTTCCCTTTGACTGCACTTCTATTTCAGCTGTACTTCATAGGAGTCCGTTTGAATTCTGTTTTCCCCTCCTTAATTCTGAAATATCAAAAACACATTTCGAGGTTCGTCATCAGAGTTCCCTATCACGCCCACTTCTCCAAAGCATAAGCAACCCCGTCCTCGTCGTTGGATTTTGTGACGAAATCAGCGGCCGCTTTCGCTTTTTCGGAACCATTCCCCATCGCGACGCTGATGCCTGCATAAGCAAGCATGGACACGTCATTGTCGTTGTCGCCGATCGCCATGACCTCTTCCGGAAGGATCCCGAGTCTATCCGCGACCACATTCAATGCGCTCCCTTTATTCGCCCGCTTGTCCAAGAATTCAAAAAAGCAATCCAGACTTTTCATCAGATTATATTTCCTGCGGAAGTAATCGGGCACCGCAGCGATTTTTTGGTCCAACCGGGCTGGTTCTGAGACAAACAGCACTTTGTTGATGGCAGTGCTGTGCAGATCCTCAAGTTTCCTCACATTTATGCGCGATTTGTTCAGCCAGCTGTCGAAGGCGGTATGCACATTGATGTCGTGTTTTGTGGTGAAGATGCCTGCGGTGCTCTGGATGTGGTAATCCACGCCAATCTTCTGGCTAAGCCGGTCTATTTCCAACAAATCCTGAAAAGGCAGTGGCCGGTTGTGGACGATTTCGTTGCTGGCCAAATCATGGATCACCGAACCGTTGAAACTGACGGCATAGCCCTGTCCTTCCAACCCCAACGTTTCGATGATGGCTGTGATGCCGATAAACGGTCTGCCGGTGCAAAGCACGAATCTGCAGCCGAGCTCCTTGTGTACTTGTATCATTTCTTTGTTCGCTTCCGATATCCCATGGTCCGAATTCAGAAGCGTGCCATCCAGGTCCAATGCGATCAATTTTATCATGCCGTTCACCTGATCCTTCTTAACGCTCGTTTGGATGCTGTTGTGCCGTCAAGTACGCGTACACAGCGCCATAAATGCCGGCATCATTGCCGAGTTCCGCCTTTTTCACAGCGTAATTGCCCCTGATTTCCGGAAACACATGCCGATCGATGACCGCCTTCAATGGTTCCAACAATAAGTCGCCCGCTTCGGAAAGCCCGCCGCCGACAACAATCTCTTCCACATCGATGGTGTTCATGATTCCTGCCAAGGCAAAGCCTAAATGCGTGACTGTTTTTTGGATGGCTTGTTCAGCCAATGCATTGCCTTCTTTGAGCCAGTCGAAAATATCGATGGTTGTGAATCCTTCCTTCGTCAGCTGCTTCTTTTCATCGATGATGCTCATCGTCTTCAGCAAACCGGTCGCGGATGAATAGGTCTCCAGGCAGTTGATGTTGCCGCATCCGCAAACCCGCTGCTCTTGTGATTGGACAGGGATATGCCCGATTTCCCCGCCGGATGAATGGGTGCCGTTCAGGACCTCGCCGTTCAAGATGATGCCGCCTCCGACTCCGGTTCCCAAAGTCACAAACACCAGATTCGCTTTTCCTCTGGCCGCTCCCTTCCACATTTCACCCAAAGCCGCCGCATTGGCATCGTTGAGCAGGATGACCGGCAGCTGCAATTCCTTCTCGATCACCAATTTCAATGGCATGTCCGACCATCCCAAGTTGACGGCCTTTACGACCAATTCCCCGTTCTGGGAAATCGGACCCGGAACGCCGATGCCGATACCGATGATGTCTTTCGTGCCGTCAGTTCCGTTCAAAATCTCTTCATTGATGGCGCGGATGATGGCATTCGGGATATGGTTGCCGTTGTCAGCCGTCTCCGTTTTGATTTTCCATTTTTTTGAGATGTTACCGTACACATCGATCAGGGCGAACTTGATTTCCGTTCCGCCGATGTCGATCCCGATCATTTTTTTAGCCATTTTATGTTCTCCTTTTAAAAAAAGGATGCGAAATACCCCTGAAGCCGAGTATTCCACATCACCTTTTTATATTATTGGTTTATCCTTGTTTCAAATCAAGTAAGCAGGCTTACTGAACAAAATTCCTCAAATAGTGTGCGCTTTGTCGGACGGATGTCTTCACTGCGGCATAGTCCTTCTCGAATGCCTTATCCTCGACTTCGATGCAGGTATAGCCGGCATAGCCGATGTCCGTCAGAGCAGAGACATACTTGCCCCAATCAACGTCGCCCAAGCCAGGCAGTTTCGGGCTCATGTACTGTAAAGGTGTCGCCATGATGCCGACATCCGCCAATTTATCCGGATAAACCTTGATGTCTTTGTAGTGGACATGGAATAATTTATCCTTGAATTCGTAGAGCGGTTTGATGTAATCCATCTGCTGCCAGACAAAGTGGGAAGGATCGAAGTTCAAGCCGATATGATCGCTGTCCAGTAGCTCGAATACTTTCCGGAATAAGGCTGGAGTCGTCATGAGATTCTGTCCGCCCGGCCACTCGTCTTCCGTGAACAGCATCGGGCAATTTTCGATTGCGATTTTGACGTTCTTTTGCTCCGCATGCTTCACGATCGGTGTCCAGACTTTCGCGACTTCCGCCAAGTTTTCACTGACGGTCTTTGAAGACATGCGCCCGATGAAGGTCGTGACCATGTTGACTTCCAGCAACGCAGCCGCATCGATGACCGAATAGAGATGATCGATGGCCAGTCGGCGTTTTTCTGGGTTTTCGTCCAATGGGTTCGGATAGTAGGCCAAAGCAGAAATTTCCACACCTTTGCTGGAAGCATACGCGTTCAATTCATCGGCCTTTTCTTGGGTGAGGCTTTCCGTATCGATATGGGATACACCGGCATAGCGGCGCTCCGCTTTTCCTGCGGGCCAGCAAGCGACTTCTACGCAATCCAGCCCGTTCTCAGCAACAATATCGATCATTTCCTCGAAATCACTTTGATCAAGGATCGAGGTAACCAGTCCTAGTTTCATACTTTTTTCCTTCTTTCGACGATTTATCAATGGTTATTCGAATGTTACGGATCTGTGCTCTTTCGCGGATACGCGGATAGCATCAAGCAGGCTCATCAAGCGCAGGATTTGCGCGGGTTGCACAACCAATTCTTCTTCACCGTTCACATATTTGTTGTAGTGCTCGAAAAACATGTCATGATTGACAGTGACTTCCGGAAGCGGCTCCGAAACAAGACGTCCTTCCGGAGCTGGACCGAATGAGCGGGTCGGGCCGGCAGCGGTCATTGTGATTTTTCCGGGAACGTTCTTCAGCAACGCTGATGTCCGGACGATTTTGCCTTCCGGATGGAATCCATCGACATAGGCGCTGCCTTTGTTGCCTCCGACAAACCAGTGGCGTTCGAACCAAGTTTCCTTGTCGGTCAGGTAATACGTGCCCAGCTCGACTTGTCCGCTGATGCCGCTGTCAAAATGCAGCTGGATATTGAAGTAATCATCGACTTCTTTGTTGATCACATTGCGGACATCCGCATATACAGTCGTCAACTTCCCTGGAATCATCCAGAGCATCTGATCCAGCAGATGTACGCCCCAATCGTAGAGCATGCCGCCACCGAACTCCGGATAAATATGCCAATCGTGCATATTACCGTTGAAGCCGTACAAAGCATTCTTGATCGTGTAGACATCTCCGAGCGTACCGCTGTCGACGACTTCCTTGATCAGGCGGTAGTCTTTGTCCCAGCGGCGCTGGTGATGGACCGTGAAGCGCACTTTGGCGGCTTCCGTTACGGCCATCATTTCCTTGAATTCTTCCGCATTCATCGCGGCCGGTTTCTCGACGATGATGTCTTTTCCTGCTTGCGCAGCTTTTTTGACCATTTCCAAATGCAGATGGTTCGGGACTGCGATGATGACTGTGTTGATTTCGTCGTTCGCCAACAACTCATCCGCCATCAGGTGCGTTCCCACACCTTCCGCTGCATGTCCGAGTTGATCCTTGTTGATGTCGCAGACTGCGATCAATTCCGCGAAATCAAATTTATTGATGGTTTCGGCATGGGTTTGACCCATGAATCCGAAACCGATGATACCAAATTTCAACATATCTATTGCTCCTATCTTTCATGATCGTCATCGATCCTGTATTTTGCTTATATCGTGACTGTGCGCTCTTTCATTCCGACCAACGGCACCGGGATATAGGCCGTTCTTGTGGCGATCGTCAGAGCCACATCATGGTTGCCGTTCGCCAATCCGCCCTCTTTCATCACGCGGATATGCAGGGGTTCGCCGTATTCCCATTTGTAGGAAGACACTGTCGCAGCTTCCTTCAGAGTGAACCAATCTTCCTCATCGATCGAAATCTGGATTGCGGTTGGTTCTTCCTCAACGCCATCGACAGCGACTTTTACGAATTCTACCATCGATAAAGGAATCCCACGGTAGTAAGTGATCAGTGTCTGCAGTCCGTAACCGATTGTCGTGCCGTTTTCTACGATATTTTTGCAGGTATCTTTTTTGAATACATTGTTATCAAACATCTTTTCTTCCCCCTACCCTTGGATTTCTTTCAAACAAGCTTGCAGATATTGCTGGTTGGCGATGACTTGCTGGATTTCCTGCATCGGCTCACCAGGTAAGATGAAGCGGTTGCCTTCGTATTCAGTCGCCACATAGCCATCGTACTGGTGCTCATGGAGATACTCCAGTAAGCCTTTATAATCCATCGAGTATTCCGGTCCCTCAGGAGTCATTTCGAACATTTTGATATGGAAATGCTTGATGTACGGCATGTATTCATCCATCACTGAGAATGGATAGTTTTCATAGCCATCGCACAACGGCGCAAACATGTGGTCTTCTTTGGTTTTGATGACTTGTTTAAAATCATCCGGATAAGTGCCACCGTTCTCTTTGACGACGCGGTGCAGATCCGTACCCTTTTCGAACAAATTATCCAGGTAATCGAACATTTCCGGGCTGGCGCCATTGTTGACCTCGTAGGCACGGACAACGCGTGGGAATCTGCTGCAGAAGATCCCGGTGTCGATGACCAGTCCGATATACGGGGAGTCCAGACGTTTCATCTCTTCGATGAACGCGAGCGTTTCCGGGCCGTCGAAAGCCATCCCTGCATGGATTTCCAGGGCAATGGTAACGTCGTACTCTTTGCAGTAAGGCAGCAATGGTTCGCAGACCCAGTAAGGGACCATCGAAACCAAGCGGATCATTTTCATGCCCAAACGGTTTGCCTGCTTGATTTCTTGGATCAGCAAATCGATGCATTCTTTTTTCGTCAGCATGCGGTTGTTGTAGAGGTTGGAGTTCAAGAAGACATCGGCAATGACCGGTTTCACGCCGGTTTGATCAAGCAGCGCGTGCCAGTGATCAACTTCGTCCTGGGATGGATGCGGCGCATTTTTGATCATCTGATCCGGCAACATTTCCACGCCTTCGACGTTAAGATCTTTCAGTAAGTTCATCAGGTCTTCCAAGTTCATTCTTTTGTTCAGATATTCGTCCTGCAGGCTGTAAAGACTGACAGCAGTTTTGATTCTTGCCATTATTATTTCCTCCTAGTTGTTAGTGGTTAGTGGTCGACGGATCATTACGAAACTAACAGCAATTTCCTTTTATGATTCCCATAACTCAGTACTTCGTCCATATTAGGGGGCATATATGACGAACTGAATCTGTGATCAACTTCAATTTCGTGATATCCTGTTGTTAAGCCGCCTAAGACATTTACATGGATGGAAGCTGGCTCCAAAACATTCCATTGGATATCCCCAATTCCCTTCAATTCATCTTGTTTGTATAGCTTTCCGTTTATTTCCCAGGAAATGTCCTCTAATCTGACTGCTTCTCCGTCAACTTTTATATGGATGGGTCTAAGCTGGGATAACCATAATCCTCTATAATACATCAGGCGAATATCAAACTGAAAACCAATTACTTCCTGATCCACTACTGTATTTTTAAACCTTCTGGATTGAATGCATTCTTTTTCCAGCATACGCTATCCCTCACTTCCCTAATAAGTTTTTCAACATGATTTGATGCCGTTTGACCTGATCAGACGCATGTCCTGTCACTTCTGCTTTTGCACCTTCGTACTCACTGATCAAGTAGCCTTCCCAGTTATGCTTAATGAGTGTTTCTATGATCTCTTCATATGGAATAACAACTTCACGAAAATTTTCATCCATCCTTAAAAATTTTGCATGGCAACAATAAACATACTTCAAAAGCGGCACCAGCTCTTCAACTTTGCTGTGTTCGCATGGAGGGCCCACGAAATCATTTTCACCGAATCCTACTAGAGCATTATCTCCGGTCTGAAAAATACCGAAGTCAATATTCAATCCGAAAAATTCAGTATTCTCTTTTTCGATGAATTCCACATAATCCTGAATCATTCTCGAATCTAAAATAGTTGGACTATGGATTTCAGGACACATGCGGACATCATATTTTTCTGCCAATCCCAGTGCGCCTTTGATGAATTCACGCCAGTTGGATACAGGGGTAAGGGTATCATCAATAACGCCTAATTTTGTTCTTAAAACCTTAAATCCTAGCTTATTTGCAATTTTGAAATCTCGCTCAAGCATATCGATGCTTTCTTTAGTAGTGAGTTCCCTACCTTTATATAACCTGGATTCAACCCAGTGACCATATTCCGCTGGTTCCAATTTAAAGTGATTCAATTTTTGGTGCCAGTCATCAATCCAAGCTTCAGCAACATCAGGATATTTGACGATATGAGAATTTGCCAAGATTTCAATTCCAGTAGCTCCTGTGTCGCAGATGTCTTGCATAATGTCGTCAAGATCCATTGAGACTCC
Organism: uncultured Trichococcus sp.; assembly: GCF_963667775.1. Taxonomy (NCBI): domain Bacteria; kingdom Bacillati; phylum Bacillota; class Bacilli; order Lactobacillales; family Carnobacteriaceae; genus Trichococcus; species uncultured Trichococcus sp. Next base: position 409,073 of record NZ_OY764015.1, on the reverse strand, counting down.
GAATACTTTGTTGTAGCTATATGCAGAAACGCCACGCTTAATGTTATGCTCCATTACTGTTCCTCCCAAACTTAATCAAATTCAACGACTTGTCCTGTCTCAGCTGATTTGTAGATTGCTTCCAGGATTTGGGTCACGACGATTGCCTGTTCAGGCTTCACCATTGGGTCCGTGTCATTCAGGATCGCATCCACCCACTGTTTGGCTTCAGCATCACGTTGTTCCAACGTAGCCCCTTCGAATCCGAACACACCGCCGGCATCGGATGGCTGCGTCTGTTCCAATTGATTGTGGGCTGCTTTATTGAAGACGACATAGCCTTGATCGATGAAAGCTTTTCCGAACATTTCTGCTCCGCCTTCAGTTCCGCAAAGCGTGACTTGAGCCTCTTTCGGATTGATCATGTTGAGCGCCCAAGCAGCCTCCAGGAAGATGGTCGCGCCGTTTTCCATTTTGATCAGTCCGAAAGCCGAGTCTTCCGTTTCGAAAGTATCCGGATTCCAAGGGCCGAACATGTTTGCCATCGGATTATCCTTCAGTTTTTGATAAGTTGATCCTAGTACTGATTTAGGCTTGTAGTTGTTCATGTACCAAAGCGTCAAGTCCAAGGCATGCGTGCCGATATCGATCAGCGGGCCACCGCCTTGTTTTGATTTATCAGGGAAGACTCCCCAGGTAGGAACGCCTTTGCGGCGGATGGCATGTGCCTTAGCGAAGTAGATATCGCCCAATTCGCCTTTGCTGCAAGCATCGTAAGTAGCTAAGGAATCGGCACGGAAACGGTTCTGGTAGCCGATCGTCAATTTTTTGCCGGTGCGTTGAGCAGCATCCAGCATTTCTTTTGCCTCTGCATAGTTGATCGCCATCGGTTTTTCGCACATGACATGTTTCCCTGCCTCCAAGGCATCAACCGTGATGTATGAGTGGGAAATATTCGGTGTCAACACATGGATGACATCAATGTCTTCTCTAGCTAAAAGCGCTTTGTAGTCTTCCGTCACTAAAGCATCCGCTGTACCATATTCCTTGGCCGCTTTTTCAGCCCGTTCGATGACCGTGTCACAGAAAGCCACGATTTCCACTTTATCCGATAATTTAGCCAATGCCGGGAAATGCTTCCCGTTGGCGATTCCTCCGCAGCCGATGATTCCGAATTTTAATTTATTCATGTTATTTCCTCCTTTTGGTTATCGCTTACAAGATTATTCTATTATGAATTGCGCTTTTGCTCTCAACTTTATGAATAAAACTAAATCACACATATTTATCATTAAAAAAATAGAGTTGTTTAATAGTGAAATACAAACCACACTATTTTATTCTTCTAATAACAAAAGAAAGGCTGCATCAAACCAGAATAGTACTTTCTGACCTGATACAGCCTCTTTTATTTGAGAATTGAATTTTATGCGGGGTTAAAAATAACCCGTCAAAACCTAGTTGACGGGGAAAATGAGTTCAAAACATAGTCAAATACACCGTCAAACCCGCCTTGGCGGGGAAAAACGTCCGCAGACAGCACGAGATTCCCCGCGAAAACCATTTTCGCGGGGAATCTCACCAAGAATTCGAAGCCGGACCAGATAACCATACATCCAAACCGCAATGAAAAGGCTGACTCATTTTTTGAGCCAGCCCTTCTTACTTAATCCTGTATTTGACGGCGTTCGTCCAGCTCTCTGCGGATTCCTTCCGAGTCCTTATCGGAAAGATCCCACAACAGACAAGCTGCTGCACCCAAGAAGAATAGAATCGCCGGATACAAGTTCACGATTGTGTTGATGCCGTCCTTTGTAGCAAGCGTCTGTTCCATATTGGCTTGATAACCATAATAAGACAGCAGCATCACGCCGAAAGCAGCACCGATCGCACTACCGATTTTTGTCGCCAATCCATAAGTGGCATAAGCCGTTCCATCCGTCCGGACACCGCTTTTCAGCTCCTGATAATCCACCGAATCGGCTACCAAGGATAACGTAATCGGGAAGCCCATATTGAAGATACCAAAAATGATGTGTCCTGCGATAATCATCCGGATATTCCCGAAATCACTGAAATAGACAACCAGTAAGCCGATCCCCTGCAGAATCATACTCACCATCAGGACATTCCGTTTGCCGAACTTTTTCACCAACGGAACGATCAGCAAGGAGCAGGCTGCGCCGCCGATTGAAGGGATAGTCATCAGGATAGCGATCAAAGAGAACGCTCCCAAACAATAAATCACGTAATAGGTCGTCACAGCGATCCGACCCATGAAGGCAGTCATCTGCAGGACCATGATCAAAAATAGGATCATCAAATATTTGTTGCCGAATATATTGCGCATCGTTTCTTTCATGGAGACTTTTTGCTGGTTGGTCGGTTGGATAACTTCTTTTGATGTCAGGAAAACGCCCAGAAACATAGGCAATGAAATCAGTGCATAAATCATCGCAGTAGTAAAATAGCCCCGTCCGTCGGCAACAGCCGATCCTTCAGAAAAGCGCAACATCAAGACTGCAGACAATGAGTTTACAACGATCATCCCTACATTCATCCCGATGGAACGCCATGCATTCAATTCATTTCGTTCATTCGCATCTTCGGTCATTACTGCCGCAAGCGCACCATAAGGGATGTTCACCAGCGTATAGAGCATTCCGGCAATCGTATAGATCACACTTGCCCAAATGACCCCGGCCGTTCCGTTCCCGAAAGGACTCGTGAAGGTCAAAACACTGAACAGCGCCAAAAACGGAGCTCCGAACAGGACATAAGGTCTGAATCTGCCGAACTTGCTTCTGGTCCTTTCAGCGATCATCCCCATGATTGGATCATTGATGCCATCCCACAAGCGCGCCAGCAACATGATCATCGAAACGGCTAAAGGAGCAAGACCCACGATGTCTGTATAAAATACTGTCAAATAAGTCCCTACGAATGTCCAAACAAATTGACTTGCCAAATCACCCAATCCATAAATCATCATCGTCCATTTGGACATCTTCGGCTTCACTTTTTCAGCGAGCCTGTTCTCTTTCACTAATCCTTCTGCCATGTAAACCCCTCCAAAATAGAATGATGAAAACCTTGCAATCGATTACATACATAGTGTATATCTGAATGATGCATCGCTCTACTTTGGCAGCGTTTAAATTCATGGTACTTCTATAACAAGAAAACGCTATCTTTTATTTCTGCGTAAATTTGTATGGCACAATCTTAACTAATCCGATACTTTTTGGATGTCAAAGAGGCAAATATCATACGGAGACAGGTGGATTTCCAGTACTAATTTATCATCACTGATGATCTGCGTCTGTATTTCGATCTTTGGCACACATTTTTGCTTCAGGTATTGGATCATTTCTTTATCAAAATGATCGGATTGGCTGATCGCATTGACCTCTTCCAAAAAATTACCGTTGTTCTTCCCGATGCTGTACTTGATGACCCGGTATTTACCGGCTGCTTCAAAACCATTCAGTTCAATTGTCCAATCAAGCGGCTGTTCATTGTCAAAAATGGCATAGGCATTGTTTTTGTGGAAGCCTCCGCTGGTGTCGTAGTAATAGGTCGCATTCAAATGGCTGTAATGGTAGCACAGTAACTGATATTGCTTTTCTTTTCTGGTCACAATCAGATTTTCGGAAGCGAAAATTCTTTTTGGACCTAATTTCTTGAGAAATTTGAAAGCATAGTAACCGATTTTGGGGACGCCGTTTTTGGATAGGATGCCGGTTCCGCCAAAGATTTCTTTTTTGGCTGTATCGAAACTGGTCACCGTCAAATCCGACAATTGCCAATACCCGATCAGATCGCAATAGGACAGGATCGAAAGGATATTCTTCAGGATATAGGCGCCTTTGAAGGCCGTATCATTGATGATTTCCCTATTCAGGATGGTCACGTTGAATTCAGTCACGTACAACTTTGTACCCAAATCCAATTCATCCAGCAAGGTGCGGATGTCCCTGATCTTATTCAGCATATAATCTTCATCGGGGGAAATCGGATTCGCACGCTTCTCCACAACAAAACCGTGTTTGATTTCATCAATCGGATAAATGCCGATGCTGATGAAGTCCGGTTTGACTTTTTCCTGTTTCCATTTGCGCAGAAAATTCCGCATGTCTCCCCGTTCGATATCCAAACTCAACCCGCAGCCGCCTACTTGCATTCCCGGAACGATACGTTTGATTGATTCGCTGATTTGACTGAAATAACGGATATAGTGCGGATACTGCGAAATATCTACCTGTTCGTCATCCATCTCGATCAGGGATAGCTGTTCCTGATCCGTGTTCTTAAGGACCAATGCGTTCGGTTTCCATATTTCGATGATCCATTTTGAGACTTCCTCATCGCCGTATTTATCGATGCAATGGTTGAGAAAGGTTGTGAATCTGAGTAAGATACCGGCCATTCTGTTGGTCTTCAGCTCAAACGGTTCTTTTTTTATGATTTTTGTGTGGGTTTCATGTATCAGTTTCCCTTTGAATCCAAGTTCCAAAAACGGAATCATCCCGGCATCGAGAACCGTCTGCAGGATTTCATCAACTTTTGTGAAGTCGAATTCATCGCCAACCTGTTCAAATAAGGCATTGTTGAACAAGCCCCAAATCCGGCCGTAGCGAAAAGCATTCTGCTCTTGCGTATATCGGATCTGTTGGGAGAACGACGTGTGGAGCAGGTCCCCCGCATAACCGAGATTGATCAGATATTTATCGCAATCGTAATCTTCAGCCTCTGACACATCAATTTTAAGCTTGTCGGCACTATTTCCTTCTTCCTCTTCCGCAAAGTACTTCTGCAGATCCGTTAGTTCTTCATTCGGTATCGCAAAAGGTGAAGATTGGATTTCGATACCCTTTTTCGCTTCTCTGCGGTACTCACTCGGGGTCATCCCTTGGTATTTTTTGAACAGCCGGTTGAAGGAATTGATGTTGGAAAATCCAGCGGAAAACGCAATGCTGGTTACAGATTTTTCGGTTTCAAACAAATCTTTCCGCACTTTTTCCAGACGTTTTCTGATCAGATATTCGCTGAGGGACAAGCCGATTTCGTTTGAAAACAGTTTGGAAAGGTACTGTTCCGACACGAACAACTTCCCGGCCAGATCGGACAAGCGGATTTCCTTGTCAAAGTTGTTATCTATGTAAAACTTGACCTCCTCGACTTTTTGCTTGATGCTCCGATCTGCTTCAAGCTTTACTTTCACAAAATATTTCTTCTCCAGAGTATTGATGAGATTGAAGTAGACCTCAAAAATCTCCGATATCCGCTTCTGTTCCTTAAAAATGTATAATTCCACCAATTGGTTCAACAGATAGGTTACTTGCATATCCGAGCTGTGGGTATTTTTGACCGAATCTCCGGTAAAATAGTAGCTGTACGGGTTGGATGCATCTTCTTCGGAATAAAAATACTGCAATGACAACTGAAAAACTTTCGAATCGCCTGTATGGCATGTATACGAATTGGATTTATGCAGAATGAAAAAATCGTCCTTTTGCAAAGTCAAATAACTGCCTTCGGATTCAACCGACAGTTCCCCGACCAATACATACAGCAGATGGATATCATCATCAAAATTTTGGATGACTTCCTTGTTGCCGATTTTTTTGATCTTGATGTTTTCCCATGGATTGATGAGTTTCAAATGATCACCTCTTTCTCGTACTACTATATGCTATTCGGCCGGCTCGTAACAAGAGCCATTCAAAAATAAAAAGGAGATTATTATTTGACTTGGAGTCCACTCCATGGTTTAAAGTAGGCTTATGCAAATAATTAATCGGAGGGAAATGGCTATGGAACAAACGTACATCACATTGAACGACGGCAACAAAATTCCGCAATTCGGACTGGGTGTTTTCCAGATTCCGGGGGACGAAGAGACCAGGAAAGCTTGCCTGGAAGCCTTTAAATTGGGCTATCGCCACATCGATACCGCGCATGCCTATCAAAATGAACGCGGTGTCGGTCAGGCAGTGAAAGAAAGCGGTATTCCAAGAGAAGAGATTTGGATCACTACGAAACTGTGGCCAAGCGAATACGGCGAGGGGTTAACCGAAAAAGCCATCGACAAAATGCTGGTGCGTCTGGGGACGGACTATATCGACCTCCTGCTGCTGCACCAACAATTCGGCGATTACTTGGGCGCCTGGAAAGATATGGAAAAAGCGGTCTCCCAAGGCAAAGTCAAGAGCATCGGCCTGAGTAACTTTGAATCCGATCGGCTGGAAGAAGTGCTCGCTGCCGCAACGATCAACCCTTCCGTTCTGCAGGTCGAATGCCACCCTTATTATCAACAAAACGAGCTGAAGAAACGGATCGCGCCATACAACACAGTCATCGAAAGCTGGTTTCCATTGGGCCATGGCGATGCGGCTCTGATCGAGGAGCCCGTATTCACCAAATTGGCTGAAAAATACGGGAAGACGAATGCCCAGATCATCCTGCGCTGGCACATCCAGGAAGGCATCATCGTGTTCCCGAAATCCTCAAATCCGGTGCACATCAAAGAGAATATCGACATTTTCGATTTCGAATTGACGGAGGAAGAAATGAACGAAATCCGCCGACTGGACAAGGGCTTCCGCTACTACAGACGGACGCTTGCGGAACAAGAAGAAGCGCTGAGCCAACTCGTGCCGGCTGATTAGTTATTACGAATAATTTGAACCCCACCGGAAATGCTTTAAGGATAAGCATTTCTGGTGGGGTTTCGCTTCGATTTTGAGCATTCAGGCAGTCCCATGCTTGGAACTCCGTTTTCGATTCTGGTTAGGTTGTCATTTGATCTGCAACGTCCCTCCTCGGAATTTTCCCAACTTCAATTGCGTATTTATTATTTGATGACATTTTTTTGGGAGAAGATACCACAATCATTAGAACTAATGCATATCCCATTTGACAAATGCGCATCATATACGCATAATTAATTGAGAGAGGAAAAAAATCTATGCCAATGACACCTCGACAAATGGTCAAACTATTACAAAAAAATGGTTTCGAGAGAGTAACTCAAAATGGCAGCCATCTGAAGTTGTACAATAAGATTACCAGAAAAACTGCAATTGTTCCCCTGCACAATAAGGATTTGGGTATTGGACTAGAACATAGTATCTTGAAACAAGCAGGCCTCAAATGATTCAAAGTAAATGATTGAAACCTTTTCAGCAGTATTGTTGAAAAAGAAGGAGTGAAAGAGAGTGAAGTTAGTATATCCAGCTACATTCGAAAAAGACGGGAAATACATACTTGTTCAATTCCCTGACATCCCCGAAGCGATTACGCAAGGCACCACGATAGCAGAAGCATATGAGATGGCTGAAGAAGTATTGGGTCTGGCATTGGAGGATAAAAAAGATTTTCCGGCTGCTACACCCGCGGACATCCTGCAAAAGCGTTATCCCGACAAAACTGTCGCTCTGATCGGAATCGATCTAGCAGCATACCGACGGAAGTATCATTCCAAAACTATCAGGAAGAATGTGACAATTCCCGAGTGGCTGGCTGATTTGGCGTCCGAAGAAAACATCAATTTTTCCCAGACGCTGACCGATGCCTTGAAAGAAAAGCTTCAGATCAATTAGACAGCTATATTTTCTTCTATAGCAGGCCTCGTATGACAGCTACCCGGTTTGAGCTGATGGTATTTCCGATGGAACAGTAGACAAAAATCTTCCTAAGCTTTTAATATTGGTTGGCAAACCAGATATTAAAAGCTTAGCGAGGATTTTTTATTTTATCATTCCACTCAGTCACCAGGTCTTAAAAGTAGCAAACACCGAAAATTCAGAACCAACCAAAATGCTCAGATGCCTTATATATTCCGTCTTCGACATTTGAATCCGTGATATAGGAGGCTTTATTTTTCAGTTCCAGGCAAGCATTTCCCATCGCAATGTTCGTCCATTTTGAATCAAACATCACCAAATCATTGTAGTCGTCCCCAAATACCACAACATCATTTAATGGCGCATCCAAATGAGACATCAGATCGACTATCCCTTGATTCTTCTGATCATGCTGAAACATCAAATAATCTGGTTCAAAGCGTAGGTGTCCCAATGTCCCTTTTGAGGTCAACAAATTTTCTTCTTCACTTGGTATAGAAATGTAGATTTTATAAATAGATTCGAGAGCCTCGAAATCCAGCTCCGGATCAATGATATAAGTAGTTGGTTCCTTGCGCGGTCCCACTTGTTCCCTAAAGCGATTATTTTTGGCATAGACTTTTATGGAATCATCCATCATTAGCAGAATGCCATATCCCAACTGTTCGGCTTCCTTCAGAATATTCTTAGCTTTGACTGGGTCTAAAGGTAAATTTTGTACCAGCTCTCCCTTGATCACTAAACCTGCTCCGCCGCTGCAGACCATATTCTCCAATCCGATTTCATTCATGAAATTTACGGCTTTGTAATGGAATGGGCACGACCTGTAGCGATCCCCACAAAATGCCCTGCAGCTGAAAGTTTATCCAGCGCTAACTGCGCAGACGGCACGATCTCTTTGGTTCTATGGTCTGTCAACGTTCCATCAATATCGAAGAAAAAATATTTCTTATTCAAAAGGATACACCATTCCCCACTGATTTCTGACGGATGTCAGTGTCGCCATGACGTCACGAATATACTGCAGATTCTCCTCACCAGACTGATTGCTGATATAGTCTTCCATGTCCTTGATTTCATACTCCAAGGCTTTTTTGCTTTCGCCGACTTCCACCACCTCTTGATGCCCATCGCTGGTGTAGGTGATGGTCGCCGAAGCTGCCCGAGGGTATTCATTTACTTCAATATACCCTTCTTCACAGGAAACAACTCCACGTTTCGGTTGTTTCGCACGCATGGTCAATGCCATTACCGCCATTTCGTCATCGCTGTTCTTCAGGATGATCCCCGACGACTCATCCACGCCTGTCTCAAAAAAATTAGCCGTCGTTAACACTACGTTCGCTTTGCTGCTCATAAAAAAACGGGCAAAGGATGTCGCATACACGCCGATATCCAGTAAGGCACCCCCAGCCAATTCTTTGGAGAAGAAACGGTTTGTTACATCATATTCTTTGCAGCTCCCAAAATTCACTTGAACCATTTTGACACGGCCTAATTTCCCGCTGTCCAATATTTCCTTTAATTTTTTATATAAAGGCATGTGGAGCAAGGTAACCCCGTCGGAAATGATCAAGTTTTTTTCTTTGGCGATTGCCACGCATTCTTCCAATTGTCGGTCGTTGACGGTGATTGCTTTTTCACAAAAGACATGCTTGTTCTTTTCCAGTGCCTTTTTCATCATGTCATAATGAAAATTATGGGGGGTAGCAATATATACAATATCAATCTGGCTGTCCTCCAGCAGTTCATCAAAACTGCCGTACGCATGTTTCACATTATATTCCGCCGCATATTTTTGCGCTCCTGCTAAATTCGCATCACAAACAGCATAAATTTCTCCATTAACATTCTTTAAAGCATCGCCCATTTCATGTGCAATCCAGCCTGTTCCAATAATTCCCCAGTTATATTTCATTTTCAGCATTCCTTTCGATTATCTTGGTTGTCGTTTCTGTTGCAACAATCATTTTTGTCGCTATTTGATAAAACAGTGACGTTTCTACAACACCCACTAGTTGTTTCAATTGTACATCCAGTTCTTTCAGCTTTGGTGTTGGCTTAAAATAAGCATCCATGATCAGATTACCGTTATCACTCATTGTGATGCCATCTTTTGCCGAACTCTTTCTTTCGACAACTTCAGCACCCAGTTTTTTTACTTCGTTAGCGACATAAAGACGGGCTTCTGGAATCACTTCTAAAGCAATCGGCACGTTAAAACGCAAAGACTGAGATACTTTCGTTTCATCTACCAACAATATGTATTCTTTTGCCAAGGATGCGATTATTTTTTCTTTGGTGTGGATCGCCCCACCACTCTTTAATGCGTTCAGTGACTGATCTACCTCATCACACCCATCAAAAGCTAGATCAATTTGTGAGATCAGGTGAGTAGGAACAACGGTCAAACCAGCCTCTGCACATAAGGCAGCTGTTGCATATGACGGTGTGACGATTTGAACATCTCGTTCCGTGTCTCGAATGAATCTAATCAGGAATGAAATTGTACTACCACCACCAAGGCCAACCGTCATCCCATCTTCAATTAACTCTAACGCTTTTAATGCGCATCTCTTTTTCATTGTATTCTCCAGTCACTATCGGTTTTTTTAAAATAGCTAATACAAAACATCCCACAAAAGCTCCTATAGTTATCGCTAAAGCATATGCAAGAGGATTCCCCATCGTTGGCAGGACGAAAATGCCCCCATGCGGTGCGCGCAGCGTGCAGCCGAAAAGCATGGATAACCCACCCGCTGTAGAACTTCCGATGATGCAAGCCGGAATGACTCTCAATGGATCACTTGCCGCGAAAGGAATGGCTCCTTCACTAATAAAGGATAAACCCAACAAGTAATTAACCATCCCGGATTGGCGCTCTTTTTCTGTAAAGCGATTTTTAAAGAATGTCGTGCAAAGCGCGATCGCCAATGGCGGAATCATGCCTCCAGCCATAACTGCCGCCATTATTTCAAAATTACCCTCAGCTAATTGAGAGGTGGCAAATACATACGATGCCTTGTTGATCGGGCCACCCATATCAGTGGATTGCATACCAGCGACTACTATCCCTAATAAAATTTTACTGCTGCTCCCCATTCCGTTAAGCGCACCATTTAAACTGTCATTAATCGCACCAACAAATGGGTTTATCATCGTTGTAACTACCGCTGCAAGCAGTATTCCTGCCACCGGGTAAATCAACATGGGTTTTATCCCCTCAAGCGAATGCGGAATTTTCGAACATGCTTTTTTCAAAGCCAACACAATATACCCGCCCACAAAACCTGCAAACAAGGCCCCTAAAAACCCGGCATTCACATCGCCACCGGCAGGATTGCCGAAAGTAACCCCCGCATTCGCCACCATGCCGCCGATAAAACCGACAGCCAGGCCTGGTCGGTCTGCGATACTCATTGCAATGTAACCCGCCAAAATGGGCAACATCATGCCAAAAGAATATTCGCCGACTGTCTTCAAGTACGCTGCAACCGGCGTGTTCTTCCCAAAATTACTTGGATCAATCGTATAATCATCGAACAGGAACGCTAATGCAATCAGGATTCCTCCTCCAATGACAAAAGGCAACATATGGGATACACCGTTCATCAAATGTTTATAGATACCATGGCCTAAACTTTCGGCTTCGTCTTTACCTTTTTCATTTTGATCATGGCGATAGATTTTTGCCTCTTTGTTCACAATTCTATTGATCAGTTCTTCCGATTTGTGGATACCATCTGAAACCTTGGTCACAATCACTGGCTTCCCGTCAAATCGTGCTAAATCAACTTTTTTGTCTGCGGCAATAATGATCCCATCCGCCTTGGCTATTTCTTCGGCAGTTAGTACATTTTTTGCCCCATCCGCTCCCTGCGTTTCTGCCTTCACCGGTATGCCTAACAGCTTACCTCTGTTCTCAAGCTCTTCAGCCGCCATATAAGTATGGGCAATGCCGGTTGGGCAAGCGGTCACTGCCAGCACGCGATAAGATTCTGAAGATGAATTTTCTTTATCTTTAGCTATGGCACTTTCCTTTTCGTCGATAAGCGTTAAAAATTCCTTTTTTGTTTCCGCTTGCATTAAACGCTTTCTGAAAACTTCATCCATTAACATTGCCGACAATCTTGCCAGCGCATCAAGGTGGAGATTATTTTCATTTTCCGAAGCGGCAATCATAAAAAATAAATAAGCAGGTTTGCCATCCAACGAATCAAAATCGACTCCGTTTTTTACAACCATTGCGGCAAGCCCAGCTTCCTTAACCGCAGTAGTCTTTGCATGTGGGATTGCAATCCCATCGCCTATGCCTGTGGTAAATTGGGTTTCTCTGGACAGAACCTTTTCCTTAAATAATTTTCGATCGCTTAGTTTTCCGCTTTTATCCATCAAATCAACAAGATGGTCAATGGCGTCCTCTTTTGTCAAAACATCTACATTCAAATCGATACCGCTTACTGAAAGCAACTCCCTGATCCTCACTCTTTCCAACCCCTATCCGTTTCATTTATTTTGCACCGTCACTCCTGAACTCACACCCAAAGAAATTTTATTCCATGAAATAATTTTTTCGTGAAACTCATTTCCTTTGAACGTAGTATAACAACGAAATAATTATCCGTCAATATTAATTTTGTGAAATTAAATTTCTCTCAGGTTGATTTTAACCTGCAGGCATTCCATTAAAAAACTCCTATTGGTTGGATACGCGATTTGTATCCAATCAATAGGAGTTAAATTTATTATTTTCGGTTTTTCACAATTTTTCCTGCGCAAACAGTTCCTCATTTTTGCTTAATTGCTCGTAACTATTTTTCTGCCCGATTGTTAAAAACAAATAGAGGATTTCAATGATGGTAGAAGCTGAAATTCGAGAAAAATAGAATTCATCCAAAAACAGTTTTTCTCTTGTAGCTGTTTGGATATGGTACTTACTTTCCATACCGATTGCCGAATTTTTATTATTTGTTATGCCGATCGTTGTTACGCCTCTTTCATTGGCGGATTTGATCATTGTGTGTATTTTGCTGGATTCGCCTGAGTTCGAAATTGCAATCAAGACGTCATCTTTGGTAAGCGTCAAACTGAACGCTGTTTGGGTTTCCCAGATTGTTCCTGAAACTGCTGGAATGCCGATTTCACTAAATTTGTAGGATCCATCCAAGGCTACAGGGATAGTATTTCCGACAGCCACCAACTGTACTAGCCGGGCATGCTGAATCAATTCAATTATTTCCCTTAGCTCTTGCGCATTGATCATATTCACAGTAGCGGTTAGTTCAGCTACTTTATTGGCTAAAATATTTTGTAAAGATTGCTCGATATTACCGATGGAGACATCGTTGGAGACCGTGATTGTTTTATCGGTTTCAACCATTTCGCGTGCCAAATTTATTTTCAGATGGTGAAATCCTTTCATGTCAATCTTTTTGCAAAACCTTGAAATTGAAGCTTCACTTGCTCCACAGTTTTTAGAGAGCTCGGCAATTGTCATATCAATCACTTTTTTATGATTATTAATAATATAGGTCGCTATTTTTTTCTCCGAATCAAAGAATTGATCAAATTGACTATATATGCTATCAATTATCGTCTGATTTTCCATATAAACCTCCTGAAATTATCTTTCGTAAAAATAATACTTCTAAATCTTATTTTCGTCAACGAAAGCAACAGTTGGATCTGCTTATTCATCTGTCCTTCTCCGGTTAGGCTGCTTTCGTCGGAGGTAGGATTCATTATCCTTGCCCAGCTCCGGTTGGCCGACCCTGACCGGAGTTGAACAACATTCGGATTGCGCAATCTCCGGCGAAGCGGCCTTCGCCGGAGATCAGGGACTCCAACAGACAAAACGCAAAAACCTATCATCCTCTTGTTTGTGGATGATAGGTTTTTGTGTTGATTTCAACTAAAGAACTGCAGCAAATGTTGCCTTCAGCAAACTGATTTCTTTTGCGGAGGTGCAGCAACAGCCGCCGATCCACTTGCATCCCGATGCGTGCCATTGCAAAGCTTGCCGGGAGAACACGTCATCGACTGTGTGGCTGTGCGTCCATACTTTTGTTGTCGGATCATAGACCGCTCCGGAATTTGGGTAGGCGACCAACGGTTTGGTCGCAGCCTCCTCCAGATACTCCAAGACAGGCTGGACCAAATCCGGCTGCACGCAATTGACGCCGTAGGCAATGATCTGGTCGGATGACTCTGCCAACAATTGGAACACACGCAAATCGGTGCCGTCGCACAAATGGCGGGCATCCTTCAAAGTGACCGTCAGCCAAGCTACGGCCTCGGGATGCTGGGCCAATAAATCAATCAGAGCTTGGATTTCCGTTATATCCGGAATGGTTTCGATGGCCAGCAGATCGGGCTCGGCTTCCAGCAACAGTTCCAACCTCTCACGATGGAAATCAACCAATTCGGTTTGCGCCAGTCCGTAGTTGCCGCGGTATTCAGAGCCGTCCGCCAAATAGGCACCGTAAGGACCGACCGAAGCCGCCACCCATTTGGCTTGCGTGCCTTGGCTTTTTGCCTGGGCCTGTTTCGCAAGGTGGACCGTCCGTTTGATCAAGTCCCGGCTTGCTTCGGTTGTGTGGCCCAGTCGCTCAAAACCGGGTACCGTCGCTTGGTAGCTGCTGGTGATGGCGATGTTGGCCCCGGAATCGTAATAATTCTGGTGCACTTTTTCGATTTTATCCGGTTCATTCACTAATGCCTTTGCGGTCCATAACTTATCATTCAGGTCCAAGCCTTGTTCCTCCAGACCTAAGGACATCGAACCATCAATAAGGATCACTTTTTGATTCTTTTGCCACTCTTTAAAATTCATCGGAAAGCTCACCTACTTCTTGATTTTCGAGTGCTACGGAAGCCTTTTTGCTGAAGAATAATTGGTAATAAAAGAAGCACAAGATTGTGAATGGGATGCCGATGATCAAGGCAAGCCGCTGGTTCGGATCAAAAGCGATGCCGATGATCGACACGGAGCAAAGGATAATGACGAGCCATGGAACGATTGGATAGAATGGCGTTTGGTAATCCAGTTCCTCCAGTTTATGCCCCGATTTCAGATAGTGTTTCCGGAAATTCAATTGGGCCCACGCGATGCTCAACCAAACAGCCACGACCGCAAAGGCAGAGATGGACACCAAAGCCAGGTAAACGGTGTCCGCGGAATAGATGCTTGAAAATAGCGAGAGCAGTCCGCCTAGGATGGTCAGCAGCAAGCCATAGACCGGCAACCCGCGTTTGGATAGTTTCGCGAAGCGTATCGGCAACGTTCCCGCATTGGCCAATGACCAAAGCATTCTCGATGCGGCGTAGACCCCGGAGTTTGCGCCGGAAAGGACCACTGTAATCAAGACGAGGTTCATGATGTCTGCGGCGTATGGGATACCCATCAAATTCAGGATAACGGTAACCGGACTCTCATCCAAATTAGCCGCAGCATCCGGAAGCAACGCTCCGATGACGACGATCGTACCGATGAAAAGCACAACCAGAATGATGATTGTCTGCAGGATCGCTTTCGGGATATTTTTCTTTGGATTTTCCGTTTCGCCGGCTGCCACGCCGATCAGTTCCGCACCGGAAAAGGCGAAGTTGGCCGACAGGATCGCCAAGAAAACGGAGCCTGCCCCTTTCGGGAACCAACCGTTTTCCGTCAGATGATTGAACAGTGGTGCTGATTCATTTCCCTGGATCGGTATAAATCCGAAAATGCCGCCCAGACCCAAGATAAGGAAAATTGCCAGTGCCAACACTTTGATCAACGACATCCAAAATTCGCTGACGGAAAACCAACGCACATCAATAATATTTGATAATAAAATAATGCCTATATAAAAGATGCACCAAATCCATGCGGGAATGCCAGGAAACCAGCGCTGCGATAATATCGCCAAGGTGATGAATTGCGAGCCCAATGCCACTGTCCACGTCAACCAATAAAGCCATGCCACCACGAAGCCTGCTCCGGGATGGATATATTTTGAAGCGTAGTTGTGGAACGAACTCGTGCTGGGCTCGTGGACCGATAATTCACCCAAGCACATCATGACCAGCGTCACCAAAAACGCTCCGATCAGATACGCGATGATGGTTCCGATCGAACCCGTCGTTTGGATCAAATACCCCGAACTCAAAAAAATTCCGGTTCCGATTACCCCACCCAATGAAAGCATTACTAGATGCTTTGATGTCATTTCTCTTACAAATGATTGCTCCATATTTTTCCCTCCAAAAATGTTTTAAAAATATATAAAAAAAGCACTCCCCCTAATGAAAGGGCGAGTGCTCGCGTTACCACCTTTGTTCATAATCAAAAAGATTATCTCAGCAAGGGACTGTCATCCCTTCACGCGCTATCGGGCGTACCCGTCACCTGCTAAGTTTCCCTCACACGTGATAACTCAAAGACCATTTTCGCTGATTCCGAAACATCTGCTTTCACCATTCGCAGACTCTCTGTGGTTTCTTTCCCAACTACTTATCTCATCAAAGTTTCATATATTTTTAATAAATATACAAGAATGATGGATGGTTGTCAATTAATTTGTGAAATATTTTCTGATTATTTTCATTCTTGTTGTTGTTGGATGGTGTGGCTGTTGGAGGGTGGCCGGAGGTGGTGCGGCTTGCGGATGCTGTTCTCCGACCGAGCGGTTGCGGCCGGAGATAAGGTACCTGTGACGTCGCTCTGCTCCGGCGGGGATGCCTGGTCGGAGGAGAGCAGGCGATGACGAGCCCGTCCTCCGACCAGTGTCTCCCCGCCGGAGGAGCGCATCCACAGACACTAAAAAGAAACAAAAAGAAAGTCCTCTACACCAAAACAACAAGGTGCAAAGGACTTCTAATTCTCATATTCATTACCAAGGCTGAATTGTCGGACCAATCGTGAATTCATTGACATTGGTATCCTCGGGCTGATCGATCGCGAAGGCGACCACATTGGCTACGCGATCGGGGCTGATACCGTATTGTTTATAGATGATCCCCATATCTTTGGCTATCTTATCGTCGCTGATGGTCTCCAGTAATTCCGTGTTGATCGCGGCCGGATAGATAGTTGCCGTCCGGATGTTCGTGCCTTCCATAGCCGATTCCATGCGCAACACTTCCATCAGATCGCGGACTGCCCATTTAGTGGCGCCGTAAACGGCTCCGCCCGGATATGCTTTAAGGCCCGCTACGGATGATGTGGTGATGACATGGCCGGATTTCTGTTTCACGAATTCCGGAAGGACCGCTTCGATCCCGTTCAGCACGCCTTTGATGTTGACGTCCACCATCAGATGCCAATCCTTCGTTTTCAGCTTCGATAACGCCGAGTTCGGCATCACGCCGGCATTCAGGAATATGACATCCACTCTGCCGAATTTCTCTTTCGCCAACTCGACCAGTTTTTTGTTGTCCTCGATTTTGGTGACATCCGTAACGCGGTAGACAGCTTCCCCGCCGTCCTGAACGATTTCATCCGCCAATCTCCGCAATTTGTCTTCCCTGCGTGCGCCCAGGACCACCTTGGCGCCTTTGCTCGCCAACAGTTTGGCCGTCGCCTCACCAATCCCTGAAGAAGCTCCCGTGATGATCACCACTTTGTCTTTGATTGCCATGCTCTTCATCCTTTCCAATTTGACCCGGAGTATCAATAAAAAATCGAAAAACGTTTTATTGCATCTGACAACTGCTTATCCATTTTTATTATACCACCGGGACCTGTTATAGGCTTATTAGAACCTTACTCCTTAACCTCAAGGTGAAGTCAAGGAATAGCAGCTGGAAATTCAGAAGATTTGGCTAACCGCTGACTGGTATGCCACGACGAAAAGGCTCTCGCCGGGAACTACAATCCATATTTGAAACCATCATTACCGCAAACACAAAAAGGAGTGCTCAGCTAGTTGGTGAGCACTCCTCTGTTACTTATTGAAACACATTTACTTCGCTGTTCTCCGGTGAAGCGGCTTTGGTCGGAGATAAGATTCCGTTCGTTATGCTGTTCTCCGGTTAACCGGTCCACACCGGAGGACAGTGCCGGTATCTCGACTCTCCTCCGGCCAGACACCCCTTACCCGGAGGAGAGCAAATCTGACACGCAACACATCAATCACATTGCAGAGATCTACCCCTCCAGCAATCCGCGCTCGCGGTACCATTCATCCGGTCTCCAGACCCACTCATGGTTTTCTTTTTTCAGCAAATCAAATGCTTCTTTTGGTCCCATTGTCCTTGCCGCATACTTCGGAATTTCTTCATTGTCGTTGTCCCATGTTTCTCGGATCGCGTCAATGATTCTCCAAGATTGTGCGACTTCTTCCCAACGCGCAAAGTTGGTTGCATCGCCTAAAATAACATCGTAAGTCAGCCGTTCATACGCTTCCGGCGTATTCTCCATCATTTCGCTGTCGTGGCGGTACTCCAATTTGATCGGCTGCGTATTGAATCCCTGACCGATTTCTTTCCGGTTCATGGTCAAAGCAAAGCCTTCTGTCGGCTGTATGTAGATGGTCAGATCGTTTGCCGGAACATCCTTCTCAGCATCAAACGGATTCACAGGAACTTTTTTGAAAATGATATTGACGCGCGTTCCTTTTTCCGTCATTCGTTTGCCGGTGCGCACATAAAAAGGCACACCCTTCCAGCGTGGATTATCCACCATGAACTTACCGGCTACAAACGTTTCGGTCCTCGAATCGCTAGCAACATTCGGCTCTTCTTGATAGGCAACAAATCCATCATCACCCAAACGGCCAGCCGCATACTGTGCTCTGACAAAATTTTTGCGGACTTCTTCCGGTGAATAGACACGCACATCATTCAGGGCTTTGATCTTCGCTGTTTGGATATTTGCATCCGATACGGAAGCTAATGGTTCCATCGCCAGCAAGGACAGTACTTGCAGAATATGGTTTTGGACCATATCTTTCAGAGCGCCGCTGTGGTCATAGTAGCCACCGCGTTCTTCCACGCCCAGTTCTTCGGAAAAAGTGATCTGAACATTTTCGATGTACTCACGATTCCACGAAGGTTCAAGGAACGGATTCGTTAAACGCACGGCCAAAATATTTTGGATCATTTCTTTGCCCAAATAGTGGTCGATTCTGAAAATATCCTCTTCCGGGAACACTTTTGTGATTTCATTGTTCAATTTTTCGGCTGATGCATAATCCATCCCGAATGGCTTTTCGATGACGACACGGTTGAAACCTTTGTCCGTCACGATTTGTTGCCCTTTCAGATGCGTCACGATCGGTCCGAAAAATTGCGGTGCCATCGCCAAGTAATACATACGGTTCTGTTCTAAATCATACTTGTCATCCAATTTGTCAGCCAACTCTTTGAGGTGAACATAATGCTCCACATCGGAAACATCATGCGCACGGTAATAAAAGTGGCTTAAAAAAGCAGTTTTTTCAGCGTCTGTCGGCTGGAATGATTGAATCGAATCCGAAACAACATCCCGAAAATGCGCGTCGCTCCATTCTCTTCTTGCCGTACCGATCACTGCGAAACGATCCGCCAATGCTCCGCTTCGGAACAGTCGGAAAAATGAAGGATATAACTTTCTTTGGGCTAAATCACCTGTCGCGCCGAATAATACAATCAATACTGGATTTGTTTTTACCACTTTATCGCCTCCTGCTTTACTTAATAACTCCATAATACCATGATTAGCGCCAACTTCCTTCACTCTTAGAGAATTTGAACACCTGAAAAACCAAAAACTTTAATATTTCTTTCGGATTTTCGGGTTTGGTCATTTTTCTCCGGTGAGGCGGTTCTTGCCGGAGAACAGGACTGTTCCGTAGTTGTTTCCTCCGGTCAGACAACCCTCACCGGAGATCAGCTTCCATTTTACCCGTCCATCTCCGGCGAGGAGGCCTTCATCGGAGATGCGGACACACACTCCTTTATAAAAAATTTTTTTCGTCAAACCTCTATAAATCATCAGTAGTATATTCTGTATACCCCTCGTAATAATAACTTACATCAATACCGTTCATATAAACTTGCCTATCATCAATTGATGAAGTCAAAGCATTGCTGATCAAGAATCTGATTTCCAGGTCGTTTATGGGGCTGCGTTCCATGGCAGACAGATAATTATCTTTGTCGATCAGGTTCCAGTCTACAACCTTTCCCAGTTCTTTCTTCAGAATCAAGTCCAACCAGATGCGTGTGCTGCGTCCATTTCCTTCACGAAAAGGGTGTGCAATGTTCATTTCAACATATTTCGCCACGATTTCCTCGATAGCGGATTGTGGCATACTGTCAATGTGATTCAAAGAAACCTCCAAGTACATGACGGGTGCAAATCTGAAGTTTCCATTCGAAATATTCACGGTACGGGTCTTCCCCGCAAAGTCGTAAATATCAGCAAACAAATAGTTATGAATATCTGCCAAACCTTTGTATGTACCGATTTCCAGATCATTGATATCGCCAGAATCATATAGACGTTTAGCATTAGCTTTACTGATTCGTTCTTCCGCTTTCGCCAACTCAACTTGATTCGTGATTCCCAATTTATTGTTTAGCATGCTTAGGCTCCTTTCAAATCACATATGCTGTTTCAGCTGGTAAAACTATTATAGCTTATCGCCAGGTTGTAATCTTGAGACAAAAAAATTTTCCATCCCGACCAATCCCGACTTTAAAAAATGCTGTTATATCAGTATTTATATTGACTATTTGAATTAGAAACGTTGAAATAGGTAAATAACCTACATTTCCTCCGAGTCACATTTTTGTTATATAATGACGTTGATATGGAAAATACACTAATACCACAAAAATAGAAAATGAAAGGAGTCGGACAATATGCCCAACACATCCCAACAGTTGATAAGCGATTACGTGGACTGGTTCAAAAACAAATATTCAATCAAACAACTGGAAAACGCTGATGAAATTGTCACTCCTTTTGTCAACCACTTAAATGATCGAATCAGATTATACATTGAATTGAAAGCAAACAACACGATCCGAATTTCTGATGATGGAAATACCTTCAATGAACTTGCAATGTATGGTTTGGACATCAAGACTAATACGCGTCAAAAATTAATTCATAATACCTTATCCAACTTCGGAATCCAGTTGGACGATGACATTTTATACGTTGAAGCAACCATAAAAGATTTTCCTTTAAAAAAACATAATCTTGTTCAAGCAATTTTGCGCATCTATGATATGGTTCTCCTTTCAAAACCGAACATCATCAGCCTGTTCAACGAAGAAGCCAAACAGTATTTATTCGACAATGAATTAGGAGGGAATTTTGATATCAAAATGACTGGTGATTCTGGGCTAGAACATCAAATAGATTACAGTCTCGGGCCTACAAAATCCCGGCCTGAAATATTGATACAGTTCATCAACAATCTATCATTCGGGGACGTTACAAAAGAAGGCTTCATATACGATGATCTGAATAAAAAAAGAAAAACCAGTAAGAATCAAGTTCGCTATATTTTGGTCGCCAATGATATTGATAACAAAATTCCGGATAAAGCCATTACAGCAGCACAAGCATTAGAAATTGATATCCAACCTTGGTCAAAAAAAGAAGAACTATTGAAATTGAAATAGCTCCATAAAATCATTAGTTTCTGTGTAGATCAACAGCTCCAAACGTTATCAATTCAACGTTTGGGGCTGTTTTAGAATTTTCCAATTGGACATTTCAGGCTACATCACATTGAGTCCAAGCCGACAAGCTTTCATTGTTTACAGACGGCCTCATCCGCGACATATTTCAATACCGTTTTGAACTCCTAGTGAGTCGCATTTTTAGTAAAAGTACTTAAGTTGCGATTATATTTCCCCATTATTCGCTCTGACTTTTCTTTATCATCCATGCAAATTCTCCTCCAATATTTCATGAGAATGCTGTTTCAGTAAAACTAGATTCAGGTTATCCATATTTTCAAATACGTCTGAAATCCTATTTTGATAGTAACTATTATTTCAATCGATAGTTAGGTAGCACAGCTTTTCCCTTACTTCACGTTTTGCGAACGCAAGTTCGGAGGTGTATAATGAAGCCAAGGAGGTGGGTGTCATGCTGAAAGCCTATCAGTTTCGTTTGTACCCCAATCAGGAACAGAAAATCTATTTCGCAAATTGTTTTGGCTCCGCAAGATTTGTCTACAATCAGATGTTGGCTGACCGAAAAGAAATTTATGAAACCTACAAAGACGATAAAGAACTGCTGAGAAGCATCAAGCCACGCACCTACACGTCCTTCAAAGAAGAATTTCCGTTCCTGAAAGAAGTGGACAACCTGGCCTTGGCAAATGCCAGCCAAAACCTAAACAAGGCCTACAAAAACTTCTTCCGCGACAAAGCCGTCGGTCATCCGAAATTCAAAGCCAAACATAAATCGAAAGCGTCCTACACCACTAACAATCAGGGCGGCAATATCCGTATCGAAGACGGAAAGATTAAACTCCCAAAAATCGGATTCGTATCAATTAAACAGCACCGGAATTTTGATGGGCTAATCAAATCCTGTACCATTTCCATGAACAAGGCCGGCAATTATTTCATTTCCATTTTGGTGGAACAGGAAACACCGGAATGGCTGCCTGCTGAACACAAAATCGGTATTGATCTCGGCATTTCCGACTTCGCCGTCACCACAACCGATGCCGGCGAATCCGTGAAATATGCGAACCCGAAATGCCTGTCCCGATCTGAACAGAAAGTCAAGAAAGCCCAACGCGCCTTGTCCCGCAAACAAAAAGGCAGCAAGAACCGGGAAAAGGCACGCTTGGTACTGGCAAAAAAACACGAAAAGATTGCGAATCAACGCAAGGACTTCCTGCACAAACTCTCCAATAAAATCACGGACGAAAACCAAGTCATCGTGATCGAGACGCTGCGGAGTTCGAATATGATGAAGAACCACAGTCTTGCGAAAGCGATTGGGGATGTCAGTTGGTCCGAATTCTGCAGGCAGTTGGCGTACAAATCCGAATGGAAAGGCCGGACGCTCATCAAGGCTGATAGGTTTTATCCGTCCACCCAAATCTGTTCCACTTGCGGACATCGGGACGGCAAGAAAGCCCCACATATCAGGGAATGGACCTGTCCGGCTTGCGGTGCAACCCACGACCGGGACATCAATGCCAGCAAGAACCTCTTGGCGTTAGCCAAGTAAAAGAAAATACATGAGGCAGGTACTGCCTTTTGAGCCTACTAAATATCCACTCCCTCTGCCTGCAAAGACATACGTAGGTAAGGAAGGAGTTCGTAGGAAGCTTGCGACTTAAGTCGTGAGTAGTTCACCAAAAACTGTCTAAAGTTGAAAACTCTTCGTATGCGGATTCAGATGAGAATGCAAGAAATAATTATATTAGAGCCT
This sequence comes from uncultured Trichococcus sp., assembly GCF_963667775.1. Taxonomy (NCBI): domain Bacteria; kingdom Bacillati; phylum Bacillota; class Bacilli; order Lactobacillales; family Carnobacteriaceae; genus Trichococcus; species uncultured Trichococcus sp. Next base: position 386,093 of record NZ_OY764015.1, on the reverse strand, counting down.
ATTTTTGTTCGTCTGGCTTAGGGATGAACAGCCCGTTTTTTGTTGTTCGTTCCTCCGGTCACTCAGATACAGAAGCATCACTATGCAAAAAACCAATTGAAGGAGATTCAATCGGTTTTTTGACTTCTTATCTTGATAAGCATCAATCGGAACCGGTTGATGTTTTTCATTTTCCTAATGTAACGTAATGGAGAGGATTTCCAAAGCATCCGATTCAAGGAAATGCAGGCCGATTGCATACGTACCGGCTTTGCTGTTGATGGTTCGGCTCAGTTGTTGGCCGTCCTTGATTTCGATTGTACCAGCGTCTTCGCCATCGAAGCGAACAGATATAGTACCGTTACCACTGGCCGCAATCTCGATTACAGTGAACGGGCTTTCGCTTTGGACATAGCGGTACAATGCCTGATCGCCCTTTTCAATCTGGGTCAACTTTTCTCCGCAGGTCGAATCTGTGTCGATGAAGGCTTTTCCTTGGAGTTCGCAGGCTTGGTATCCCATGATTTTTTCGCCAGGTCCAAATGGTTTGCCGACCCCTTGTGAAGTCATTTTAACCTCATCGATGGAACCATCTTCGTTGATCGTAATCGGCTCGATGCAGAGGCGGCGGTACTGTTGCACACCTCTGCTGCAACGATGATAGAAGACATACCATCGGCCGTTGAACTGTTCGATCGAGCCATGGTTGTTCCAGCTTGCCGGGTCGCATTTTTCATTATCGATGATGATGCCGCGGTATTCGAATGGTCCCAGCGGCGATTTGCTGGTGGCGTACCCAAGCGAGGTCGGTTTGCCCCTTTCGATGTTCGAATAGACCAGATAGTACGTATCCCCGATTCTCCGCATGGAAGATCCTTCGTGGAAATAGTGCACTTCCTCCGTCACCAAATCATCCACGATTGCTTCGCGATCCAATGAAATCAGGTCATCGTTCAGTTTCACGCCGTGGGAAAAAAGTTGCCCCCAGTAGAAATATGCTTGGCCGTCCTCGTCGATGAACACTGCCGGATCGATGCCGCCGCAAGGCAGTTGGATCGGATCGCAGAATGGACCAGTTGGATTATCGGCTACTGCGACCCCTTCGCTGTCGTCGGGCATGCAGAAATACAGGTAATATTTCCCGTCTTTGTGGACGGCATCCGGAGCGAACAGCAATGGCGGCTTCACTACATCGGGTGCCGTTTCGAACTTTTCCTTCTCAGCTAAATGGTCGACACTTTCAAGCATCTTCCGGATGAATGGAGTGGGATTGCTCCAGTCGATTCCGGGGTACTTGGGAGCCTCCGGATTATTGAACCACGGAATATCTTTTCCTTCCAGTGCTGTCCCATGAATTTCCCAGTTTGCCAGATCAGCAGTGGAAACGACATGGTACTCCTCGCTGCAAAATACATCCGAACGCTTGTCAAAGCTTCCGTAAATATAGAGTTTCCCATCCGGCATCACATGTGCCTCACCGTCCGGAACGTGCACGTCCAACGGCAATATCGGATTTCTTGTGTTGTGGTGTGTCAGCATATTTTTTACCTCTTTTCAAATGTTCAGTTGCGGCCGGAACGTCCGGCCAGACATACTCTCTTTCGCTCCTCCAGATAGCTTATGCCTGCGCTTCTTCCAACACTCCATCCATCACAACAGCTTGGTGTTCGTAGCGGTTGGCCAAGGCTTTCTTGCCGAAATTGAGGACAATCAGACCGATTCCGATGGCAAAGCAGCAGACCGCTCCGAAGAGGACTGCACTCTGGCCGGACGCAACGCCCAAACCGGCAAGCACGATTGGGGAAATGATTCCGCCCAGACCGTTCAGGAATTGGAAGATGGACATGGCGATGGCGATCTGGAATGGTTTGGCGATGATGGAGACATAGAACGGGATGGTCGAGTAGATCATAGCCATCGCGATACCGGATATACCGGCGCCCAACACCATCATCACAAAATTCTGCGCATAGCAGACCAGCAGGTAGGACAGCGCTAGCAGGATAAAGCCGGTGGCGATCGATTTGTCCTTCAGGATGCGATTGATTCGGCTGATCGTGAAGCCGGCGATGAGGCCGCCGATGGTTCCAAGAGCGTTGATGAGTCCGGTGATGGCTGTGCCGCCGAAATTCTTTTCCGCGACAATGAGCGACAGGTTGCTTGGGTAGATGGTATAAAGGAATGAGACCGCGAACGCCAAGAGCGATACCCAGAGCACATACTTGTTCATGTCCTTGATCACGGCAAGCAAGGATGTTTTCGCCTGCGGGCCTTGTGCATGGGTGGTGTGATCCGATTTCGTTTCGACTTTATCCAACGGCAGGAACAGCATCACGACGAAGAAAATCAACAACGCGAGCAGGAACACAAGATAGGTATTTTCCCACTTTGCGGCGCCGAGCGTGCTGCCGATGATCATCATGACCATCAGGCCGATCGAGTTGATGGCCGTCCCGATGCCCATCAAGGAACCGCGCTCTTCGCCTTCGAAATACATCGAAATCAGCATCGGATTGATTGTCCCGATGAAGCCGAGGCCGATTCCCATGATCAGAGCGCAGACGAGTAAAGCGTTTACAGTTGTGTGAAAAGCGAGCGGCAGCAAGCCGCCCAAAGCGACGCAGAGGATGCCGATGAGGGCCAGGGTCTTTTTGGGGATGCGCATCGCCAGAACCCCGACGACCAAAGTGATCAGCATTGAACCCAGACCGGGGATCGTCCCGATCATCTGGATTTTCGAAATCGGTTCTTCCGGAAACGACGCCATGATCGCTCCGAACGCGCTCGTGATTACCAATGCACTCATGTTCAACAAGGTCATGCTCAATATGCCGACCTTCAGTTTTGTCTTTTTCATTCTTCTCTTCCCTTTCGTCTTTCAAAATGGTTCCCGATCCCGGACCGCACATGGCGTCCGGGGCGGAAACGGATATTTGCTTGCTTCAGCCAATCGTTGTCGGCTCAACCGCGGATGCATCAGTGGACGGACGCAGCTCAAATGAGTGCGTACCAGCGCCCACTGCAGTCTCTGTCGTTTCGGTCGGAAGCTTGATGTATGCCGTGGTGTTTTCGGGAACCGTGACCGTCAGTTGCCCTTCCGCCAGAACGATTTCGATCAGTCCGTGGGCGGAGCGGTAACTGAATTCAAAAGCCGCGATGCCCAAATCTGGATTCGGCATGATATAAAACTCCTTGAATCCCGGTTCTTTGACCTGCAGTCCGGCTATTTTCCGGACCATCCAGTCGCCTACGCAGCCGAAAGCGTAATGGTTGAATGAGAAATCGCCGACTTTTCCGTTGGGCTGGATCCCTGCCCATGATTCCCAGATGGTGGTCGCACCATTGTTCACCTCGTACAGCCAGGACGGGCAGGCTTCCTGCAGGAACACCTGCTTCGCCAGGTCGGCATGGCCATGGTCCACCAGCACATCCAGCAGGTAAGGGCCCGCTAGGAAGCCGGTGTCCAGACGCTTGCCGTTCGCTTCGATCAGTTCCACCAACCGCTTGACAGCCTGCTGCACGGCAGTTCCGCTCAAGAGCCCAAACGCGACCGCAATCACGTAGCATCCTTGAAGGTCACTGGTCAACCGGCCATTTTGCCAGTAGGCCTCTTCGAAGGCGCGCTTGACCGTTTGCGCATAATTGCGGTACTCCTCAGCTTCGGTCGCATTTCCCAGTATGTCGGCTATTTCCGCCAACAGCGCGCTTGAATGCGCCAGAAATGCCGTACCGAAAATATCCTTCGTCGCTTCCGAAGTCGCGATCGGCCCTTTGAAATCGGGTCCGATCATATAGCTCGGGAACATCCAATCCCCGTAATGGAACTTGGTATCCCAAAGATAGCGCGCATCCCCTTGCTTGTCACCGGCCGCACTTTGCTTGCTGAAGGCATGCCATTTGACCATGGCCGCATAGTTTTCGGCCAGTATCTCCGCATTTCCGTAGCGCTGATAAAGCTCCCAGGGCACCATTATGATCGCATCGCCCCAGCCGGCGGAGGAAAGTGTTCCGGTCAGGGATGGCAGATTGAAATAATCGCTCGGCGCCGGTGAGTAGTCCAGCACTTCCCCATCGGCAGTCTGTTCAAGCCGGACATTGTCCAACCAGCGGCCGATGAAATCCTCGACATCCATGAAGAACGTCGCGGTCGGCGCAAAAACCTGCATATCGCCGGTCCAGCCCACCCGTTCGCGCTGCGGGCAATCGGTCGGGATCGACAGCATGTTGCCCTTCTGGCTCCATTCGATGTTGTGCAGCAATTGGTTCACCTTCGGATTGTCCGTCCGGAAGTTGCCCGTTTTCCGCATATCCGTATGCAGCACGATGGCTTTCAGGGACGCCTTGTCCAAAGCGCCATCGTAGCCGCTCAAGCGGACGTAGCGGAAGCCGTGAAAAGTGAAATCCGGCTCCAGCAGTTCCTTTTGGCCCCGGCCGATGTAGACATCGCGCTGGTCTTTGTTGCGGCCGACTATGTTGTTGAAGAATAGCCCCTCCTCATTCAGCGTCTCGCTGTGCTCCAGCACAATTTCCTGTCCCGCTTTCAAAGCGATTTCCAAACGCATGCGTCCGGCGATCACCTGGCCAAAGTCGATGATGTGGGCATCGCTCTCTTTCCAGATTGCGATCGGCGCAAGCTCCTCCTGTGCTGTAACGTAGGCGCCTTTTTGCGGGACGAGATTGTCAAAAGAGTAGTCCGCGATTTTCACCTTTTCTGCACCATTGCAGTCGAAGTCGGTTTCCCAATCGTCCGCCAGCAGCCGCAGATCCTGTTTTTCGCCGATGAAGATATCGCTGTAGACGTACTTCCCGGTCGTGGAAACGAACTGTTCGTCCGTGCCGATCGTATCGGTTGTCCCGTCAGCATAATTGATCGTGACTTCGCCCAGGATGCCCAGCGTATCGCCGAACTGCCCACTGCCGCCATTGACGCTGACGCGGCCGCCATACCAACCATCGGCCAGTGCCACCGACCAGACATTCCGCTCCTGCAGCAGCCCGGTGATTTCGTATTCCTGCACTTGCAAATAACTATGATACGAGGTGTAATCCGGTGTGAACAGCGCATCCGTAACTTTGCGGCCGTTGATTTTGGCCGAATAGATGCCGTGCGCCGTCATCCTCAGCGTGGCCTGCAACAGTTCTTTATCCGGATCGAGTGCAAACGTCCGTTTCAGTAGCTTGACCGGATGCAGCCGTTCCTCCACCGGCCGTTGCGGCAAAATCTTGCCGGAAAACATCTCCTGAAGCGTAAAAACCGGCTCTTTGTTGATCGGCACCTGCACCGGCTCGATCCATTTGCCTTTCCATTCCCGTAATTCTTTTTTCAACACAGCATTTCCTCCTTGAAGTCGCTTTAAAAACCTGTTATCATCGGAACGAAATGGAACAAAATATCACATCGCTCTCTGGCAACCTTTACATGCATAACTTTAACACCGCGATGTATGCGGTAACAATATCATCCCTTGTCCTCATCATGCGTTTTTTTGTCCTAAGGAGGTTTTCTGATTGAATCAAGTGTTTTTTCAACATTACGATAAAATTTTGATGGATGATTTCATTCCATCAATCGATTTTGAGGGTCTGTGGGCCGACAGCCGGATCACCACCGACAACCAATTGAAGGGCATCGAAGCCGCTGAGCAGCAGGACATCTTCCTGATCGGCCACCGGATGTCGCAGGAAACGCCGCACCACAGCCACAATTTTTATGAAGTGATTTGCATCCTCAACGGTGTCATCGAGAATTGCATGGGCTCCAAATCGTTCTATATGAGCAGCGGCGACATCTGCATCATGAACTTGGCTAGCGCCCATTCCCTCAAAGTAGTCGATCCCGATGCGATCATCTTCAACATCTGCATCAAAGCCGACGAGATGCAGCACGGCACCTTCCGTAATCTGTTCCGCTCCGACACCTTCATCGGAACCTTTTTGCGGGAAAATGACAATCTCGACTATCTTTACTTCCCGAACAACCATAAGCGCAATCTGGCGGGACTGCTTCAGATTATCCTGACGACTTACGCCAGGGAAGGCGCGGCCACTCCCTTTTTGTTGGCCAGCGAAGTGCTGCAGTTGTTCGCCGAATTGCTTGAGCTCAATGAGTACAGCTATTACGGGATCGACGAAAAGGTCCTGGAAATATTGAGCTACATTGAAGCCAATTACCAGACGACTTCCCTTGCCGATGCCTCTGTCCGCTTCAACTACAGCGAAAGCTACCTGTCGCGGTACATCAAGAAACACACAGGCAAACAGATCACAAAGATCATCACCGAAAAGAAAATGGAAAACGCCGGTCTGTTGCTGCAAAACACCGACCTTCCCGTTCACAATATTGCAACTGAAGTAGGTTACCAAAGCTACAGTCATTTCCACAAAATATTCAAAGATTGGTATAGCGAGACCCCGCAGATGTACCGCACGAAATTCGACAATCGGCTGCCGCAGAATAAATAACTGCGTGTCCAGAGGTGGCGCGGTGGCACCCTGTCCTCCTGCGAAGAAGCCCTCGCCGGAGATCCGATCCCATTTTCTCCTCCCATCTCCGGCGAAGCGGGCTTCATCGGAGATGAATGTTATTTTGGGTATTGTCCTCCGGCCAGCCGGTCGCTCGCCGGAGGTACGGGACCCCCACGCCACACACAAATAATAAGCAAAAACGCCGGTAATGATTCTCGGCGTTTTTGCTTATTCGTTTACTTGAATCTGAAGGCCGCGGGGACCGACATTTGTTGAAAAGACAATGTGCGTTTTGGTGTCGCCGAAGCGTTGCAGGTCCGTAATGAATTCATCAAGCTCGATTGTGTTCGAAAAATAGACCTTCAATAGCATCGAGTAGTCACCCGTGATGCAGTCGCATTCCACGACATTGGGGATTTCTTCGACATAGCGGTAAAAATCCTGTTTGTCCTTTGCAGGGACCGCGCAATTCACATATGCCTTTATCAAAAAGCCCAATTTCTGATGGTCAAGAATAGCTTGATACGTACGAATATATCCGAGACCTTCCAAATTCTGCAAACGCACAGATACGGAAGGGGACGAAATGAAACATTCCTCTGCAATCTGTTTGACAGTAATCCTGCTGTTTTTTTGCATAATATTCAAAATTTTCCGATCTAATGCATCCATAATGACCCCTCCATCCTAACAACTCTCATCATTTTCTTAATTTTAGTAAGAAATGATAAGAGTTGCAAGGTTGGGCTCACAAGATGTGTCATGCTTTATGACATTCGCTTCTTCCTGCCATCAAACAGAAGGTAAGCAAACAACGCTGCCAGTCCGAATCCTCCACAAAAGAGATACATGACTTGAAAGCCAAACAAGCTGGCGATGATGCCCCAAAGCATTGCCCCGCCGCCGTACGCTACATCCAGAGCAGCCGAGAAAATCGCTATCGCGCGTCCGCGTTCCTGGTCTGAAATACTTTGCAAAACAATTGTATTCATCACCGGCAGCAGACTGGCAAACCCGATTCCGTATAGGATGGCCGCTAAAAGAAGATGGATAAGATCATCGGCATAAGCAAGTATGCCGAAGGCTGCACTGATGCTCAGGATGCTGCCGCAGATCAAAAATGTTTGATTGATGCGATTCATCATATAGGGGAAGAGGAACCTGATCAGAACCGTGACGACCGTCATCACGGTAAAGTAGTAGCCGGCTCCGCTTATTTTCTTTTCGATCGCAAACTGCGCGATAAACGCAATCACACCGGAATTCGCAAAGCAGATCAGAAACATGATCAGGCTGGGAAAAGTAACGCCCCGATTCTTCATGACGGACAACGCTTCAGCCGCTCCGCCCTTCGTCTTTGTTTTTTCTCCGAAAAATAGCGTTCTCGGCGATTCAGCACCAATAAAAAAGCTCAAACCAAAAGCCACGCTCGTCAGCAAAAGCGCCACCCGAAACAAGGCTTCAAATCCGTATGCTTCCACCACCGCCAACCCCAGCAAAGGTCCTATTGCGCCAGGGATTGCTTGGGCGATGCTGAAGTAGCCCAACCCGACCGACAGCTGTTCCTTCGGTATCAAATCCGCCGCCATCGTCGCAGCACTTGTTGCCTGGATGCTGTTGCCGATGCCTTGGATCAATCGCAAACAAAACAGCATCAAGAGCGTCTGCAGCACATTCAACAAAGCGAAATCAATGAAAAGGATGCCTAACCCGATCGTGAGCAACAGCCTGCGACCGTAACGATCCAATAATATTCCGATCGGCAAGCGGAAAAACAAGGCCGCGATGCCCAAGATGCCTACGATACTTCCGGCAACCGCTTTGGACCCTCCCAAGGCAGTCACATAGAGGGGTAGCGTTCCCATTTGGGTCGTGATTGCCGTCATCGCCAAAAATGTGATGCAGTTGACCAGGAGGAAGTCCTTGGTCCAAAGCTTGCTTTTTACTTCTGTGTATTCCACATGTCATCCCTCTCAGACTGCTGTTTTGAAGCGGACTTGCATCAAAAATTGTTTTGTCCGTTCTTGTTTGGGGTCATCAAAGACTTCTGCCGGCGTGCCTGCTTCAACGACCACGCCATCCGCCATAAAGACCACTTTATCCGCCACCTCTTGCGCAAACTGCATCTCGTGGGTGACGATGATCATCGTTTGGCCCGTTTCAGCCAATTGCCTCATCACATTCAGCACATCCCCGACAAGTTCCGGATCGAGGGCCGATGTGGGTTCATCGAACAACAAGAGGTCCGGGGACAACGCCATCGCCCGGGCGATTCCGACCCGTTGCTGTTGACCACCGGAAAGTTGACTCGGATACATCCCTGCTTTGTCCGCCATCCCGACTTTTTCCAGGACGGAAGTGGCGACTTCTTCTGCCAGCTTTTTCGGGACTTTCCGGGGTGTGACCAATCCTTCCATCACATTTTGCAGAACCGTCATATGGCTGAACAGTTCATAGGATTGGAAAACCATCGCTGTTTTCCGGGCAATTTCCCGGCTCTGATGCGAACCGATCCGGCTCAGGTCATAGCGGAGGTCGCCGAGTTCATACATGCCTGCATCCGGCCGTTCCAGGAGATTCAAACAACGCAAGAAGGTGGTTTTGCCGGAGCCGCTCGGGCCGATAATGCAGACAACTTCGCCTTTATTGATGGTCAAACCTACGTTTTTCAATATTTCGTTCTTACCGAAACTTTTTTTCAGTCCGCTTACTTGCGCTTGGATCATCTACATCTCCTCCTTCTTTTTTGGTTCTCAAAGTGAGATCGTATTCCGGCAGCTTCCTGCGATTATGATATCCCGCGCATTGGTCAACGATGTCTCGACGATTTCTTGTACGGCCAATTCGGTATGGTAAGCGATATGCGGTGTGATCATGACATTCGGGATGGCCATCAGGCTGGAATAATAAGGGTTCTTTTCCCAACCGACGGAAAAATATTTTTCCTCGTCTTCTAAGGCATCCAAGGCCGCCCCAGCCAGTTTTCCGGTTGCCAAAGCTTGGATCAGCGCTTTGGTGTCGACGATTTTTCCGCGCGCCGTATTCACCAGACAGCTTCCGGGTTTCATTTTTGTAAAAGTGTCCTCTGAAAATAGATAAGTTGATTCTTCAGTTAAGGGGATGTGTATGGACAGAACATCCGATTTTCTCAACAATTCCTCAAAAGAAACGTAGCTAACTTTCCCTTTCAAGTCAGGATTTTCATTAGAACTTGAAGCAATCACGCGTCCGCCCAAAGCATGGATCCCTTCTGCGACCACAGAACCGATCCGGCCTGTCCCCAGGATACCGACCGTCACATCCTGCAATTCCCGGCCGATTGCTGCTTTGCGGGATGAGTTTGGTTGCAGCACGGTCGGAATATTCCGTAAGACCATCAAAATCGACATGATCGCAAAATGACCGACTGAAGTGGGACTGTAGGCAGGAACATTCGTCACGGTCAGGCCATATTTCTGGGCCCACTCGAAGTTGATGCCATCCACCCCGGTCGATTTGACCGACAATTGGTGGATGCCTTGCTCCCGTAGTTTGCGGTAAAGCAGCTCGCTTTTGCGCATTTCCGGACTCGGATACAGGCAGACCCCATCATGGGGACCGGCAAAATGGACATTTTCACTGGAAATGCCTTCATTGATGATGGTCACGGGAATCTTGTTGCTGAAACTCCAGCGCTTGATGAATTTTTCTTCGTCAACACTGACCCCATAATAAATCAATCTCATAAATATCCTCCTTAAATCACTTGTTTGTATGATGCAGGTGTCGCTTGTTCCAAAGCTTCCCCGATCACTTTTACCCCGTCCACGATTTCCGAAAGTGTCGGTTTGGTGAAGTTCAAACGGAAATACCGTTCATAGCCTTCCTGCGCCACGCTCATTATATTTCCGGGGATAACGGCGACTTTGGCTTCGTCCAATGCCGTATAGAATGTTTCCGGGTCCAATTCGTCCGCCATTTTGCAGCAGATGAAATAGCCGCCGGTTGGTTTGATGAACTGAATTTTGTCTTCAGGCAACGCTTCAAGACCGGCAACCATCGCTTCAAATTTGCCCTTGTAATACTGCTTCAACGCCGAGACATGTTCTTCAAACTGATGGTTCTGCATGAATTCCGCCAGCATTACTTGCCAGTAAAAATTGGTGTGGGAATCAGATACTTGCTTGGCCAAAGCCAGTTTTTCCATGATTTCATCCGGCGCCATGATGAAGCCTAAGCGTGCGCTGGGTGCCAAAATTTTGGAGAACGAACCCGCATACATGACACGCCCGTCCGTATCCATCTCCTTCAGCTTCATGATCGGTTCGCCGTAGTACAGAAGATCGCCATAAGGATCATCCTCGAAAATCAGCACATCATATTTTTGGGCCAAGCTGTAGATTGCCTGGCGTTTTTCCAGAGGGATCGACGTCCCCAATGGATTTTGGAATGTAGGAATGAGATAAATGAACTTTATGCGTTGATCAAAACGCAGCAGTTCTTCCAGTGCTTCCAAATCGACGGATTCTTCTGCGACGTTCATCGGAATCGGTACGGGAATGGCTCCATAGCCTTTGATCGCATTCACCGCTCCCGAAAAGGTTTGTTCTTCGCAAAGCACGACGTCTCCCTCATCACACAAGATCTTCACGGCGATATCCATCGCTTGGGTGGAACCCGATGTGATCAGCACCTGTTCCTCATTCTGGAGATTGGCGGTTGCCGCCAGCCTTTCTTTGACCAGCTTGCGCAGCAAGGGATAGCCTTCAGATGCACCATACTGCAAAAACGTTTCCGGATCGACTTCCGTGTATAATTTTTGCGAAATTTTTTGGAGTGTCCCCATCGGAAAAGCCTCAGCCGGCGGAAAGCCGTAAGCAAATGAGATCACATCCTTGAGTTCCATGTTTTTGCTTGCATTTTCCCTTAATGGAGATGTTTTCAATTCCTTGATGCGGTTTGCGAAACGATATGCCATCTGATCTCCTCCTCTATCTAGCCATTTGGTTTGTGAAACGGGCCAAAAAGGCTTTGGTCCGCTCTTCTTTCGTTTGTTCAAACACTTCTTTAGGTGACCCTTGTTCGACAATTTGGCCATTTTCCATAAAGATGATCTTGTCCGATACTTCATAAGCGAATTTCATCTCATGTGTCACCAGCACCATCGTGGCGCCGGTTTCTGCAATGTCCCGCAGGAGCGTCAGCGTTTGTCCGACCAATTCCGGATCCAATGCTGAAGTCGGTTCATCGAACAGTATCACTTTCGGATTCAGCGCCAAGGCCCGCGCAATTCCGATGCGTTGCTGTTGGCCACCGGATAATTGGCTGGGATAAAAATCTTTGCGTTCGGTCAGGCCCACTTGCTCCAACAAAGCATCCGCTACTTCATACGCTTCTTGCTTTGTCCTTTTTTTCGTCAGCAATAGCGGCATCGCAATATTTTCGCGCGCTGTCTTATTATGGAACAACGCATAATTTTGAAAGACCATAGCGGTTTGGCGTTGGTGGGCCAAAATTTCTTTTGAGTTGGCTTTATTGACGATCGTTTCGGTCTCTCCCAATAGGATGCTGCCTTCATCCGCCCGTTCCAAAAAATTCAGGCAGCGGAGAAAGGTTGTTTTGCCGGAACCGCTTGGCCCCAAGAGAGTGACGACTTCCCCTTTTGCGACATCCATATCGATGCCTTTGAGGACTTCCTGCTTGCCGAAGCGCTTGTGGATATTGCGTATTTCCATCATACAATCGCCCTCCTTAATTTACGGGTCATGCGCTCTTCTAGGAGTTGCGCACCTTTTTCGATCACCAGGCTGATTCCCCAATAGATGACCGCAACCGCCACATAGGCTTCCAGGAAGCGGTAGTTCTGCTGGGCCGTGATCTTCGCGGCTGCGAAGACATCGACGACGCTGACCATTGAGGCTAAGGAAGAAGCCTTGACCAGGCCGATCAATAAATTGCTGAACATCGGTAAAGAGATCGGAATGGCTTGCGGCAACAGAACCCGGCGAATCGTCTGCAGGTTGGTCATGCCCATCGATTTGGCTGCATCGAACTGTCCTTTTTTGATAGCTGCAAATGCCCCACGGAAAATCTCGCTGCTGTTGATCGTGGCCAATAGCGTCAATGCGGAAATGGCGATCCAGACCATGTTGAAATCCCTGAACCGAAGCGACCAATTCATGGATTCCGACCAAACATCAAACTGTTTGGAAGCAATCAGGTACAGAGCGAGAATGATTAGTACCATCGGAATGCCTTTCAACAAAGTGACTACCACTTGAAAAAACTGGCTCAGTCCTTTGATGCGATACAGTCGGATCAGCGCTATGCCCAACCCTAAAATAACGCCGATGACTATCGCTGTGATGGCCATGAATAATGTTGTGCCAATGTATTGGCTTGCTACTTTCAATGATTCGATCATCACCTCAAACTTGAAACTCATGGCCCTCATCCTTTCTTATTCTGGCACGTAATCACCATCTAAATATTCTTCGGAAAGTTCTTTGATGGTTCCGTCCGCTTTTAATTCCTCTAATGCTGTATTCACGGCATCGATGAAGGCTTGATCAGCTTTTTTGTTGAACAGCAGGTAGGCATCCGAATTATGGACTGGTTCGCTGCCAATCGCTAAGTTTTCCTCAAAGGAACGGTTCCAGTTATCGACTTGATATTTCGGTGCCAAAGATGCATCGACTGCTCCGGAAGTGATCGCTTGGACGATCTGTTCATTGTTGTATTCGCCATACACCAATTCAAAAGCATCGGGATTTTCTTCCAAATAGGTTTCAGCCATCGCTGCCTGATTTGTTGCGGTTGTGACATATACTTTTTTCCCGGCAAGATCGTCGAAGGATTCATAGACCGTTCCTGCATCCGGATCCGAGACAATGTACGTATCCCATACGACGTAACCGACATCCCCGTATACAAATTTTTCCTGGCGCTCTGCATTCACTTCAAGTTCAAAGGCTGCCATCTGGACTTTATCGCTCTCTAGGTTTGACAATGTTGTGGGGAAGTCCGCTCCTTCGAAAGTGAACGTGTAATCAGTCAGTTTTTCATCGATGGCTTTCACTACAGCGACATCATAGCCATCATATTCGCCATTTTCATCCAGATAAGCGTAGGGCAGTGCTGCATTACCTGTGCCTACTTTGATTTCTGTCGCGCCGCTGTCGGCTCCACTATCGGTTTCAGCTGAACCGCTGCCGCATCCAGCCAAGATAATCCCTGTCATCAATAAACTTGCTCCAAAACCCAATGTTGATTTTTTCATAAATAATTCCTCCTTCAATTTGTCTCAATTTTTTGAACCTCTTTAATTTGAACCTTTTTATTTTTAATCAGTAATAATTTTGGCAGTTGGAAGGACGATTTTTTTGCTTCTGCGAAATTCATCCGTTTTTCCAACAAGTCGAAGACCCGTTCCAAAATGATGCTCAATGTAATGAACAGAATTGCCGCGCCTACATAGCCTTCCAGCGTGTGGAAGGTAACGGCACCAATGGCCCGCGCTTTCCCAACCACATCCACTATCCCGATCGTGAATGCCAGCGATGTGTCCTGCAGCAAAGCGACAGTGGTGGTACCAAACGATGGTAATGCCACGACAACAACTTGCGGAAGAATGACGCGCAGGTACATTTGCGACTTCGTCAGCCCACAAGCGATGCTCGCTTCTTTCTGCGTGGTCGGTACACTCAAGATTGCGGCTCGAATGGTTTCTGATTGAAACGCTGCGGTATTCAATCCGTAGGTAATGTAGATGAAAATAATTTTGTCCCATGATGACACATCAATTTGGATCGCCTGTAAGAGGCTGGGTACACCGTAATAAACGATGTACAGCTGGACAAGAATCGGCGTTCCGCGAATAAAGGAAACAAATACTGCGGCTAGTTGATTCAATATCGGTATTTTTTCCACCCGTATGAACGCAATAAAACTTCCCAACACCAAGCCTACAAGAGTCGCAATGCCTACAATCAACAAGGTCACGGGCAACGCACTGAGAATTTTAGGAAAAAATTCCCACACTAGATCCCAACTAAAGAAACTTGACATTTGATTCCCTCCTCCCACATTTCGGTAAATTCATTCCTTTCTGAATTTCCAATAGAATACCTCACTGCCAGCTGCTTCCACAATATGCCGGGGCCTTTCTATAACTTAATTCGTAAATATCGTGCTTTTGATTATGAAAATAAAATGTGAAGCGTTACCATGGTTAGATTATTTTGTGGGGAATGGGGATGGATTACTAGGGGTGGCGATTTTTTGCTCTTCTCCGGTGAAGGGAGCCTTCCCAGGAGCTAAGAGCCCATCTACAGTTGTTTCCTCCGGCGAAGCGTTCTTCATCGAAGATGAAGACACATTTTCGGTGTTGCCCTCCGGCTGATCAGTCCTTGGCCGGAGTTAAGGCCAGCTTTGCAAATTTCATGGCCAAACCCAACTTTACCGGAAAGCGCAAAAAAGAACCGAAAACGTCAGTAAAATCAACGCTTACGGTTCTTTATTAGTGTATTATCCCACTGACCCTTCCATCTCATAAGCAATCAGTCTATTCAACTCGACTGCATACTCCATCGGAAGTTCTTTGGTGAATGGCTCGACGAAGCCCATGACGATCATTTCGGTCGCTTGGGACTCGCTGAGGCCACGGCTCATCAGGTAGTACAGTTGCTCTTCGGAGATTTTGGAAACTTTCGCTTCGTGCTCCAGGGAAACTTTGCCGTTGTGGATTTCGTTGAACGGGATCGTGTCGGAAGTGGAGATGTCGTCCATGATGATCGTGTCGCATTCGATATGCGAAATCGATCCTTCCGATTTCTTGCCGAACTTCACTTGTCCGCGGTAGTTCACTGCCCCGCCGTCCTTCGCGATCGACTTGGAGACGATCGAGCTGGACGTGTGCGGTGCGTTGTGGATCATTTTTGCACCGGTATCCTGCTGCTGGCCTTTGCCGGCGAAAGCTACGGAAAGCATCGTACCTTTGGCGCCGCGTCCGTTCAGGATGACGCTCGGATATTTCATCGTCACTTTGGCACCCAGATTGCCGTCGATCCATTCCATTGTCGCGTTTTCCAAGGCTACAGCACGTTTCGTCACCAAGTTGTAGACATTGTCGGACCAGTTTTGGATGGTCGTGTAACGGCAGTAGGCATCCTTTTTCACAACGATTTCAACGACTGCGGCATGCAGGCTATCAGCCGAATAAGTCGGCGCTGTACAGCCTTCGACATAGTGGACGCTGGCGCCTTCGTCGACGACGATCAGCGTGCGCTCGAATTGGCCGGAGCCTTCATTGTTGATACGGAAGTAAGTCTGCAACGGTACATCGCATTTGACGCCTTTTGGCACATAGATGAAGGTGCCACCTGACCAAACGGCCGAATTCAAGGCAGCCTCAAAGTTGTCCGTCGGCGGTACAACAGTGGCGAAGTGTTCCTTGAAAATTTCCGGATATTCCTTCAGGGCTGTATCCGTATCGGTAAAGATGATGCCCAGTTTCTCGAACTCATCCTTCATGTTGTGGTAGACGGCTTCCGACTCGTACTGGACCGTTACGCCGGCCAGATAAGCGCGCTCGGCTTCAGGGATCCCGATTTTTTCGAAGGTTTCCTTGATTTCGTCAGGCACGTCATCCCAAGTGCGGGCGACTTTATCGGTGGCCTTCTGGAAATAGGTGATGTCATCGAATTTCAGGGTGGATAGATCCGGACCCCAATTCGGCAATCCTGCTTTTCTGTATGCTTCCAATGATTTCAGACGGAAATCCAGCATCCATTGCGGTTCATCCTTGGATGCGGATACTTCCCTGACGATTTCTTCCGTCAGTCCTTTACCGGTGGAATAGATGATTTTTGCGTCGTCATGAAAGCCAAATTTATAATCGTCAACTACAGGTACTTCACTCATATGATCTCTCCTTCATGCGGGGATTCCGCTTGTTCTTCCCCTTTTTCTTTTTTGTCCTGGAGAATCGCTCTTTCCAAAGCCTTCCAAGCCAAAGTAGCGCATTTGATGCGGGCCGGGAATTTGGCGACGCCGTTCAGGACGATCGCTTCGCCGAGGTGCTGCTCGTTCGGCTCGATTTTGTCCTGGACCAGCAGGAAAAATTCTTCCGCCAAGGCCAATGCTTCTGCTTTCGTCTTGCCGATGACAACGTCGGTCATCATGCTGGCGCTGGCTGTGCTGATGCTGCAGCCGTGGCCGGAGAATTTGGCGGCCGTGATCGTGTCGCCGTCCATCGCCAATTGCAGGGTGATGACGTCGCCGCAGGTCGGATTGTTCAGTTCGATCTGTTCGTCGGCGTTTTCCAAGGTGCCGTAGTTGTGCGGATGGCTGGAGTGGTCAAGAATGACATGGCGGTATAGGTTTTCTAGTTTAGATAAAGCCATCTTTGAAAAACTCCTTTATTTTATGCAAGGAGGCGATGAATTGATCGGCCTCTTCGAATGTGTTGTAGAAATAGAAACTCGCTCTGGCTGTCGAAGATACGTCCAAATAACGCATCAATGGCTGCGCGCAGTGGTGACCGGCGCGGACAGCGATGCCTTCCATGTCGAAAGCGGTGGCCAAGTCATGCGGATGGATCCCTTCCAGATTGAAAGTGATGACGCCCGTATGCTTTTCCGGGTCGGCCGGGCCGTAGACCGTGATGCCTTCGATCGCCTGCAGTTTCGGCAGCACATAGCGCACCATTTCCTTCTCGTAAGCTTCGATCGCATCCATGCCGATCGCTTCCAGATAGTCGACGGCGACGCCAAGGCCGATTCCTCCGGCGATATTCGGTGTGCCCGCTTCAAATTTCCAAGGCAGGACACTCCAGGTGCTTTCCTGATCATAGACGAAATCGATCATTTCGCCGCCGAATTCGACCGGCTCCATCTTTTCAAGCAAGGCTTCCTTGCCGTAAAGCACGCCGGACCCCGTAGGCCCGAGCATTTTGTGGCCGCTGAAGGCGTAGAAGTCGGCATCCAAGGCCTGCACATCGACTTTCATGTGCGGCATCGATTGGGCGCCGTCCACGACGATGTAGCCGTTGTGCTGGTGGATCAATGCGGCCAGTTCCTTGATCGGATTGGTGACTCCCAATACGTTCGAGGAATGGCAGACCGCCAGGATTTTGCCTTTTGCAGTGACGAATTCCGCCGATTTTTCGACATCGACGAAGCCGTCTGCAGTCAACGGCAAGTAGACCAATTTGGCCTTCTTGCGTTTCGCCAACTGTTGCCAAGGGACCACGTTGGAGTGGTGCTCCATCGGTGTGATGTAGATTTCATCACCCTCTTCGACGATCAGATCACCGAAGCCGACAGCAACCCAGTTCAGGCCGGTTGTCGTGCCGCGGGTGAAAAGGACTTCCTTCTCCGAAGCAGCATTGATGAAGCGGCGCAGCTTTTCACGGGCGGCTTCATAGGCTGAAGTCGCGCGTTCCGCCAAAGTATGCACGCCGCGGTGGATATTGGCGTTGTCAAACTCATAGTAATGTTGGATGGCTTCCAGCACCTGTTTCGGTTTTTGTGAAGTGGCCGCATTGTCCAGATAAATCAGCGGCTCGTCGTTCACAGTCTGGAAAAGGATCGGGAAGTCTTGTTTGATTTTATGTGCATCGATCAAAGTTTCATCAACTTCCTTTCGATCATCTCTACAAGGCCTTCACGGATTTCTTTGACCGGGATGGCCGCGATGACCGTACCCAGGAATCCGCGGATGACCAGACGTTCGGCTTCTGCCTTAGGGATACCGCGGGAAAGGAGATAGAACATTTCTTCAGGATCGACGCGGCCGACGCTGGCGGCATGGCCGGCTGTGACGTCGTTCTCGTCGATCAACAGGATCGGGTTCGCATCCCCTCTCGCGTTATCGGACAGCATCAGCACGCGGCTTTCTTGCTGCGCGTCAGCGCCCTTCGCGCCTTTGATGATGTGGCCGATGCCATTGAAGGTCAAGGTCGAACGGTCCATGATGACCCCATGCTGCAGGATATGGCCGATCGAGTGCTTGCCGTAGTTCGTAACGCGGGTATCGATGCCCTGCACTTGTCTGCCTGTGGAAACAGCCACGACTTTGATTTCGCTGTGGGAACCGTCGCCGATCAGATCGGAATCGAAATCGGAGATGACATTGCCGTCGTTCATGACGCCGATTGCCCAATCGATGGAAGAATCCTTCAATAGGTGTCCGCGGCGGTTGATGTAGACGGATGTGTTTTCGCCCATGGTGTCGACTGCAGAAAATTTGACTTGCGCACCCGTTTTCGTGATGACTTCAACGATGATGTTGGCGCTGTTCTTTTCGTTGCCTTCGGTTTCGTAGCGCTCGACATATTTGACTGAGCTGTTCACGTCAGCGACCAGAAGCACGTGTTTGACGAAGCTTTCCTTCACGTGGGAATTCTGGATGAACAGAGCTTCCAACGGCTCTTCGATGACGACGTTCTTCGGCACATAAAGGAAGACGCCGCTGTTCATGAAAGCTGTGTGGAAAGCGGTGAAACGGTCTTCTTCCGGCTTCACGGCTATCGTCATGTAGTATTCTTGGACCAATTCAGGATAATCCTGAGCGGCTGTATATAAGTCGGTAAAAATGACACCTTGATCAATCAAATGCTGTGGCAATTGCTCCATCAGCGTCACATTTCCGTATTGTACGATTTTCGGTGTGTCGCCCAAGTCGTATTGGAGACCTTGGCTATTAACCAATTCCTCGCCGTATGCACCGGCAGAGATGGTTGTGTCAAGGAGCGGCCAACGGTGGTAGCTGATGCGTTCCATCAATGGGAAAGCCTGCTCTTCGTATTTTTCTAGCCATTCCAATCGTTTCGTGCGCATCCATTCCGGTTCTTCCTTTTCAATGGAAAACAGGCGAACCGCATCCAACAAGGACGTTTTTTCTTCGTTCAGCATGTGACGTCCTCCTATTCTTCATCCAAATGGATATCTAGACCTAATTCGTCGCGGATGCCGCGGTAGCCTTCCGCTTCCAGACGTTTCGCCAAGCTGGCGTCACCGGATTTCACGATGCGGCCGTCCATCATGACATGGACGAATGTAGGGTGTACATAATTCAAGAGACGTTGGTAATGGGTGATGATCAGGACGCCAAAGTCAGGACCGGACATCAGGTTCACGCCTTTGGAAACGACTTTCAAAGCATCGATATCCAAACCGGAGTCGATTTCGTCAAGGATCGCGAATTTCGGTTCGATCATCATCAATTGCAGGATTTCGTTGCGTTTCTTTTCTCCGCCTGAGAAGCCTTCGTTCAAATAGCGTTCAGCCATTTCTTCAGGCATGTTCAGGATTTCCATTTTTTCGTCCAACTTTTTGATGAAGTTCATGACCGAAATTTTGTCGTCTTCCGGGCGGCGGGCATTGATGGCCGCGCGCATGAATTCAGCGTTTGTGATGCCGGCGATTTCGCTCGGATATTGCATCGCCAGGAATAGGCCTGCGCGTGCGCGTTCGTCGACTTCCATTTCGGTCACATCTTGGCCGTCCAAGAGAACTTGGCCTTGCGTGATCGTGTAGCTCGGGTGACCCATGATTGCTTGTGACAGAGTCGATTTACCTGTACCGTTTGGCCCCATGATGGCATGGATTTCACCGGTGTTCATCACCAGGTTTACACCCTTCAAAATTTGTTTATCCTCAATGGAGACATGCAGATCTATTATTTCTAAAGTAGACATAAATTAACTCCTCACAATCTATATATTTTAATCGAACCTTCATTATTGACACTACGACTATTTTAACCCAATTGAAAACCTTTCGCAATGGAATCATTATGAAAACCCCATTAATCAACGATAATTTTTTTCAATTTATAATCATTATAAACTATCGGCCAGTTTTGTCCACTTATAAGAACGATTCTTTCCCATATTCTCAATTATGCGGTAAAATGATAAAAATCAGTCAATAACGAAAGGAAGACAACATATATGAGACCATTGATCGGTATCACCGGCAACCAATTACTGGAAGCTGTCCCTGCTTTCTCAGGGATTTCCGTCGCCTACACCCCCATCGGATTCGTGAAAGGGGTCCAGGCCGCAGGAGGCAATCCGTTGATCATTCCGATTGGCGCCCCCGAAACGGCAGCCGACTACGTCGCCAAAATCGACGGGCTGTTGTTGACGGGTGGACAGGATGTTTCCCCGAACTTTTACGGCGAGGAACCGAGCCTGCATATCGGCGCGACCTTCCCTTTGCGCGACGACTTCGAAATGGCGCTCGTAGCAGAAGCCCTGAAACAGAAGAAACCGATCCTGGCCGTCTGCCGCGGCTTGCAGATTTTGAACGTCCAGATGGGCGGGAGCCTGTATCAGGACCTTGCGCATGATTATCCGGAAATGCGCATCCAGCATCAACAGAAGACCGACTTCAAATTTGCGACCCACTCCGTCATCGTTACGGAAGGCAGCCACCTCCACGCCCTCGTCGGCGAAAAGCTGTCGGTGAATTCCTTCCACCATCAAGCCTTGAAGGTCGTCGCTAAGGGCTTGCAGCCGGTCGGATACAGCCCCGACGGCCTTGTTGAAGCCGTCGAAGCGACGGATCCGGAACAAAGCATCCTTGCCATCCAATGGCACCCGGAGACGATGATACCGGAAGCCAAAAACATGCGTCTGTTCTTTGAGGATCTGGTGGCGCGGGCGATGTGCTAGGCATTTAGCGGTCGCCAACTCCGGTGAGGAGGCGGCGGACGGAGTTGGTGACGGAATAGTTTCGCGTCCTCCGGTGAGGAAACGTTCGCCGGAGGAAAGAACAGGATAATCAGTTTTTCTCCGGCTAAATCCCTCTCACCGGAGGAAAGAATAGTTCCTGGCCGGCTCCTCCGGCCGACCCGGCTTTCGCCGGGGCACAATTAAAAATCAAAAAGGCAAGCACTCGGACACGATGTCCGCATGCTTGCCTTTTTATCTTTCCACATTCTTTTACAGTCCGGATTCGTTCTGCAGAGCTTCGAAAGCCTCAGCGGATACGTCCGTCAGTTCGAAGATCCAGTTCACTGTTGCATCGGTGCTGTTCAGGTTCTCCGGATTGTTTTCCAGCGCTTCGTTGATGGCTGTAATTGTGCCGTTCAATGGAGAAGTCAAGTCGGTCATCGCTTTGGCGGCTTCCACGCCGATCAGGGTGTCGGTCGTTTTGATCGCTCCCGTTTCCGGCAGGTCGATGAAGCTGACTTCGCCCAGGTCGTCATGGCCTTTTTCGGATAGGCCGATGATGTACTTGTCCGCTTCCTTCTTGATCCAGAAGCCGTTCTCGCTGTATTTCACTGTGTTTTCAGTCATGTTGTTTTCCTCCTTCGCTTATTTCCAGGTAGTGGTTAATTTCTCTTCGTCGTGGCCTACCGTGATCTGCGTGCCGTCCGTTACGAATGGCCGACGGATCAGCATGCCGTCCGATTCGAGCAAGTCCAGCGCTTCCTCTAGGTCCATGCTGTCGAGTTTGTCCTTCAGTTGCATTTCCTTGTACAGGTTGCCGCTCGTGTTGAAGATGCGGCGCAGCGTCAGATTGCCTGATGCGATCGCTTGGCGGATGCTTTCCCGGTCCGGACGCTCTTCGCGGATGTCCTTCAATTCATAGGCGATGCCCTCTTCGTCGAACCAAGCGCGCGTCTTTTTGCAGGTCGAGCATTGGGGATGTTGGTAAATGGTGATCATGCAATTGCCTCCTTGAGTTAGGGTCAGATTCCGAAATGTTCGTCCTCATCCGAGAACATGTAGCTGCGGTAATGGTAACGCATCGACATGACCAGTCCAATTCCGAGCATATTGCCGAGGAGCGCCGAGCCCCCTTGCGAGATGAACGGCAATGGGATACCGGTGATCGGCAATAGCCCGATCGTCATGCCAATATTTTCCAATACGTGGAACAGGATCATCATGATGACGCCCGTCGCCATGTAGGCATAAAATTCATTTTTCGTATCGAAACAGATGCGGATCATTTGGTAGATCAGCAGGAAATAGATGAAAATGAGAAAACACCCGCCGATGAAGCCGAAATTCTCGCCGATCGTGGAAAAAATCATATCGGAAACGCGAACCGGCACGTAGACTTCGGAAACGCCGAGGCCTTTGCCGAACAGTTTGCCTGATCCGATCGCTTTCATGCTTTGCGCCAGTTGATAGGCATCCCCGGTGCTGTCCCCGAACGGGTCGAGCCAGGAATCGATCCGGGCGAATTGGTAATTCTGGAAGCCGAAATTCAGGAGCACGTCGCGATTGTAGACAACCAGGTAGATGAGCAGCGATCCGAGGGCCCCGATCGTACCGAATACGGGCAGCAGGATTTTCCAGGATACGCCGGAAAGGAACGTCATGCCGATGATGATCGCCAGGAAAACGAGCGTGGTACCGAGGTCATTCTGCAGGATGACCAGCAGCAGCGGCGGTGCCGACCACATGGCGATCTTCAGAAGCAGGTTCATGTCGGTCTTTTCGGTCCGGTCATCGATCTGCATATTGTGCTCGGTGATGACCCGCGCCAGCATGATGATGAGGGCGACCTTCACGACTTCAGACGGCTGGAAGGTGACGCCACCGAAGCGGAACCAACTTTTTGCCCCTTGCAGCGCATAAGTGTTGCGGTCATAGAAAATCAGGACCAGGAACAGTAATAGGATGCCGGCCCCGTATGCAATCGGCGCGACTTTCCAGAGTTGTTCGGAATCGAAATGCATTACGATGGCTGCGGCGATGATGCCGATGCCGTACCAGACGAGCTGCATGATGGTCGTACCGATGCCGCCGTCCGTCTGCAGGACAGTAGTTGAATAAATCGTCAGGACGCTGATGATGGCCAGAAGGAACACGGACAGGATAATGCCGTAATCGATCTTCGAAACATCCGCATTCTGCGTAGTTTGTTGATTTCGCATGATTAAATCCTTTCTTTCAAAAACAATGGGCGTGCTATCTTTTCATTATATAGAAACTTCGCCCAAAAAAAAAGGCGCCGAGGTTTAAAAAAACCTAAACCTCTCCGCCTCGTCATTCCGGATTCAATCACTTGTCTGCTTGTTTGTTGCCTTGGATACGCAGTTTTTTGCGGATCAGGCGCCGTTTCAAAGATTGTTCGTTGACGGTCAACGCCAATGCGTTCTTCGAATAACGGATCGCATAGCGGCTCTCTTCCTTCAGGACAATCGGCAAAGGCCGGAAATAATGGTACAGCATCACATTGAGGAAGCCACCCAATATCAGCACCGTCCCCATCAGGTACAGCCATAGCAGCAGCGTGATCACGACTCCGATCGCCCCGTTCCCGATGGCCTGGCTGCCGGCGATTCCGACATACAAGGAGAACAGCTGCGAAATCAAGAGGAAGCCGATTGTTGCGAACGCTGCACCCGGCACCGAATATTTGAATGACCAGCGCACATTCGGCACCACATAATAAATGACTGTCATGATGATGGCGATGATCAAAAAGGCAACGATCCAGCGGAAATTTTCGAAGGCTGTGATGAAGTCCAACTGCATGGACAAAAACTCTTCGAAGAAATCCCGGATATATCTGCCGAACATGAACAGGAAAGCGACAAGCGCAATCATGGCAACCAACAGAAAGGCGATCACGAATGAAAAGATCCTGTGGACGATGATATTTTTACGCATCTTCGTATTGTACACTTGATTCAAAACATTCTGAAAAACATTGAAGGCTCTCGAAGCCGTCCAGATCGACAGCACCAGCCCGAACGAAACCACCCCTCCACTGCCGCTATTCAAGTATTGTTCCAGTATCGGGGTGAGTGTATTGCTGACTTCAAGCGGTAGAGCCATCTCCACGTAGGAGAGCACCTGCTCCCGCGGCAACGGCAGCAATGGAATGATGTTCCCCAGCAACAACAGCGACGGAAGCAGCGCCAACAACACATAGTAGGCCATCTCAGCCGACTGCCGCCCGATTTCCATCCGGCCCCAATGCTGCTGGAACAGGACGATGATTTGGCGAATTTTTGGATTTTTGATGTATTTCCTTAATGCGTTCATTGCTTTTTCCTCCCGCCAAACTCTATAGCTTAATCATAGCTAAAAGTGGGGCCGATTGCCACAGATATGCATTGCGCTTGCTTGTTCCAGTGATCCGACCTGTTCCGGCGAAGGCGGTCCTCGCCGGAGATGAAGATCCCGGTAAAATGTCACCTCCGGCTGGCTCGGCTTCGCCGGAGTTCGGTCCCCGGATAACGCCTCTCCTCCGGCCAACATTCGCTCGCCGGAGTTGGTCGCCCGCGCGCATGCTGTTCTACGAGGAACGACCCGTTCACCGGCGCTAGCGTTTTCCGCCGGCGAAGGCGGTCCTCGCCGGAGCTGGGGATCCCGGTAAAATGTCACCTCCGGTTGGCTCGGCTTCGCCGGAGTTCGGTCCCCGGATAACGCCTCTCCTCCGGCCAACATTCGCTCGCCGGAGTTGGTCGCCCGCGCGCATGCTGTTCTCCGAGGAACGACCCGTTCACCGGCGCTAGCGTTTTCCGCCGGCGAAGGCGGTCCTCGCCGGAGCTGGGGATCCCGGTAAAATGTCACCTCCGATTGGCTCGGCTTCGCCGGAGTCCGACACCCGGATAATGCCTCTCCTCCGGCCAACATTCGCTCGCCGGAGTTGGTCGCCCGCGCGCATGCTGTTCTCCGGCCAGCGCACCCTCGCCGGAGCTGACGACCTCCCCTCCGGAAGCCAGCACCAAAAAAACAGCCATCCCTCAGCACTAAAGCTTTGGGAGAGCTGCTTTTCCATCTATCTAGTTTAGTCCACTTTCACGATCCAGCCTTCCGGTGCTTCGATGTCGCCGAATTGGATGCCGGTCAGTTCCTCATACAATTTGCGCGTTACCGGTCCGACTTCCGTTTCCGAATAGAAGACGTGGAAATCGTCGCCGTTTTGGATGCCGCCGATTGGAGAAATGACAGCTGCGGTACCGCAAGCACCGGCTTCGCTGAATTCATCCAGCTTGTCGATGTAGACATCGCCTTCCTCGACTTCCATGCCCAAATTGTGCTCGGCCAAATACAACAAGGAATACTTGGTGATGCTCGGCAGGATCGATGGTGATTTCGGAGTCACGAAACGGTTGTCCTTCGTGATGCCGAAGAAGTTTGCGGAACCTACTTCTTCAATCTTCGTGTGCGATGCCGGATCCAAGTAGATGCAGTCGCTGAAGTTGCGGTCATGCGCTTCTTTGCCCGGCAGCAGGCTGCTTGCGTAGTTTCCGCCGACCTTCGCTGCACCCGTACCGTGCGGAGCGGCGCGGTCGTAGTCGGAAACGATGAAGTTCGTCGGCGTCAGGCCGCCTTTGAAGTAAGGTCCAACCGGCATTACAAAGATGGAGAAGATGTATTCGGTCGCCGGGCTGACGCCGATGTTGTCGCCGACACCGATCATATACGGGCGCAGATAGAGCGTACTGCCGGTGTTGTAGGGCGGTACCCATTTTTCATTGGCTTTTACGACCGCTTTGGCGGCTTCGACAAATTTTTCAACCGGAAACTCAGGCATCAACAGACGTCGGCAGCTGTTGATCATCCGTTTGGCGTTTTCTTCAGGACGGAACAGGTTGATGCTGCCGTCTTTTGTGCGGTAAGCCTTCATCCCCTCGAAGCAGGATTGGCCATAGTGCAGCACCGGCGAGCCTTCGCTGATGTGGACTTTGTTGTCTGTCGTCATTTCGCCGTCGTCCCATTTCCCGTCTTTCCAATAAGAAATGAAGCGGTAATCCGTCTTGATGTAGCTGAACCCCAGATTTTCCCAATCGATGTTCAACGCTTTCTGTTCTTCTGTCTGTGTCATTTCTGTCATCCAAACCACTCCATATCTATTTTATTTACCTGTCATACTGAAAGAAAAAAAGAATGAGCCTATGTGGTCAGGCTCATTCTTTATGAGAGCCCAATGAAACGGAAATAGGACTCTACTTGTAGTAAGTAGGATCCTGGGCTAAATCACTTTTAGAATGACTAGGGCATCAAATGAGAACGGCGCTTCCATTTTATTTTGTAACATACACATTTCACAACTCGCATCCATTCCCATTCTCCCCCTTCTGTTTGTTAGATTATGATGTAATTCTATGCCTGAAGCTAATGAATGTCAAATGCTTTTTTCATCATTTTGTAATCTAAAAGTTTTTCGACAATCAGAAAGTTATTTCGGCAATCGGTAAGACGCCGGAAAAGCTTGCTGGATCAATGCGACATCCTCCGCATCCAAGCGGACATCAGCGGCTTCAAGGTTTTCAAGCACCTGCTGCTGATTGCGTGCGCCCGGAATGACAGCGTCGACGACGTCCTTTGACAGATAATAGGCCAAAACGACATTCTGCAATCCGGTCCGGTGCTTCTCGGCGAGCGGACGGATCTGGTCCACGCGCTTTAGGATATCTTTGTAAGTATCGCCCTGGAACTGCGGGCGCTTCCTTTGCTTTTCCGGCAGGACCGAATCTTCCCTGTACTTGCCGGCCAGCAGACCGGATGCGAACGGGAAGTATGGGATGAAGGAGATGCCTTGCTCGCGGCAGTATGGGAATAACCCCTCTTCGGCCGACTGGTTCAGGAGGTTGTATTCATCCTGGACGACATCGACATAGCCGTTGGCGTTGCCTTCCTTCAGCTGCTCCAGACTGAAGTTTGAGACACCGATGGCACGGATTTTTCCTTGTTCCTTCAGTCGATGCAGCGCACCGACAGCTTCGGCTTTGGGTGTCGCTTCATCCGGAAAATGGATGTAGTAAAGATCGATATGATCGGTCTGCAGACGTCTCAGGCTGTTTTCGACCTGCTCCGTCAGGAAAGCCGGATTGTTGTTCAGGACGATGCCCTTTTCCGTCACTTGATGCGCACCTTTTGTGGCGATGACCACGTTGTTGCGCAGGTTGCGTTCCTTCAGCGTCTTGCCTATGATCGTTTCGGAAGTGCCCATCCCGTAAAGGAAGGCTGTATCGATAAAATTAAGTCCTTTGTTGATTGCGCTCAACAGCACATCACCACCGTATTCGGTGTTCGTTTCCGGATCAGCTGCGGCGATTTTGTTCGCTCCCAGCCCGATCGGATGGATCAGTAGGTCGGTTTTTCCCAATTTAACAAGTTCTGCCATCTCGTTTCCCCTTTCCTTGTCCGTTCATTTGTTCATTCGTTTACTTGCCCAGATGGACGCGTTTGGACCAGAAGCCTCCATGGATATACTTCGGATCGTATGACACCATGAAAGCTTTCGGATCGATTTCCAACACTTTGTTCTGCAGGTGGCGTTCGGCCTTCCGCGTCAGCAGGATTTCGAGCACAAGCCGCTCGCCGTCCCTGCCGTTGGCTCTGTAGCTGGAGACCCCGTAGCCGAGATCGCGCAATTGGTTCGGCATTGTGCTGCTTGCATCTTGGGTCATGACTGTGATCATTGTGTAGCCGAGCGCGAGCCAATCCTCGATTTTGATGCCGATACCGATGCCGGCGCCGTATCCGAGTGCATAGGCCGCCAGATTGAGCGGATTGTCGAGACTGTTCATGACCATCGACAGACCCAATACATAAATGACGATTTCCACCATGCTCAAGAGCGGCGCCAAGATACGGTAACCTTTCATCGTCAGCATGAAGCGGATCGTGTTCAGCGTCACATAACTCAAATTGATTGCAAATATTTTTGCCAGTAATCCCAGATCGAAAATCATCATCACTCCTCATTTTTTTGATTCAAGCCTATTTTTTAATATTGTGCAGGATGGCGGGTGTATTCTCCGGTTACGATATCCATTTCCAGCAATTCCCCGGTCGTCCCGTTATAACGGTAAAAGCCGACGGAGCTGGCTACATCGATGCCGTTTTCACGGACGTTGATGGTGACTTCATTGCCCTCGACCGCTTCCACGATGAACAGGTACACTTCACTTTCGACATAGCCTGTCAATTGCGTGATTGTTTGTTTCGCTTCGGTGATCAGCGCTGACTCATCGGCGGTTTGGGCAGTATCAGCTGTCGTTGCGGAATCTGCAGTGATGCTGCTTGCGGACGGCATCTGTGCCTGCACGCTCTCGGCAGCTTTCAAGCTGCTGGCTCTCGAAGCAGCTTGACTGGTCACCACTGTATCTGACTGCACTTGCGACGTGCTTGTCGCCGTCTCGGTGGCTGTCGTGTCTGTTGCCGGGTTTTGGCATGCGACCAGCAACCATGCTGTTGACCCTAAAAGAAATGCGGATAATTTTTTCTTATGCATAATTCCCCTTCTTTCATACAGTATATGTTTCTATTGTACCTTTTTTGCGGAGAAAATGCTTTTGCGATCCATCAACTTAATCGAACCTTTACAATTTTATTGGAAGCGGCGCAACATTACGGCAGCTGATTTGGGTGACTGCTTTTGTTGCGGTCCGGAACTCCGGCGAAGAACGCCTTCATCGTAGGACGGCGTTGCATGATGACCTGCTGCTCCGGCGAGGCTTCGTTCGCCGGAGCTGACCGGTAATAGCCGAGCACTTCTCCGAGGAGGCTTCTGCTTGTCGGAGGAGCGCGTCTGAATGCGGTCCTGTCCTCCGGCGAAGCACCCCTCACCGGAGGACGGCAATCGTTATGTGCCCCAAACCAAAAGGCACCCCGTTAAGAGTGCCTTTCTGTATAATCATTCTGATTCTTTTAGCGCTTCAGCCCTTCCCTTTCCAGGATCAGGTCGTAGCATGCGATCCCTTTCAGCAGCACCTTCTCGTCGAAGTTGAAGCGACTGCTGTGGAGCGGATGCGTCCAGCCCATGTCGGGACGTCCGGTACCGAGCAGGATAAAGGCGCCGCGGATGCTTTCCTGGTAGAAAGCAAAGTCCTCGGCCAGCATCAGTGGTTTGACGACTTCGTAGGCATCGGCCGGAAGAGCGTCCATCAAGGTGCCGATCATTTCCGCATCGTTCGTGACTTCCGGATAGAAATCGCGGATATCCAACCTGCAGATGACACCGCTCAACCGCTCGATGCCGGCGCAGATGTCGGCAAGGTGTTCCTTGATTGAAGCATAGACCGCCTTGTCGTAGCTCCGGATTGTCCCGGTCAGCTCGGCTTTTCCGGCCACGATATTGCGGGCTTCCCCGGCATGGAGCGTGCCGATGTTCACGACCGCCGGCTGCAACGGATCGAGGTCGCGGGCCAGAATGTTCTGGACCGACAGCAGGATCTGCGCGGCGGCAATCAAGGCATCCTTGCCGAAATGCGGCTGCCCGGCATGCGAGCTGACGCCCTCAAGCGTGATATCGAATTCGCCGTTGCGCGCCATCAAAGGTCCCTTGGCCAAACCAAGAATCCCTTCCGGCAGACTCGGATACAAGTGGAATCCGTAGATTTTTTCGACCTGCAGTTCCTGCAGGATGCCGGAATCCATGATCCACTTCGCGCCGCCTGGGCCTTCTTCAGCCGGTTGGAAAACCAGCACGACAGATTTCTCCAAAATCGGCAAAGACTTCAAATATTTCGCGAAACCCAGCAGCAAGGCCATGTGCCCATCGTGTCCGCACGCGTGCATTTTGCCCGGGTGAATGGAAGCGAAATCCGCTCCGGTTTCCTCGGTAACCTCCAGCGCATCCATATCGGCGCGGAAGGCGACCGCTGTCGGGGACTTGCCCTCCAGGACGGCTACCCAGCCCGTTTCGGCGGTGCTGATCGGTTCATAACCGAACGACACCAGCTTCTGGCGTACGTATTCAGAAGTCAGCGGCAGATCGAAGCCAATCTCCGGAATCTGGTGGAGCTCCCTTCGGATCATTTTCACCGTATCGTATAATTCTGCAATCTGCATGCTGTTCACCTGGTCCCTCCGCGTGTATTTATCAGTCTCTCAAATCAGACAACAATTGGGTTTTTTCGCTTGTCTTTTCGTCCTTCATCTTCACGATTTTTGCAGGGGATCCCGCAACTACCGCGTTAGCCGGTACGTCTTCCAATACAATCGCGCCTGCTGCGACAACAGCGCCTTCGCCGATGTGCACGCCTTCGATGATGACAGCGTTCGCGCCGACCAGAACACCGTCTTCAATGATGACTGGTGATTTCGATGGTGGCTCAAGAACGCCTGCAACCACTGCGCCTGCTCCGATGTGGCAGTTTTTGCCGATTGTGCCGCGTGCGCCGACTACCGCACCCATGTCGATCATTGTGCCTTCGCCGATGACGGCGCCGATGTTGATGACCGCACCCATCATGATGACGGCGCTCTTGCCGATTGTTACGTGATCACGGATGAAGGAGCCGGGCTCGATACGTGCATCAATTTTGGTAGTGTCCAACAACGGAATCGCGGAATTGCGTCTGTCGTATTCCATGACTTGATCCTTGATTTTGTCTTTGTTTGCTTCCAAGAAAGGATAGATTGCTGAAGCATCCCCGAAGACTGTGTAGCTGTCTCCGCTACCGAAAAATTTCAAACCTTCGTAGGCAGGATTTTCAAAATCCCCTTTGATGTAAAGTTTTATGGGTGTTTGCTTTTCGGCAGCTTTGATATAGGCTGCGATTTCATAAGCATCTGTCAATAATAGTTCGCTCATTTGATGTTTCCTCCTGATCATTTTTTCTGTTCCAACA
Source organism: uncultured Trichococcus sp. (assembly GCF_963667775.1). Taxonomy (NCBI): domain Bacteria; kingdom Bacillati; phylum Bacillota; class Bacilli; order Lactobacillales; family Carnobacteriaceae; genus Trichococcus; species uncultured Trichococcus sp. The sequence continues at coordinate 355,109 of NZ_OY764015.1, read as the reverse complement.
TGCCCATTATAGCATGCTAGCCTGTATTTGCCCTATGCGGTGGACGTCCGTTCGTTCCTGAAACGCAAAAAAAATAGCGGTAAGCGAGTGCTTACGGCTACGGAGACCTGCATTCGCCCAACCAAGCTAAAGCGCAATCCACTGTCATCGGGCAACGACAATGGAACAGCCCCACATTTGTTCAACCTGGGTCCAGCATCTGCATGCTTCGGCGACCGTCCCTTTCCCTTGCGGTACTCTTGACCAGCCGCGACCTCTTTTTGCTTGGCGATTCATTCATTTTTCTAATCGTACACTTATCCGGCAAAACTGTCAACCGCTCTGGGAAAGAAGCTTACTTCTGCTTGGTCTTTAAGTGTTTCGGAGTTGCGCATCAAGGCGCAGGCGGGCCTCCGGATCGGAAAGTGCCGGGAAGGATCGGCCACCCGCATGTGAAAACGCTCATCAAACTCGCGATTTTCTAATTTTCATCCAGGAGTAGGCAAGTTTGCATAGAAATACGCCCGCAATCGTGTTATGTTATTTTCATGAGATTGGACGTCGGCAATCGGTTGGCGCATGTTCGACTATACATTAGATCAAGGATATTTCATCCGGAGGAGACAATAAATTATGAGCAGAGAAACGAACCGCTTTGTCAAGCAACTGAAAGGATCGCCCATCCGTAACTTCGATGCCGCCATCAGCGATGTGAAGGACCTGATCCGCTTCACGATGGGGGAGCCTGATTTTGATACGCCGGCTTTCATCAAGGCGGCCGCTGCAGAGGCTCTAAACCAGAATCAGACACATTACGCCCCTTCTGCGGGTGTTCTCGAGACCCGCAAGGAAATCGCAAAATTCATGGAGCGGAAATACGGCTTGCACTACACCCCGGAGACCGACATCGTCCTGACGGTCGGTGCGACGGAAGCGATCACCGCCTCGATGTTCGCGCTGATGAACCCAGGCGATAAGGTAATCATCCAATCGCCGGCTTTTCCGCAGTATGAATACGTTACGCATTTGGCGGGCGGGCACAGCGTCAAGATCGACACTTCGGAGACCGGCTTCCTGATCACACCGGAGGACCTGACGGCAGCGTTGGAAGCAAATCCGGAAACGAAGATGGTCGTGCTGACCTATCCCAACAATCCGACCGGCGCGACTTATACAAAAGAAGAAGTTGAAGCTTTGGCTACGGTCATCAAAAAATATGATGTTTTCGTGCTCAGCGATGAAATCTACAGCGAGCTGACCTACGACGGCAGCCATACATCCATCGCCAAGTACATCCCGGAGCAGTCCATCGTCATCAACGGCACTTCGAAAAGCTACGCGATGACCGGCTGGCGCGTCGGCTTTGTCGCTGCCCAACCGGACCTGATCCGCGAAATCCTGAAATACCACCAGAGCTTGGTCACTTGCGGCTCCACGCCCGCACAAATAGCGGCTGGGGTTGCCTTCCGCGACGGCGATGAAGTGACGGCAACGATGAAAGCTGCCTACCGCAAACGCCGAGATATTCTGTTGGAAGGTTTGACGGCCGCCGGGCTGAAGATGAACAATCCGGACGGCGCCTTCTACCTCTTCCCGCGCATTCCGGAGCAGTACGGCGATGATGATTGGAACTTCTGCATCGACCTCGCACGCAAAGCCGGTGTCGGCGTCATCCCCGGTTCTGCTTTCGGCGAATCCGGAGTCGGCTATTTCCGCATGAGCTACGCCGCCAGCGACGAGAATGTCAGCGAAGGCTGCCGACGGATTGTTGCCTTTCTGGATGAATTGAATAAGAAATAAGTGAATAAATGTTGAACCGCACAATCAGGCGATTGTGCGGTTTATTCTGTTGGCTTTTCGGCCGGGGATCCGGCCCGCATTTTTGCTTTTTTTATTTTTGCTTTTTACATTTTTGCTTTTTTGCTTTTTGCTCCGGCGAGAGCCGGTCTCGCCGGAGGTCCGGCTGATATTTCGAGTGTTCCTCCGGTTAGGCCGGCTTCCCAGGAGTTGGGGGCGGTATTTTGAATTGTCCTCCGGCCAAAGCCTCCTTCACCGGAGGAGCAGCCACGCCACCCTCCTCCCGACTCCGCAGCAAAAAAGAAGCACGCACCGACAATTAGCCAGCGCGCACTTCTCTTCCCATAATTATCTCGTTATCTTCTTACTCGGCAGCCATCGCTTCGGCTTCCATTTCACGGATTTGCTCCGCGACTTTCACCATCATCGAGCATTCCACGCGTTTGCGGAACAGGTCGCAGCTGAATTCATAATTGCCTTTCAGCGAACCGGTCGCATGCAGCGAGTTCGCAGGGCAGCCGCCGCTGCAGTACAATTTCGCCCAGCAATCCTGGCATTCCGGTTTGGAATAGCAGTTGACTTCCTTGAATTGGTTTTGCAGTTCCGGTTTGGTGATTCCATCCCAGATATTGCCCATGCTGAATTCTTCATCACCCACGAACTGGTGGCAAGGGAATATTTCACCCCAAGGCGTGACAGCCATGTATTCCGTTCCTGATCCGCAGCCGGAGATGCGTTTCTGGATGCACGGGCCTTCGGAAAGGTCCAGCATGTAGTGGTAGAAAGTGAAGTCGTTGCCCTCTTCGCCGCGCTTCAGCATTTCCTCAGCCAGGATTTCATACTGTCTGTACAGTGTCGGAAGATCTTTCTCCGTCAAAGCGTAAGGTTCGGAAGGGTCGCAGATGACCGGCTCCATCGACAGTTTGTCGAATCCAAGATTAGCCACGTGGAAAATATCGTTTGTGAAATCGACGTTATTGCCTGTGTAGGTGCCGCGGACATAGTATTCCTTGTCGCCGCGCCCTTCTACGAATTTCTGGAATTTCGGCAAAATGTAGTCGTAGCTGCCTTTCCCGTTGACCGTGCGGCGAAGACGGTCATGGACTTCCTTGCGTCCATCCAAGCTCAAAACGACGTTGTACATTTCTTTGTTCAGGAAGTCATTGATTTCGTCGTTCAGAAGCATCCCGTTTGTTGTGAAAGTGAAACGGAAAGTCTTTTTGGACTCTTCTTCCTTACTGCGGGCGTATTCGACGATCTGCTTCACGACGCGCCAAGCCATCAAAGGTTCGCCACCGAAGAAGTCGACGTCAAGATTGCGGTGGTGGCCGGAGTTCTCAAGCAGGAAGTCGATCGCTTGCTTGCCGACTTCGAATTTCATGATCGCTCTGTCGCCATTGTACTTGCCTTGGCTGGCGAAGCAATAATCGCAAGTCAAGTTGCAGGTATGCGCCACATTCAGACACAAAGCTTTCACGAATGTTTTGCGGTCCTTCAAGTCCAGTGAAAGATTCTGGTACATGTCCTCCGTGAACAATTCCCCGTTGGCTTTCAACTCTTCGACATCCGATAGCGTATCGCGGATTTCCGTTTCGTTGATTTCAGGGTCGTACGCATATTGTTCCAGCATCATCGTGACGATCTCTTCGACCGGGGTTTCTTCGTACAGCGCGATGATGTCGAAGGCAAGGTCGTCCACGACATGCACGGCACCGCTGTAGGTATCCATTACGATATTGTATCCGTTCAGTTTATATTGATGAATCATTTCGGTTTCAAACTCCTTTTTGTCCATAAAATTGCCGCCCAACTGGAATCAGCCGGGCGGACTCTTTTTTATTTTGCTGCTTGTCTAGGGTTCTCACAGCTTTGGTTAGCGATTCCGCAAGAAGTTTTGCATGCGGATTGGCAAGATGTTTGGCATGCGCCGCAGCCGCCGTGTTTGGCAGTATCCTTCAAGTTGCGGGTGCTTAGTGTCACGATTCTTTTCATAACGACATCTCCTCTGAAACAGGTTAAGGAAGCATATTGCTTGACAGAAAAAACTTCCTTTGTGAATAATTCTACCAACAAATTATTAGTCCGTCAATCTCCCCACCTATCAGCATAGTGACCGTTTTTATCGCTATCGTGATTCGATCAATAACTATCAAAATGTAAGTTACTGAGCAAGCCCTCCATCTTCAATAATCCGGATATTTTTCGGGAGCCCGTCGCCGTCGCTGTAGACCTGCGTCTCCTTGTTCAGCAACGTTCGGACTTGCTGGATAAACCCTGAGCTGATCCGTTCCCCAGGGACTAGCAACGGGATGCCGGGCGGATAGGCCCAAACGTATTCGGCCGCTGTATGCCCCACTGCATTTTCAATCGGGCAATCTACTTTTTCCGATTCCAAAGCCTGCCAAATTTCGCATTGCTTTTCAGGCAAGGAAAAAATTAAAGTGACATCATTTGAGCTATGCTCCCCGTTATGCGGATTGAGCGTGCCGTCAATGGCCAATAGCGCATCGGCCAAAGCAGCCATCGCGGCTTGCGTATCGCAGACGCTGGTCATCGCCAACGCATGATCACCATAAGCCATCTCCATTTCGACATGATGATCGCTCCGTAACATTTCCGCGAGTCTCTGTCCGGTTAAGCCGGTTCCTTGCGCAGAAATCAGGATTTTGCCTTTGTCGAAGGCAAAAAAGGTTGGGTGCAGCGCCGGACTGTCGCTTCCGTGGCACAGCGCCCTGAGATGCTGGAGCTGCTCCATTTTTTTCGAAAAGTCAGATAACCTTTGATTGTAGCTTCCAAATAACTGCTCCCCTTCATCCCACAGCAAACGGAAACAGCGGTCGATCGAAGCCATCAGCACATAGGACGGCGAGCTGCTTTCGAAGATGGCGAGTTGCCGCGCCATTTCTTCCGGTCTGATCAGGTTGCCATTCAGATGGGCAAGCGACGTCATCGTCAACGAAGGCAACGTCTTATGCAGACTCTGGATCACAAGGTCTGCGCCGAGTGCGGTGGCGCTGGTTGGGAAATATTCCGAATAATTGAAATGCGAGCCGTGTGCCTCATCGACGAGCAACGGAATCCCTTGCCCATGACAGATTGCCGCGATAACCGCGACATCGCTGACTGCCCCCTCGTATGTCGGCGAAGTCAAGACGACCAGTTGCGTATCCCGATGTTTTTCCAACATATCCGCGATGCTTACCGCCGAAATGCCGCCGTGGATGCCGAATGATTCGTCCATTTCCGGCATCAGATAGACGGCCTTCAATCCGAAAAGTTCGATTGCATGATAGACCGATTTGTGGCAATTGCGGGCGATTGCAATCTTGCCACCGCGTTTCGTCGCAGCGCGGATTCCCGCCAGGATGCCGCAGGTACTGCCGTTCACGAGGTAAAATGAGCGCTCGGTACCGTAAAATGCTGAGATTTCTTCCATGTATTCGTTGAGGATACCAGTCGCGCCGTGCAGATTGTCGAAGCCATCTATTTCCGTGATGTCGATGCTGTAAGGCAGATCCGTACCCAACAATTCGACGTTGCGCTTGTGGCCCGGCATGTGCATCGGGATGCTGTTGGATGCCGCATGTACTTTCAGCCTGTCCAACAAAGAAGATTGGTTTGTATGTTTGTCCATTAGTTTTTCCTTTTCTGGTTGATAGTTGTCTGCATCCATTATAGCAGAGGAAAAAAGCCCCCAGGCATACAAAATACCCATCCTCACGCTTTTTCGTAAGAATGGGTATTTCCAGCATTTACTGTTTCGACGGTTCCGTGCTTTCGATCAATTGGACGAAAGCATCCACAATCGATTGGAAATATCCTTTCGTCTTTTCTTCCTTAACGGAACCGTCTTCGTTCAACAGCTTGTGGACATTTCCGATGTAGGCTTCCGGCTGCTGCAAAGGAACCATATTCAGGAAGACAAGCACTTGCCTTAAGTGATGATTCGCACCGAATGCCCCCAGAGCACCCGGGGATTGGCTGATGACCGCAACCGGCTTGCCGTCCCAAAGATTGGACCCGTACGGACGCGAACCGACGTCCAAGGCATTCTTCAAGGCTGCCGGATAGGAACGGTTGTATTCAGGCGTCACGAGCACAAAGGCATCGTATCCTTTGATTTCCTCACGGAACGGGGTGTACGATTCAGGAAGCTTGCCCTCCACCTCGTCGAAATCCTGATTATATAAAGGTAAATGCCCAATTTCCACTATTCCGGTTTCATATCCGTCCGGGAACAATTCTGAAAATGCCAAGGCCACTTTTTTGCTGTAGGCCTCTTCGCGCAAACTACCCACTAAGAATCCGATCTTTTTCACCATAAAAATCATCGCCTCTCTTATTATTGAATCATCTCACACTTCCATTATAGCGGAACAAAATCAGCTACTCCAAAGATATGATCCATTCAGCAAAGCCCACTCGAGACCAGCTTCACGCGGAACAACCCGACAGCCAGTTCCGCTTCCGTCTCTCCATCTTTCACAGTCATGATGTGGAGGTATTCCAGATTTCCCCTCGCATTCGGCAGATCCTTTGGTGCTGATTTTTTGTTATTCTCAAAAAAATGCTATACTTTATGTGACTGTTCAAACGGAAAGACCCTTTTGTACACATCTCGTTTAAAGGAGAATGGCCATGGAAGAACGCAGTACGCTTCTGATCAACCAAAGCACCATCAAGGAATTATTGGATATTGCGGATTTCAACAATCTCGTGCATCAGACCTTTCAGGGGCTCGGTGATGGTACAGTCATCAACCCGACAAAATTGACACTGGATCTGGGTGAAACTGGCGGTTACCCGCCGTACGAAGGGTTCATGAACGCAATGCCGGCCTACATCGGTTCGCAGGACATCGCCGGCCTGAAATGGGTCGGGGGATTTTTGGGTGAGCGCAAAGCTGCCGGCCTGCCTTATATCACAGGGATGATTTTGCTGATCAATCCGCATCTGGGCACTTTCACGGCTGCTCTAGAAGGCGCTTATATCACCAATATGCGCACCGGGGCCCAGACCGCAAACGCATTACGGTATTTAATCAAAAAGCCGACTGTTACAATTGGGATTTACGGAGTAGGAATGCAAGCCAGCACCAATATCCGGGCAATTGCAGACCTGTTCGATATCACCGAATTGATTGTCTGGAACCACAGACACAGCACGGCGGAAGCATTTGCTGAAAAAATGCAGGACAGCGTCAAAGGCACCATCCGCATCGTCGAGGATCCCCAGGAAGCCAGCCAGGCCGAGGTCCTCATCACTGTTACGCCAGCCCAGACTCCCCTCATCAAAGCGGAATGGATCAAAAAAGGCACTATTATCTTCCCATTGGGGTCGTTCCAGGAAATCGAGGATGCACTCATCCTGAAAGCCGACAAGATCATCGTTGACCATGTGGAGCAAGCTCTCCATCGCGGTGCTTTAAAAAAACTGACGAGCGAAGGGCAATTATCCGAAAAAGATGTCTTTGCGACTCTGGGCGAATTGGCGATCGGCAAGAAAGATGCCGGCGACCTTTCGCAGGACATCACCATCTGCATTCCGATCGGTACGGGCGCTATGGACGTCGCAATCGCTGGTGAAGTTTACCGAAGGGCTCTCGAAAAAGGAATGGGCTACGCCTTTGATTTTGAAGCTTAGCTATCAGAAATGGACAGGAGGATTTCTATGAACGCCAAGAATGTCGATAAGCAAAACAGCCACTTGAACTTGCAGGATCCAGCGGTGCAGGACATTTTCGCACTTTATCAGGATTATGCGGAAGTGCCCTACATTTCCGAAAAACGCGATAAAGCGGACTGGCTGAACGCTGTTAGGATCGGGTCAGAACAGCTCGTATCCAAACGCAACATGATCCGTTTTGAGGAAGATATCCTGCCGGGTCACCTGATCCTGTTGTGGCGCATCCATTTCGGTACGTTCACGAACGATAGCGTCTATCCGAAATATTTCGAATACAATTACGGCATCAATGGCCGTCAAGCACTGGATGAAGCGATCGAAAAAGGCTATGCGGTGGAACTGTCGGCTACAGATTCGCTGGACCACCTGAACGCAGCCAGCCTGAAAGCCATCCTGAAACACTACGAAGTAACCGGATATTCCAAGATGAAGAAGCCGGAATTGATGAAGCTCGCTAAACAGGAATTAAGCGAAGATCAGCTCGCCTCCCAATTCGCACTGAGGGGCTACCGCATCACTCCGGCTGGCGAAGCGATCCTGGCAAAATATCCAGAAATCGTCGACCGCCATCCGAAGAAGAAATATTGATACAACTCAAACAAGCCCCTGGTACCCAATCTTGCTTCGGGTTCCTGAGGCTTGTTTATTTTTTATTTTTTTTTGCGTTTCTTCGGCGAAGAAGTCTTTCACCGGAGGACATTCGATTGAATGAGTGCGGATCTCCGCTCAACGCAGCTTAACCGGAGAAAAGTTGCGCGATTTTTATTTTTACTCCGGCGAAAGCTCCCCAACCGGAGCAGCGACTGCCCGAAGATTTTTTCCGACCTAGCTTGCATTTGATGCCGAAAAAAAGAACCTGATCCGAAGACCAGGTTCCTATAAGTTTAATTTTGAATTAAGCTTTGTTTACGTTTGTTGCTTGAGGTCCACGGTTACCTTCTTCTACGCTGAAAGTTACTGCTTGGCCTTCTTCTAAAGATTTGAAACCTTCAGATTGGATAGCTGAGAAATGTACGAATACATCGTCTCCGCTTTCGCGTTCGATGAAGCCAAAACCTTTGTCTGCGTTAAACCATTTTACTGTACCTTGTTCCATAATTGAAAATCCTCCTCGTGCTATTGCACATATATCATACATTGTTGCTAACGCTACGGATCGGAATTTTCGTAATGCAATTCGTTTCTCTAACCCAACAAAATGTTAAATTCATTGTATCATGCTTTATTCAATAATGCAAATCAATTTGGACATTAAATCGCAAATGCGATTGCTTTACGAAAGAAAACCACCAGCCTATATGCTTGATTGCGTTGATTTCACGGCGATTCGGCTTAAATTAAACGTTCAACGCCTTCCTCGATCTTTTTTTCCGATCGTCTCTCTTCTATGATGTAGTTACCGGCAAAGCCCAGCAAAAAGACAATCGCAACGATGACGGCGCTCATGCCGGCAAAAATACCGAATGCATCCGACAAAGCCCCTGTGACCATCGGCATGATGATAGCGCCTAGGCCACCAATGACCAACAAAGTGCCTAGAGCCATCGGATAAGTCTGCAAGGTTTTCCCTACGGCAGCGATGATTGTCGGATAGATACCTGCCATCGAGAAACCTACACCAAAAATCGCAAAGGTAATCAGTCGGACATTGCTTGTGGACAACAGCAACAAATAGAAACTAGCCGTACCGGAACAGGTCAGCAACAACAGCGTCCCCTTTTTGAAGAAATCACCGTAGAAGGCTGTAATCAGTCTTCCAGCGAGCATCGCCACCCAAAGGAGCGAAGCGAGGACTTGCGCGTATTCCGTCGTCATCAGATTTGAATCAACAAAGTATTTGACCATCCAACCATTGATGCACGCCTCTGCACACAGATAGAAGAAGAGGATGCCTGCCCCGACCCAAAAGCTTTTTAGTTTCAGAAAAGTATAGGAAGTCGCGTTCTTGTTTTTCTCCGTGCTATCGCTGAGTTTCATTCTCGAAAAAAGGACCATGGACACGAGGGCCAAGGCAATAATAACGCCCGCAGCGACCTTCCAGCCCGATACCCCAAATAATCGGGTAGAAAAAATGACCAAGAAAGGCGCGCTCAATGCTCCTACGGCAAAGATGCTGTGCAGGAAACTTAACGCAGCCGGGCTGCTGTCCGACACCTCATTGACTACACTGTTGTTGAAATTGGAAATGCTCCCTCGGCTGATGCCGGTAAACAGGAAGCCCAAAATCAGCAAGACAGGGTTCCCGGTGATTATCATGATGGCAAATCCCATCACGACGAAACTGCAAAGAAAGATGATGGCTTTTTTTCTGCCCAGGTAGACAGGAAGGATGCCCGCCAGGAAGCCTGCAGTGAGGTTCCCAAGTGAATGGGCGGACAACAATGTTCCGCTTACGGTATTGCTTAGGCCATACTCATCGCTTATCAACGGCAGCAGTGATCCTAAAATCATTCCGTACAACCCATTCACTGCAAACACAAAGAAGCAACAAAACAAGATATACCTCTCTTGTTTGTCCAATCTGGAATAAAATGTTTCTTTTGCCAAACCTAAAACACGCTCCTCGATTACATTTTTTATCCGAACAAAAAAAGAACCTGATCCAAAGATCAGGTTCCTAAAAGTTTAATTTGAATTAAGCTTTAACAACGTTAGTTGCTTGAGGTCCACGGTTACCTTCTTCTACGCTGAAAGTTACTGCTTGGCCTTCTTCTAAAGATTTGAAACCTTCAGATTGGATAGCTGAGAAATGTACGAATACATCGTCTCCGTTTTCGCGTTCGATGAAACCAAAACCTTTTTCTGCGTTAAACCATTTTACTGTACCTTGTTCCATAATTGAAAATCCTCCTCGTGCGTTTTGCACTTTATGATACATTGTTGCTAACGTTACGAATCGGAATGTTTTGAAACAATTCTTTTCTGCGCTTCACAAAATGTTAAAGTCATTGTACCATGGATTTTCGGGTTGTGCAAGCCCTATCTTATTTTCTTATGAATTCTATCAAATAGCTTAATTGCAATATCAAATGCATAAAAAATTTTAAAAACCTTTATAGACAGCGAATTACTCAATAATCCAGTATTACCAATGCTTTGAAGCCATTGACGGCAGGGAGTGTTTCATCCCTTACCATTTTTCAGGTGAGTTGTTGGTGGTTCTGACCCAAGAGGATAGGTTAGCTGAGTCAAGAGAAGGAGCAAAGCGGCTCTTGACTCAGCTAATCTATTCTCTTATCCTATAGAACCAACAAAACACCTTAAGCTGCTTGTAAATCGGCCAGTTCTTCCTGAAGGCGTTCTGCAGGTGTTGTATAGCCCATTATTTTTCTTGGTCTGTGGTTGATCGTATCGGTTACTTCCAGTAAATACGAATAGGACAATGGACGCAGAGTGACTCCCTTTGGGATAAATTCTCGGAGCATGCGGTTATGCCTTTCGTTCGTTCCTTTCTCCCAAGAAGCATACGCATGAGTAAAAAAAACCTGAACGTCTTCAGCGATGCTTTCGATAAGAGACAGACTTGAAAACTCAGAGCCGTTATCAGTTGTGAGTGACTTGAACTGTTCTAGCCCCTGTTTTTTCATCAAGTCAAGCACGCCTTTTTGAACCAGCGCTGCGCCTTTTCCCCAAACTTTCTTAGTGAGGCAGTAGCGTGTTTTCCGTTCAACCATAGTGATGATGACAGGCTCATTTTTTGTTTTCTTACCTAATACTAAATCAACTTCCCAATGCCCAAATTCTTCCCTCGAGAGTACTTCTGGAGAGCGTTCTTCGATACTGCGTCCCAAGTGTTTAGCGTTATGACCTTTAGGTTCAGAAACGGTTGTTTTTCGTGGCCGCATCCTAGTCTTCATAGGCAAATCGATATTACGGATTGGAAGTACGGCAGCATTTATCAAAGCGTAAACGGTCTTCGTGCATGGTACGCGTTCGTCAGGGTGCAACTTTCTATAAGAGTGTACAAAAGTATCCACACTATGAATCCGCAACCCCTTCTTGGGTGCTAGATTTTCAGGTAAGGCAGCAAGGAAAGCCGCAGAATATTTATTATGATCCCGCGCATGCGAGTTCTCACGATTTTCTTTATAAATCCGTGCGCCTGAGGCGGCAATATACTGCTCGTAATAATTGCGCTTATAGTCAAGCTGGCGCGTTCTACCGCGTTTCAACTCACGAGAAACAGTGGGTTGGCTGACCCCTAATTCTCGCGCCATTTCAGCTTGTTTATAGGTGCCGCTTTTCGCCATCTGTTCCAGCATTCCGCGTTGGATGTCAGTAAGTTGTTTGAAGGTGCGCTTTTCTGTGATACAATTATTTTTGGTCATGTAGATACCCCTTATACTTTTGGTTTGGTTGCTAACAAGTATATCGTATCTACATGATTTTTTTTGTTTATTTCCTTATGCATTTCATTTTACAATTTTCCATTCTATCAAATAAAAAGAGAAGCAATCTTTGCTGGATCGCCTCTCACCTTCATTATTTTTTTTCTTTATCAAGAATTTCGGATATTTTTCTGTCGACATAATTTAAGCCCATGCTCATGAAATATTCAGCAAGTTCTTCATCGCTGATATTTTTCACTTCGTAGCCGCCCTGCTTTCTTTTTGCGGCATACCCTTTTCTCATTTTTTCCAGCATATCTTCGGGTAGCTCCACTTGGAATTTCTTCATTGTCATCGCAACCGCCTCCTATGTCGTTGTCAGCCTGAACGATCGGATGTAGAAATGTTTCTCCTGCATCACTCAGGTAACGCTTTCATTATACCCTTATTTTCAAAATATATACAGAATTTTGTGTCTTAAGCAGCAATATAATCGATAACTGTTATTCGAATATAGAAAAACCCTTGAAAGAAAAGGTATAAATCCAATTCCTTCAAGGGTTTCCCCTTTGGTTTTCTATTCAAATAAGAAATGTTATTACTTCAGCCGGTTATTCTTCCGAACTGTTGATGATCAGTGAACCGTTCTCGGTATTTCTCTGATAGTCATTGAAGAAGTCCCAGATGAATGCGGCTTCCGGTTTGTAGTTCCAATGCGCTAGGTCTTTTACGGCCGCCAATTTCATGACGACGCCATTTGCATTTGAGGCTGTCCCGACAAGCATTTGCTTTTCACCGAGGGTCGTCCACTCCTGATTGTCCAACGCCACGCCGTAGAATTCGTTCAACGACAGATCGTACTGCGGAGCTACTTCAAGCTGGTTGTTTTTTTGGTAAGACTGGATGAATGGGAACATGTCGACATTCGGGTCATTTTGGAAAATGCCCGGTGTGCCGAATTGTCCGGAACCGTCCACAGGAATCATCTGGAAATTATCGTGATCACCGCAGATATAGAGATACGGAACTTCGGGACCTGCATAGGTTTCCGCTATTGCTGTGAGTTCCTGTTTGTCGACACCCGGTGACGAAACGGCAGCGACTGCCGCGAAAATGCCGGGATATTTGACTCCCATCAAGGTAGCTTTGGAGCCGCCAGCCGACAAGCCTGTCAGATAAATCCGCGAAGGATCGATTTGTGGATAGTTCACTTTCAGATCCTCGATCAAATTCAACACGCCCTCTTCTCCCAAGCCTTCAATGCCACCGAAATTCACTTCTTTGTCTTGCCATTCCGGAGAAACAACGATCAGATTTTCTTCAGCCGCCAACTCGGTCCAACCGCTTGTGTCTCCCTGCAGTCTCGGATCGTTCGCAAATCCGTGGAGCGTCACAATCAACGGCACCGTGTTATTATCCTGTTCCATTGTTGCTTCGGGGATGTATTCGTACCAGGTATATGCGCCTTCCCCGTTGACGGGTTCAGCGATCATCTGGTTATATGTGATGCCCAGGCCCTCAAAATTTGGAACCGTAATAAGCGGATAAGGTTCGGTGTATTTGCTGACGTCAGCCATGTAAAACTCCGTCAGTTCGTTATGCATCCGGTAATTTTTCGAGAAGACATGCTCCCATGCATTGGCATAGGCTTCCTGCACGGTCTCATCTTCCGCGTTTACGACGACTTGCTGAAGCTCATTTTCCTGATTTCGGTAAACGGTCAGATTGTCCTCTGTCAGCTGTTCCTCGGCTTCATTGGCTGCAGTGTAGAAATCCGTTATTGCCTCTCCGGCATTGCTTAGGTAGACAGGAACCGGCGTCGCTGAGGCACTGTCCGCAGCAACCTCGCCGCCGTAAAGCATCATTCCTGCAATGGGATAGCTTTTCTGCGTCAGGAAGTTGTTTGCGAAAGTCGCACCTTCATCCAACGCGATCACTTTGACGTTTTTCACAGGCGCTTTCGCCAACAATTTGATGAAGGCTTCCGCATCCTCCGTTTGATAGCCACCCTCATTCAGAGGATTGATTACGTAGACTTGCCCTGCCCATTCCTGGACATCCGACAATAATCCGATTTCGGCCAACAGTTCTTCTGCTTCCTCCTCAGTCTTTTGGCCCGCGTAGATATAGAAGGTCGGCGTCAGTACATCTGAGCGCGAACTCGTAAAACCATCCTTCATTGCGTCGTAGGCAAAGTAGTCCAGTTGTGACGCTTCGTCCGTTTGCGTCTCTTCTAAAGTGATACCTTTATCCTGAGGACTCGCTTCCGGTTTCGCCGTTTCGGAAGGAGCAGCACAGGCCCCAAGGTTCAGCAATGCCATGAGTAAAACTGTTTGGCTGATTTTTTTTATTTTCATCTTTTTTGCCTCCATTATTTTTAAATGGTTACTCAAATATTTTCCTGCCCTAAAGCTTCGACCGGATCAGCACTCTGGATTGTCAGCCTTATTGTTTGGCGATTGTCTCCAGAAGTCGTTATCTCTTTGTTGAGTATCCGATACGCTTCTCCTAATTGGAAATTGTAGTCCAGCGATTCCGGAAGTGTCACGCTGTACATGATTCCATTGTCACCAAGCTGCTCCCACCGCGCTTCAATTTCTCCCTGCGCCGTGAGTAGCGAACCATTCACACCTGTCAAATCTATTGCAAAATAAGGAGCCAATTGGATGCTGCGATCTTTTCTGACGGAAATGCCGACCAGCTTTTCCATCATCCAAACTGTGTATGAGGAGAACATCGCATGGTTCAATGAACCTTGCACCTTGTTCGTGCCGCTCTGCAGCGGAAAATATTCCCCCAAGGTCTGATTTCCGTTCGCCAGCATGCTCAGATAATTCGGCTCGTGGCGGCGGTACAGCCAATTGTAGATCAAATCGTCCTCACCGAGCTGGGAAAGGATGGTGTATGCCCAAGACATCCCGAAAATACCGAAGCGGAAAACGCCATCTTCTTCAAGGATGCGCTCGATCAGGTTCCTTTCGAGCCGATGCTTTTCAGCTTCACTTTCATGCAATCCTGCTTTCAAGGCGAAGATTGCGCTCGATTGCGTTCCAGAGGCAAAACTACCATCTTTATTGCGGAACAGATCGATGATGGCACTTCTCGCTTCCTCGATGCGCAATTCCAAGGTTTCCATCATCGTTTCAGACGCATCGTGCGCACCAAATAATTCTTTGTACTCCTCCAAAAGGATCAGATACATGCTGGCCGAACAGAATTCCTGATCCGGCGAGACGATGCGCTTATTCTGGATGCCGACATCGACTGACCCCCAATCGCCCAAGCAACAGAACCGGATATAGTCGAAATCGAAGGACAGCAGATATTCAAGATGCTTCAGTAACTCAGGCAGATGCCCCTGCACAAAGGCAGCATCCCGATAGCGCTGCTCGATTCTTGCGGCAAGCACCGGGAAAACCAGCTGCCAGCCCAAGGAACCGGCCCCGTTGGAAGTGCCGTTCGTCATGATGCCGACGTAAGGGGCTGTCTGCGGAATCCCGCCTTCTGAAGTCTGATCATGAGCGAAATCCATAAAGACTTTCTTCAGCAGACTATGCATATCGTGACTGTAGAGGTGCGAATCAATCAAGGCCACGATATCCCCGCCATAGCCGAAACGTTCCCTTGTGCAGTCTTCGAAGTAGGAATGGATATTGTTCAAGCGGGTATTCTGCGCTGCTTCCCATAAGCGGTTCAACTCTTCCGAGGACGATTCAAACCGGCTCACAGAAGTGAGGTCAGTGTAGACACTGTAGGCCCGGATATTTGAAAACAGCTCTTTCAATGAATGTGTTTGCGGTTCTGCCTTCACCAGCACATAGCGGAACGAGTGGTAGCAGAACTGGTTTTCAAATCGGAAGATTTCTTGCTTGTTTTTTTTGATGATATCCTTCTGGATAATCGGATCACCCGCGTTTATGCCGTGCTCCTCATCCGTCACCCCATAGGTTCCACTGATGCTGGAATCAAAACTAAGGGTGCCATCAGCGTTCAGTTCCTCGGCATAGAGGAACGTGACCTGGCCCAGAAAATCGGCGGCGATATCGCAAAGGAAATGCCCGGACAGGATCGTCCCGAAATCGATCAGGACGCCTTTATTTGCAGAATCGTCCGCAGCCACGGCAGGAAGATATTGTTTCTGCCGTTTTATTTTGGGGATGAAACTGGGTGTCAAACGGCCGCTTGGTCCAGCGATTTTTACAGTTTTTTGTTTTGCGGCTGCCTCCGGGATGTCATCCGTCACTACTTCACCGATGTAGAGATTATTGAACAGATAGTTTCCTGATTTGCTTTCCCAACTTGAATCCGATTCGATCACGATTTTTTGATCTGAAGCAGTCGTGATCGTCATTTGACAAATCAGACAAGGCTTTCCGACAGCGAGTTGCTTGCGCACATTGTATTTGCCTAATATATTGATGGGTGCAGCATTATACCAACCATTCGCCAGTTCCACTGACAGCTTATTGTTGCCCTGTTTCAAATGATTTTTGATGTCATAAGTATCATAATAGACCGTTTTGTCGTAATTCGTCACATCGTTGTTCAAGTAGGAATCCTCGATTCGCTGCCCGTTGACGTACAAAGTGTAATAACCCAGGCCGCAGATATCGATCAGAGCTTCTGTGATCGCATCGGGGATATCGAACGTCTTTTCTAGAATGATGTTAGGACGTTCATTCAGAAATTCTGCTTCTTTTTCAAGCGGATTGTCCAACCGTGTGATCCAGCTGGCCTGACCCAAGCTGACGCTCAAAGGTTGGACCCTTCCGTTTATTGTAAATTGATCCGTCTCAAGCATCTAACGGATTCCTTCTGCTTCCTGGACAGCCGAATCCGAACCTGTGCTGTCCATTTCATTTTCCTCTTTGTAAAGTTGCTTGTCGGCCATCCGAACAAACGGAATCCAAAAGACCGTCGTGATTGCGATCAGGGCAATCTGCAGGAGTGAACCCCTGATGCTGCCGGTGACGAAGTAGCCGCTGATGATCGGTGGCGTTGTCCACGGAATCTGGGCCAAGCCTGTCGGAAGCGGCACTAAACCTAGCGCGAAAACGACATAAGCGATGACAGTCGAAATGGCATTCGAGAAGATGAACGGGATGAAGTACAGGAAATTCAGCATCAATGGGATACCGAACAACGCTGGTTCGCCGATATTGAACATGTAAGGGACGCTCGAGATTTTGCCGACTTCTTTGTATTGTCTGCTCTTGGCTACGATCAGGATTGCGATGACGGCACCTACAACACCGATAGATGCAAAATGACTTCGGAAGCTCATGCTGATGATGTTCGGAGGGATTGCTCCTGCCAATGATGCAACTTTGTTTTGATCTTCAAGAACTTGGTGGATCGGATCCATTACGGCTTGGATGATCGAGCCTCCGTGCAAACCGAAGAACCATAGGAATTGTTCGAAAATCTTGACGACGACCAAGCCGCCGATCGATCCGCCTAGGTAAGTCAATGGTTTGCCTAACGTGCCGTTGATCAATGTCAATGCATCACTCTTCAGCAACAGCTCTATGATCAAACGGATGATGAAGAATGTAGTGACCACGATAAAGGAAGGGATGACCGATTCGAATGGCCCAGCTACTGCGGGCGGTACGGATTCCGGCAATTTGATTTTGATTCCCTTTTCTTCGATTTTTTTGTAGATGATGGTACTGAACATTCCGACCAAGATCGAGAGGAACATCGATTGTGCGCTGATTTTCGTGATGTTCAGAAAATCGACGCCTTCGATGTTATCCAGCGGCGTCAGCAACAGGAAGGAGACGACTGCTGTGATGATGCACTGCAGCACGTTCGTTTCCAGCTTGTCCGCCAAGGATTTCGCCATGGAAATGACGACGATCAAGCCGCCTACCGCCAAAGTTGCACTGTTCACGTACAATAATTTCGATTGCCAAACGAATGCATTTTCCGTTCCTAAAACCATCGTAATAAAGTCAGTAACCTGAGTGATCGGGAAAAAGGCAATAATCAAAAAGATCGATGCGATAAAAGTAAAGGGCATATATGCCAGCATAGCATCCCTGACCGAAGTCAGGTAAATATTATTGTTCACTTTGGTGGCGAAAGGTCCAACTGTGTTTTGAATCTTGTCGCTGAGGGACATTTTTTCAGTATTCATTAATTTTCCTCCTATAGTTTGATGAATCTGTGCAAAGAACAATGTCGAGCGAAACATATTGACTAAATTTATCATCCGGATTATCATTATGGTATCGCTAACAAGTACATCTTAACGGATAAGCCATAATTTATTAATATCATATTCTTACGACATGATTAACCATTTCTTACCCAAAGGAGCTTCCATGGATAAAGCACAGATTCGCGAAAAACTATTCACCCCCACAAAAACCGAGTCACATTTGCTGCAGAAAAAAAGCAAACCCCAGTCCGATTTCGTTGAAAAATTTGATTCCTATTTGAACGATGATGGCGAACGGGTCTATCGCTATACATTCGAAAAGCATCTGGAAAGCGCAAGGGAGAAGCAAAATGAACGCGCCGCTTTTATCGAAGGCAGCCAACTGCTGATCCTGAAGCACGCGCGCTTCTCCTATACCCCATTGCATGTCCATGATTTCATCGAAATGAACTACGTCTATTCAGGCAATATAGATATTATAATCGATGGGACAGAAGTTTCATTAAAGGAAGGTGATTTTTGCATCCTGGACACCGGCGTTTGCCATCGGATTCTGGAAACGGGCGAAAATGATATTCTGATCAACTTCTTGATGAGGAAGGAGTACTTCTCTACCCACATGTTGAGCCGGCTGGCCTCAAACAGCATCATCACCCAGTTTGCGGTCAACGCCCTTTCAAAAACACAGAAGCATGACCGCTACCTTCTTTTCAACACAACGAACAGCGAATTTCTGATCGACGCCATCGAGGGGATGCTCGTCAATTACTATGAACCATCATCCTATTCAAAAGATGTGACCGACGCCTACATGATCATCCTCTTTTCCGAGCTGCTGAAGGCTTTTCAGCAGAAACAATCCAGCGAACACCGCAAGGCGGATCATTCTTATATCGGAGACATTCTGCTTTTCATCGAAAAAAATTACCAGGACTGCAGCCTGCAACAAATTGCGGATACTTTCAAGTTCAATCCGAGTTACCTAAGCCGGTTCATCAAGAGCCAGACCGGAAAATCCTATGTTGCCTTGGTTCAGGAACTGCGCCTCAACAACGCCTGCATCCTGCTGAAGAATACCGATATGCCGATAGAAAGCATCAGCGAGCAGATCGGTTACAGGAACGTGACTTTCTTCTACCAAAAATTCAAACAAGCCTACGCTATGACGCCGCACGAATACAGGATGAATGCGAATTGATCCTGCATTTTCAGTCAAGAAAAAGTAAAGCTCTTTGAGGAACACTGCAAAAATATTTTGTGCATAATACTTGCTTTTTGGTAAGGATGACGTATAATATGAAATGCAAGATAATTCTGTGCATTCCCATTAAGGGGACGTTACGGATTCGACAGGTATAGGTCGAGCTTTTGATGCGCTCCGTAGGTTACGTCTACGCTAAAACGTTACAGTTAAATACAACTGACAAAACACAAAACAACACTTTAGCTTTCGCTGCTTAATTGTAGCTAGCTAAGATCCTCCTGGTATCGCCCATGTACTCAGATCAGGGTCTCAATGATGTGGGATACGCTGTGACCTTCCATCTGGAGGAATCAGAAGAGATCAATCAGATTAGCCGACAATAATGCCTGTTAAACGGCTAGTTCAAGGCGAATTCCAATAGTTTAACTATGAGCGTAGATTTGGAAGTGCCGATATGCTTGGACACGGGTTCGACTCCCGTCGTCTCCATACTAGTATGAGGCAACACCCCACAAAAATGCCGATATGAAGCGATTCATTCGACATTCTGTGGGGTGTTTTTTGTCTTTGTGCGAATTTTTTGGTTTGCCTGACACACAGGTAGACTGTCGGGTGTTCGGATCACCGTCCTGGTCTAAAGACCGACAAAAATAAGAAAGAGAAGCGGCTGCCCCGAACGAGGCAACTGCTTCTCTTTTCTGCTTTACAGCTTATTTACTCATGTCTTCCAATTGGAAATGGATGGTTTCCATCGCTTGCAGCAATGCTTCCGCTGTATCCAACGAAGTCAAACATGGGATGTTGTTTTCGACTGCTTCACGGCGGATCAGGAATCCGTCGGTCTCGCTTGTCTTGCCTTCCGTCATCGTATTGACGACCAGATTGATGCGGCCGTCGCGGATGGCATCAAGAATGTCATTGCTGTTCTCATTGATTTTCTCAATGACATCAACTTTGATTCCTTGTGCTTCCAAAGCTTTACCGGTACCAGTTGTGGCAACGATATGGTAGCCTAACGAAATCAAACGTTTCGCCAACGGAATGATTTCTTCTTTGTCTTTATCCGATACCGTCATCAACGCTGTACCGTAATCAGGTACATTCACGCCGGATGCGATAAAGCCTTTATACAAAGCTTTCGGCAAGTTGACATCTTTTCCGATGATCTCTCCGGTAGACTTCATTTCCGGCCCCAATACGGTATCGACTTTCTTCAGTTTGCTGAAACTGAAGACCGGCATCTTCACGTATACGCCTGATTTTGACGGAACCAGACCTGTCTTGTAACCCATATCCTTCAAGTTCAGTCCTAAGATCCCTTTTGTGGCCAACTTCGCCATCGGGATGCCGGTTACCTTGCTCAGGAACGGGATCGTCCGGCTCGCGCGCGGATTCACTTCGATGATGTAGACGACGCCATTGCTGATGACGAACTGGATGTTCACCAAACCGATCGTGTTCAGCCCTTGCGCCACGCGGATCGTGTAGTCTTCGATCGTTTTGATCAGTTCAGCCGACAGGTTTTGCGGCGGGTAAACAGCGATCGAGTCGCCCGAGTGGACGCCGGCGCGTTCGATATGTTCCATGATGCCCGGGATCAGGACGGTTTCGCCGTCGCAGATCGCATCGACTTCCAGTTCTTGTCCGATCAGGTAATGATCGACCAGGACCGGCCGTTCGGGGCTGGCCACGACCGCTTCGCGCATGTATTTCTCCAGGTCGGCTTGGTTGTAGACGATCTGCATCGCCCGTCCGCCCAATACGTAGGACGGACGCACCAAGACCGGATAACCGATTTCATCCGCAACGGCGACCGCTTCCTCAACGGTCACGGCTGTCTTGCCGGGTGCCTGCGGGATATCCAAATCGCGCAACAACTGTTCGAACAGTTTGCGGTCTTCGGCGCGGTCAAGATCTTCCAGGCTCGTGCCCAGGATCTTGACGCCGTGCTTGACCAATTTGTCGGCCAGGTTGATGGCCGTTTGGCCACCGAACTGCACCACGACGCCAAGCGGTTGTTCCAGGTCGATGATGGCCATCACGTCTTCTTCAGTCAATGGTTCGAAATACAGCTTGTCGGAGATCGAGAAGTCCGTCGAAACGGTTTCCGGGTTGTTGTTGACGACGATCGCTTCGTAGCCGGCTTCCTGGATCGCCCAGACCGCATGCACGGTCGCGTAGTCGAACTCGACCCCTTGGCCGATACGGATCGGACCGGAGCCTAGGACGATGACTTTTTCGCGGTCGCTCGGGAACGATTCCTGTTCCATTTCATACGTGCTGTAGAAGTACGGTGTGAAGGATTCGAATTCGCCCGCGCACGTATCCACCATTTTGAAGACAGGCACGATGCCGTTGGCTTTGCGCAACGCGTAGATGTCTTCCGAAGCCATACCCCACAATTCCGCGATGATTTCGTCGCTGAAGCCGTATTTCTTCGCTTCGCGCAACGTTTCCAGATCCTTCACATTGGCAGCCACTTCTTTTTCAAGATCGATGATGTGCTTGAATTTGTGCAGGAAGAAGTAGTCGATTTCGCTCCATTCGTGGATCGTTTCCGGTGTCACGCCACGGCGCAACGCTTCGCCGAGATAGAACAGACGCTCGTCGCAGGCGACACGGATATTCTGTTCGATTTCTGCCATCGTCACGGTCTGGCCTTGGTCTTTCGGCAAGGCCAGATGGTTGACGCCGTATTCCAGCGAACGGACAGCTTTCAGCATCGATTCCTCGAACGTATGGCCCATGGCCATGACTTCGCCTGTCGCTTTCATCTGCGTGCCGAGGGTACGGTCGCCCTTTTCGAATTTATCGAACGGGAAACGCGGGATTTTGGAGACGATGTAATCCAAAGCCGGCTCGAAAGCCGCATAGGAAGTGCCGGTGACCGGGTTCTTCATTTCATCCAGAGTCAAGCCGACAGCGATCTTCGCCGCCATCTTCGCGATCGGGTAGCCGGTCGCTTTACTCGCCAAGGCCGAAGAACGGCTGACGCGCGGGTTCACTTCGATGATGTAGTAGTCGAACGAGTACGGATCCAATGCCAACTGCACATTGCAGCCGCCTTCGATTTTCAGGGCGCGGATGATCTGCAGGGAAACATCGCGCAGCATTTGGTATTCTTTGTCGGACAACGTTTGGGAAGGCGCCACGACGACGGAATCGCCTGTGTGGACGCCGACCGGATCGATGTTTTCCATGTTGCAGACCACGATGGCGTTGTCGTTGCTGTCGCGCATCACTTCGTATTCGATTTCCTTGAAGCCGGCGATCGATTTTTCCAGGAGACATTGCGTCACCGGTGAGTAGCGCAAGCCGTTGGCTACGATTTCGCGCAGGTCGGCTTCATTATGGCAGATGCCGCCGCCGGTTCCGCCCATCGTGAAGGCTGGACGGACGATCAACGGATAACCGATTTCCGCGGCGAAGCTTAAAGCTTCCGCCACTGTGTGGACGATGTCGCTCTCCGGGACCGGCTGATTCAATTCCGCCATCAGTTGGCGGAACAGATCACGGTCTTCGGCCTGTTGGATGGAACTCAATTTAGTTCCCAACAACTCGACATTGAATTCTTCCAATACGCCTGCTTTATCCAGTTCCACGGCCATGTTCAGACCGGTCTGGCCGCCCAATGTCGGCAATAAGGCATCCGGGCGCTCTTTGCGGATGATGTTCGTGATGAATTCCACAGAAAGTGGCTCCATATAGACTTTATCGGCAATTTCAACGTCCGTCATGATTGTAGCAGGGTTGGAGTTGACCAAAATGACTTTGTATCCTTCTTCTTTTAACGCCAAGCATGCTTGCGTTCCGGCATAGTCAAATTCAGCGGCTTGGCCGATGATGATGGGGCCTGAGCCGATCACTAAGATGGATTGAATGTCGGTACGTTTAGGCATGTTGTTTTCCTCCTTGGACTGCTTTCATCATATCTACAAAATGATCGAACAAATAATTGGCATCGTGTGGTCCGGGTGCCGCTTCCGGATGGTATTGAACCGAGAAGACCGGTTTGGTTTTATGTTTTACGCCTTCGTTCGTGCCGTCATTCAGAGCACGATGGGTTGCGATCAAGTCTGTCTGGCCCAGGCTTTCCTCATCCACGGCATAGCCATGGTTTTGGCTCGTCAGGCTGATTTTGCCGGTTTCGAGATCCTTCACCGGATGATTTGCTCCGCGGTGGCCAAATTTCATTTTGTAGGTTGTCGCGCCGCTCGCCAATGAGATCAATTGGTGTCCTAGGCAAATTCCAAAAATCGGCAGATTTTCCTGCGCAATCAATTGCTTGATCGTCTCGATGGCTTCCGGAACGGATGTCGGATCTCCAGGTCCGTTGCTCAACATGATGCCATCCGGTTTGTAGGCCAAGATTTCTTCTGCGCTTGTGTTCCAAGGAGCCAGAATGACTTCGCAGCCTCTTTTCAATAATTCTGCAAGGATGTTGTCCTTGAAGCCGAAGTCAAGCAAGACAACGCGTGGACCTTCACCCGCATATTTTTTGATTTCTTTTATCGAATTCATTTGGATTTCGTCAACCGGTAATTCGTAGGCTTTCAACGATGCGACAATCTCATCCAAGTTGTCCGCATTTTTTACCATCGTGCCGCGCATAACGCCGGCATTGCGGATTTTTTTGGTGATGCTGCGTGTATCCACGCCGTAGATTCCTGGTACATCAAATTCCTTCAAAGCTACATCCAACGTTTTGGTGCAACGGAAATTGCTCGGATGTTCCGCCAATTCATGCACGACCATCCCTTTCAAGCCCGGATGTACCCCTTCAAAGTCATCTTCGTTGATGCCGTAGTTGCCGATCAACGGATAAGTGAAAGTGATGATTTGGCCTGTGTAGGAAGGATCGGACAAAGTTTCTTGGTAACCAGTCATCCCTGTGTTGAATACGATCTCCCCGATTGCATCTTTTTCTGATCCGAAAGCATATCCTGGATAGCAGCTGCCATCTTCTAAAACTAAAAATCTACGTTGTTTCATGTTCTTCCTCCTGATTTCTGATTGACAAGGTACATACCTTACATGCATGAAAAATAGGAAAATGTAAAAAAAAACACACCTATTATTGGGCGTGTTTCAACGGTTGTTTACATTAATCGTTTCACATGCCTTGTTAGCCTCTCTGTGCTAATTTAAAGACGTTCTGGCCACGCTGTATCTCGTACAGTATTGTGGATTACGTTAATTTTAGACTATTTGGATAAAATTTACAATTATTTTTTCCCAAAAAGGAAAAAAAGATGAGATTTTCATCTGTTTATGATTTGCATACACAGAAAAACCCTTGGAAATAAAGGTTTTTTCCAAGGGCACTCTTCTTGTTTTATTTGACATCCTCTTCGACTTTATCGGCTGGCGTCACTTTGTGGACTTCCGGTTCCTGCTCATCAGCAGGTGTGAAGTCTTCGACAAAATGATCGGTGCCATTATAGAGGTCCAGATGATAGAAACCATCCTCATAGCGGACGACCGATATGCTGGCATTATCCAGATGGCGGTCGATCGAGAAATCAGGAATGACCGCATGGATCATATTCCTGATCGTCATCCCGTGGGAAACGATCAGGATATTTCTTTCGGAATCGCGGTGTTCGTTGATCAGTTTGATCAAACCGCGTTCGACGCGCAGCCAGAAAGTCATGTAGTCTTCCGCTTCGTGGTACGGATCCATGTCTTTCAATCCGTTCAGCTCTTCGATGACGGAGCGGTGGGCATCATAATTAGGCTCACCATCCGGGCTTCCCAGGAATTTATTCAGGTTCCCCCAGGTTTCGCTCGCATCCAGCCCTTCAAAAGAACCGAAGAATATCTCCCTGAATTCGGGCATAGCCACCACTTTCAGATGATCGGCATGCTGGTTTTCTTTTAAAATGATCTGTGCTGTTTCAAATGTACGTCTCAAGTCGCTGCAATAGACAGCATCGAACTTGACATCGCCCAAGCCCGCTCCGCTTCTCATGACATCGCGTCTGCCTCTGGGCGTCAGTGGGGTATCGGACCAGCCTTGCATCCGATTGTATTTATTCAGATAAGTTTCTCCGTGTCGCATAAAATAAAACGTTACTCCCTTTTTCAAGGTTAACCCGCCTCTCTCAAGCTATTTTCGCAGTAGGATACTTGCTTTCCTTCCCTTATCTTAACAATTTCGGCGGCTGATTGCATCTATTTCATACAACTATTTGTCGCTGAGCAGATCTTCCACGATTTCGCCGGATTTGTAGGCCCGCAGCAATTGTTGCAGGTCGATGACTTGCTGGGTCAGTTTCTTGCCGACATCTGTCTGCCTTACCGTCTTGCGTTCTAATTCCTTGTCGACGATGCGTCGGGTCGAAACGATGTCCTTTTCGTTTTCGATGGCATCCTGACGGGAAGTGAACGGTTGGTGCGAAACCAACTGCATCCCAAAAGAGTTGTACAGTAGCGTATAGCCGGCCAGCCCCGTCGTATTCTGGTAGGCTTTTGAGAAGCCGCCGTCGATGACGATCAGCTTGCCGTCCGCCTTCAGCGGATTCTCGCCGATTTTTTCTTTGACAGGCGTGTGGCCGTTGATGATATGGCCTTTGTTTGGGTCCAGGCCGAACTCCTTCAGTATTTTGTAGGACAGTTCCACGTTGTCGCGCTGCTCGTAATACAAGTTCTTCTTCTCGATATGCGTTTCTTTGTCCGCAACATAAAGGCGTTCGAAAGTCGTCATCTTATCCTTGCCGAACAAGGACGACGCTTTGCCTTCCCACAGATACCAAATCAGATCGAGACTGCGGATGTTGCGTTTCGTTGCTTCGCGGTTCAGATAGCCTCTGCGCAACACTTCTTCGTACTTGTCCAGGAGGGCTTTGCCGCTGTACTTGACGTTCGCGATCGGCAGCTCCATGAAGCTGCCGTCCGGATTCAGCGGCACACAGCCGTGGAATAACAGATTGTCGTTATAGCTCAAATACATGCTGCCTTTGCTGAAAAGGAACTGGACGTGTTTCTGCAGTCTTTCGGAATTCAGGAAACCGGTCAAGAGCCTTTCGACAACCAGCATCTCCTCTTCGCTCAAGCGGTACGGATCGGCTGGATCGACTGTCGGGAAATAATCGCACAGCATCGGATATTCTTTCCCATCCAATTTCACCGTTCCTGTTTCGTAATTGATGAAGTCCAGCACCATCCGATCGGCCATGTCGAATTCTGGGTGGCGTTTGATGATTTCACCTTCGAGTTTGAACTGGATGATTGAAATGGCCTGGTTCATTTTGGCGATCTGGCGAATTTCCTCCGGGAAGATTTTGCTTTCGTCCTCGGTATTGATTTTCGGCATGAACGGTTCGTAGCGGTCCTCCTTGTAGACCATTTCCGCAAACGTAATCAGCGGACGCAAAGAGATCCCGTAGGCATCCTCGATGATTTCAAGGTTGTTGTAACGGGCACAGATACGGATGACATTGGCCATACAGGCTGCCGACCCGCTAGCGGCCCCCATCCAGAGGACATCATGGTTGCCCCATTGGATATCCAACTCGTGTCCGTCCATGAAGGTGTCGATGATTTTGTCAGGGAACGGCCCTCTGTCGTAGATGTCCCCGACAACATGCAGGTGATCTACCACCAGACGCTGGATGACATGCGAGATGGCAGCGATCAATTCGGTGGCGCGGTCCAAGGAAATGACGGTTTTGATGATCTTTTCGTAATAATCCTCTTTGTTCGTCATGATCGTGTCTTTGAAAAGCAGTTCCTCGATGATGTAGGCATAATCGGCCGGAATCGCCTTTCTGACTTTCGATCGCGTGTATTTCGAAACGGTGAACGCGCAAAGTTCCGTGATGCGCAACAAGGTCAACGAATAAAACTCATTGATTTCCTCTTCGGATTCCAAGCTGTCCACAATCATGTCGATTTTGTCTTCCGGGTAGTAGACGATTGTCGCAAGCTGGTTCATTTCACGGGTGCTCAGGCGCCCTTGGAAAATCTCGCGGATCTTTTCTTTGACGTTCCCGGATCCATTCCTGAGTACATGCTGCACGGCATCGTATTCCCCATGCAAGTCACTGATGAAGTGCTCGGTTGCTTTCGGCAAGTTCATGATGGCTTCCAAGTTGATGATTTCGGTTACTGTTTTTGCTGCTGTCGGATATTCTTTTGCCAGCAATCGAAGATACTTGTCTTTCGTTATCATTACAATTACACCCCTACTTTTTTCATTTCACTCAGAATGGAACCCCGCAAGGCAAACGTTGCTTACAGGATTATCTTTATTTTTCGTGACAAGATGATTACTTCTATCATAGCTTGAATTAAAAAAAAATGATAGACAAGATACAAAAATTACACAATTGGTCACAATTTCGACAGTGTACCTGTCCGATGCTTGCTGTAGTCCAAACCAGAGTGCGCCAACTCCGGTGAGGGTTGCCTCATCGGAGTTGGCGAAGACAACATGATCTGCTCCTCCGGCGAAGCCTGCTTCGTCGGAGCTGGGTGCGGATTCTAAATTCTCCTCCGACGAAAGACGGCTTCGCCGGAGCTGTCAGTAATTTACCACTCATACCGAAAAAACGCGCCCGCACTCCATCAGGAATGCAGGCGCGTTTTTGTTGGTGCGCATATACGGTTATCTTTCCTTCATTGCTCTGTCGATTTCACGTTTCATATCTTTTTGTTTCAATGCATCGCGCTTATCGTAGCTCTTTTTCCCTTTTGCCAGCCCGATGAGTACTTTCGCGACGCCATTTTTGAGATAGACTTTCAACGGCACCAACGTGACGCCAGTCGTCTTGGTCTCTTCAATCAAATATTTGATTTGCTTTTTATGCAGCAGTAATTTCCTGGTACGCAGCGGGTCATGGTTAAAGATATTGCCCTGTTCGAATGGGCTGATATGCACATTCTGGAGAAATACTTCCCCGTTCCGGATGCTTGCGTAGCCGTCCTTCAGGTTTATTTTCGCTTTGCGGACGGATTTGATTTCCGTTCCTGTCAGCACCATCCCGGCTTCTATCGTATCCAGGATGATGTAATCATGACTGGCTTTTCTGTTCTGCGCTAAAACTTTTCCTTCGCCTTTTGGCATACTTCGACACCTTCATTTCATTAGCTTACTTCTTTTTGCCTCTGTCCTTTTTCCCTTTGGCTTTTTTGCCTGTACGGGAATAGAATGGCTCTTTTCCTTTTGCGGTCTTTTTGCGCGGTCCGCTGTCGCGATCGGATTGGCCCGGTTTCCGTTTTTTGCTCTTCGGAATCTTCGAGCGGATCTGTTTGACCAGATCCTGATCGCTCTGGCTCTGGGTCTTATCCTTGTCGATGACCAATGAGAAATCGATCGCGCGCGTGACCGGATCCGAATTTTCTACTTTTATTTTGACTTTTTGGCCAATGCGGTACATGACGCCGGTGCGTTCACCCATCAAAAGCATATGGCTTTCAATGTAGTTGAAGTAATCTTCCGCCATTTTCGAGATATGCACGAGGCCTTCCACAGTGTTTGGCAACTGCACAAAAATACCGAATTTCGTAACGGAGCTGATGACACCTTCGAACTCTTGGCCGATTTTGTCCATCATGAATTCTGCCTTCTTAAGCGATTCGGTTTCGCGTTCCGCATCTACGGAGCGGCGTTCCATCTGCGAGCTCTGAACAGCGATGTCCGGCAATTGTCCCTTCCATTTTTCAACCACCTTCGGATCGACGATGCCTTTTCCATACGTGCGGATCAAACGGTGAACAATCAGATCGGGATACCTTCTGATCGGTGAAGTGAAATGAGTATAGTCTTTTGCAGCCAGTCCGTAGTGGCCCACGGGAACAGCATCATATTTCGCTTGCTGCATGCTGCGCAAAAGCGTGGTCGAAACAACAGCTTCGTAGGGCTCATCCTTGACTTTCGCCAAAACAGCCTGCAGTTGCTTCGGTTTTACGTTTTCATGCGTACCGCTCACAAGAATGCCGAAGGTCGTCACGAATTCCAGGAAGCGCATCATTTTGGCCGGGTCCGGTTGCTCATGGATCCGGTAGATGAAAGGCAGATTTGCCTTCGTGAAATGATGGGCGATCGTTTCATTTGCGCTCAACATGAAGGATTCGATGAGGCGCTCGCCGACACCGCGATCCTGCACATAGATGTCCAACGGGTGGCCGTTTTCGTCCACGATGATTTTCGCTTCATCGGATTCGAAATCGATGGCCCCGCGTTTTTGGCGCTTCTTCAGGAGGATTTCATGCAGGCTGGCCATCTCTTCGAACATCGGCACAAAATCGCTGTATTTTTCGCGCAACTTCTTGTCGTGATCCATCAAGATCCCATTGACATCCGAATAAGTCATCCGCTGTTTGGACTCGATGACGCTCGAGAAAATGTCGTAGGCGACCACTTCCCCATCCGCATCCAGTTCCATTTCACAGGACATCGTCAAACGATCTTCATGCGGCAATAAGGAACAGATGCCGTTGGATAATTTTTGGGGCAGCATCGGCACGACACGGTCCGTCAAATAGACGCTGGTACCGCGCTCATAGGCTTCGCGATCGATCGGAGAATTTTCCGTCACGTAGTAGGAAACGTCCGCGATATGCACGCCCAAAAGATAATTGCCATTCTCTAGTTTCTTCAAGGAAATCGCATCATCCAAGTCTTTGGCGTCAGCACCATCGATTGTGACAATCTGTTCCGAACGCAGATCCCGTCTGCCTTCCAACGCCTCGGCTGGAATCTCCAAAGGAATGTTTTCAGCCTGGACCAAGACATCTTCCGGAAATTCGGAAGGAATTCCGAACTTATACAGGATGGCCAGGATATCAACGCCTGGTGCATCCTTATGGCCGATTTCCTTCGTGACCAATCCTTCCATTTTGATTGGATTCTGCGGTGTCGGATAGCTGGTGATTTCAACCAGACAGACACTGCCTTCCACAGGATGGATGCCTTCCGGTTTGATGTAAACAACGATGCTGTTGATTTTCGTGTCTTGCGGAACAACGAATCCCAAAAAGCCGGTTTCTTCACGGCGATCCGAATCGTAAGGTACAAATTCGCCTACGACCTGATTCGATTTGCGCGTCAAAACAGCGGTCACCTCAGCTTCGACGCCTCTGTCATTCCAAGGCTCCGCCTCGCGGGTAATCTTCACCTCGACCGTATCGCCTTCCATCGCACTGCCTGTTCTGCCGCGTGGGATGAAGAGGTCACTTTCGTTCGGATCGATCGTCACAAAGCCGAAACCACGGTCGTTGCTGCGGAAAGTCCCCGTCATAGTCGCAATTTGCGTTTTTAGGCGGAATTGTCCTGTCTTATTCAACAACAGTATGCCTCTTTCCTCCAATTGAGCAAAAACTTTCACCAAGGCTTTGAATTCGTCGGAATCCGTGTATCCCAACGCTTCACTTACTTCCTTCAAGGTCATGCTTTTCCCGGCATGTTCTTGAAAATAGGCTAGAACGTCAATTTGGATCTGATCTATTTTTCTCATACTTATCCCTCATTCCAATTTAGTCGGTTCAAAAATGCCAAAACTGTTTCTTCAAATATGTTTCTGTCTTTCCCAACGGTGATGACATGCGTTGCTTCAGGGAAGAAATGATAATCCACTTCAGCATCCTGGATGCTGTTCGCCAATACTTTCCCGCAGTCGGCGCTGATCATTTCATCCTTGCCGGATTGCGCGATGTAATAGGGAACTGTGATATCGGCAAGATTCGCCTTGATCAGTTCCGTAAACTCATCCAATTGGGCAAGTTGGGCAGTCAATTTTGGCTTCATCAACGCCAGCTCGTGCTCGATTTCCAGATTTGCCATGCCGAGTTTCTTCTTCGACAGCTTGGCGAAATGCATAAAGCTGATCGGCACCCGCGATTCCTCGAAACTGATGATCGGTGAATTGAAGGAGCCACCACCGATGAATCCGCCCATTTCAATGGCTCTCGTCGCCATGATACCGCCCATTGACAAGCCGAATACGGCGATCTGATCGTAGCCCTTTTCCATCAGTTCTGCTTTTGCGCGCATGGCATCAGCGAACCAGACATCCGGGCCGCCCAAATCGAGGATGTCCTCAAAACGGCCGGTCGCATGCCCCGTAAAATTCGGTGCATATACAGTATACCCGTTCCGTTCCAAAAAGCGTCCCAACAAACGCACATCATTTGCGCTGCCGGTGTAGGCATGCAGCAAAAGGACGGCACGCGGACCAGCTTCGAAGAAAAAGGGTTCTGGTAAATTGATTGCTTTCATAATATTCCTCCCAACTCATTCATCTTCATTTTACTGTATTTACGGCTTTTTTCCTAATATATCAAATCTGACTATAAATAATTTTGACCATCGGAAAAACATTTTGTCCAAGCTCGTTCCCGCTCCGGAAATTCCCGGTGAACCGCCCCTCGCCGGGAATTTTGGTCTGTTCGCATCCCTTAACTAAAAAAGCAGAAACCGGATAGTTGGTCTCTGCCTGCAATAGTTAATTTGAGGATAGATAGGTCAAAGCCAGGGCGATCAGGATGAACAGCGCTCCGAGAACGACTGTGATCTGACGCAATACCGCTTCAAAACCTCTTGCCTTTTGTTTTCCGAATAATTGCTCTGCTCCACCTGTAAGCGTGCTGGCTGCATTTGTTTTTGATGGCTGCATCAGCACAACAATGATCAACAGCACAGAAACAACCAACAGGGCCGTTAATAGTACATCGTATAATGACAAAGGATGGACCTCCCTATAATAATTTTCTACTACTAACTTTAGCATAAATTACAGGGTTTTGCTAGCAATTTCAGAAAAGAAAGCGTCCGGACCCGCTCACCTCCATTGGAGGGAACATTCCGGACGCTTATCGCACTCTTTAAACGTGTTCTGGATCCCAGAACTCTGTGCCTAAGCTGACTAACACACACGGACATAAAGCGTCCGCTTTGGGTTAGTCCTCTTAATGCTCGATTTCTGACCCAAGATCCATCACACTCTTATCTTCTGATGACGCGGACGTTCACGACGCCATCGATTTTTTTGATTTTTTCAATAACTTCATCCAGTACTGCTTGGTCTGTTTCGGCGATATCGATGACAGTGTAGGCGTAGCTGCCGCGGCTGCGGTTCAGGATATCTTCGATGTTGATGAAGTATTTAGCCAAGCCGGAAGAAATCTGGCCGACCATGTTCGGGATGTTCTTGTTGATGACAGTTATACGGATTGGAGAATGCATCGCGATATCGACTCCCGGGAAGTTCACGGAATTCACGATATTCCCTGTTTCAAGGAAGTATTTCAATGTTTGGGCTGCCATGATTGCGCAGTTCACTTCAGCTTCTTCAGTAGAAGCTCCCAAGTGAGGCATTACAATGATGTCATCGTTGTGAAGCAAAGCTTCGTCCGCGAAATCCGTTACGTACTTGCGGATGCGCTTTTCTTTCAATGCTGCCAGCATATCAGCCGTATTGACCAATTCGCCGCGGGCAAAGTTCAACAGAACCGCGGTGTCTTTCATTTGAGCCAAGAAGGCTGCATCAACCATGCCTTTTGTATCGCCATTGACTGGCACGTGAATGGAAATATAATCCGCTTTTTCCAATATTTCAGCGACTGAAGCAGCTTTTTGAACACGGCGATTGATGTTCCATGCTGTTTCCACTGAAACATATGGGTCATACCCGATGACTTCCATGCCTAAACGGAATGCATCGTTGGCCAACATCGCACCGATGGCACCCAGGCCGATGACACCCAGTGTTTTCCCGGAAATCTCCGTCCCCGCGAATTGGCTTTTGCCTTTTTCGACTTGCTTCTCGACATCCTCACCGCTTAATGTTTGGACCCAATCCAGTCCTTCTTTGATTGGACGGGCAGCCATGATCATAGCTGCCAACACAAGCTCTTTGACCGCATTGGCATTCGCGCCTGGTGTGTTGAAGACAACGACGCCTGCTTCGGAACATTCTTCAACGGGTACGTTGTTGACGCCGGCGCCGGCACGGGCGATGGCTTTCAAGCTTTCAGGGAATTCCATACCATGCAGTTTTTCACTGCGCAGGATGATGCCGTCAGGATTTTCGCCTGAGTTAAGGGCGAATTGATCTGCATTCAGTAAATTTAAGCCTTCTGGGGCGATCGCGTTGTAAGTTTTAATTTCGAACATTATTTGAATTTCCCTTCCTTAGCTTCAAAAGCTTTCATAAATTCTGTTAATTCTATGACGCCTTCATACGGGAATGCGTTATAGATACTCGCGCGCATGCCTCCCACGGAACGGTGGCCTTTCAGGTTAAGGAAGCCTAATGCTGTAGCTTCTTTGACGAACTTCGCATCCAAGTCTTTGTCTCCGGTAACGAATGGGATATTCGTCAATGAACGGGAATTGACTGCAACAGGGGAAGAGAACAAGTCTGATTCTTCGATTGTGCGGTACAATAAACCTGCTTTTTCTTCGTTCATTTTTACCATAGCTTCCACGCCGCCCAAATCCTTCAACCATTCGAAGACTAACTTGGCCACGTAGATGGAGAAGCTTGGTGGTGTATTGTATAAGGAATCATTTTTTATGTGTGTACGGTAGTCAAGCATGCTCGGCAATGTATTCTCGGTCTGGATCAGATCCTCTTTCACGATCACGATCGTCAATCCTGCAGGCCCGATATTTTTTTGTGCGCCTGCGTAAATCAATCCAAAGTCGTTGACATCGTAGCGATTGGACAGGATATTGGAAGACATATCAGCAACGATCGGTGCGTTAACAAAACGAGGGATTGTTTGGAAAGCTGTCCCTTCGATTGTGTTGTTCGTTGTGATATGGATGTAATCATAGGCTTCGTCTGTTTCCGGAATTTCAGGAATGTATGTGAAATTATCCGCTTCGGAACTGGCCAATACTTCAATATTCGGGACTTTTAAAATCTTAGCTTCAGAGATGGCTTTCTTAGCCCATGATCCGGAGTTGATGTAACCGACTTTGCCGCCCTTCCCAAGATTCATCGGAATCATGGAGAACTGCAGGCTTGCGCCACCTTGCAGGAACAAGACTTTATAACCTTCCGGAATATTCATCAATTCCCGTAGTAATTGTTCTGCATCCTGAATGATCTCTTCGAACAAGGAGGAGCGGTGACTCATCTCCATGACTGACATGCCACTATCTTTATAGGATAGCATTTCACTCTGTACTTTCTCTAAGACTGATTCTGGTAGTATTGCTGGACCAGCGGAAAAATTTCTTGCTCTTTTCATCCTTTTGTCTCCCCCTTATCAATTATCCTCACCAATTATTAATAATAATTTAATCTTATTATAGCAGATTACGCGACGAATGAAAACGGAAATGCCTAATTTCCAAAAATATTTACATGCGGATGTTAGGAACAGCCCTCAAAAAAATGATGACATTGGATTTTGAGTCAATTTTTACGACTCAAAACCGAACGATATTGCTCATTGCAACAAAAAAAGTCCGGCGTTCCAAGCGCCGGACTTCCCCTTCCATCCGGTTGTCCCAGATGGTGTTTATGTGAAGACAGTGTTCCAAGCAGCTGTCTTCCTGTTATTCAATTAAAAATTATTTGTTTTTTAGGTTGTAGAAAGATTTCAAACCATCGTATACAGCCAATTCGCCTAATTGATCTTCGATGCGTAACAATTGGTTGTATTTAGCGATACGGTCAGTACGGCTCAATGAACCAGTTTTGATTTGTCCAGCGTTTGTTGCAACAGCGATGTCAGCGATAGTAGCATCTTCTGTTTCGCCTGAACGGTGAGAAACAACTGCAGTGTAACCAGCTTTTTTAGCCATTTCGATAGCTTCAAAAGTCTCAGTCAATGAACCGATTTGGTTAACTTTGATCAGGATTGAGTTAGCAACGCCCAAGTCGATAGCTTTAGAAAGTTTTTCAGTGTTTGTAACGAACAAGTCGTCACCAACGATTTGAACTTTGTCGCCTAAAACTTCAGTCAGTTTCTTAGTACCTTCCCAGTCGTTTTCGTCCAAGCCGTCTTCGATTGAGATGATTGGGTATTTTTTGCATAGTTCAGCATAGAATTCGATCATTTCATCGACAGTCTTTTCGCCTTCGCCGGAATCAGCCAAGTCGTAAACGCCTTTTTCTTTGTTGTAGAATTCTGAAGAAGCAGCATCCATAGCAAGAACAACGTCTTTACCAGGTACATAGCCAGCTTTTTCGATAGCTTCGATGATAACTTCGAAACCTTCTTCGTTTGAACCCAAGTTAGGAGCGAAACCACCCTCGTCACCTACAGCAGTAGAGTAACCTTTAGATTTCAAGATTGCAGCCAATGCGTGGAATACTTCAGCACCCATACGTAGAGCTTCTTTGAATGAAGGAGCGCCTACAGGCATGATCATGAATTCTTGGAAGTCGATGCTGTTGTCAGCATGTGATCCGCCGTTGATGATGTTCATCATTGGAGTTGGTAATGTTTTAGCGTTGAATCCGCCTAGGTATTGGTACAAAGGTACATCCAGGTAATCTGCTGCAGCGCGAGCTACTGCGATAGATACTGCCAAGATTGCGTTAGCGCCCAATTTTTCTTTGTTAGGAGTGCCATCTAAGTCGATCATTGTTTTGTCGATAGCTAATTGGTCACGTACGTCGAAACCTAGGATAGCATCAGCAATGATGTCGTTTACGTTCGCTACAGCTTTCAAAACACCTTTTCCAAGGTAACGCGCTTTGTCGCCATCACGCAATTCGATTGCTTCGTGTTCGCCGGTAGAAGCTCCTGATGGAACCATTCCGCGTCCGAAAGCGCCGCTCTCTGTGTAAACTTCAACTTCGATAGTTGGGTTTCCGCGTGAATCAAGTACTTCTCTAGCTAAAATATCTGTAATGTATGGCATGGTTTTCTCTCCTTTTAGTTGGCTGAATTACTTGTGTTACCAAGTATCATTTTAGACAATTTTCTTACTTTATGCAATAGCTGAAGCGTTTTGCTTACGCTTTAACGATCAGCGATTCGCCTGTCATTTCTACTGGTTTTTCTACGTTCAATAAATCAAGCATAGTTGGAGCAACATCGGCCAATTTGCCGTCTGTACGCAACGTGACGCCTTCTTTGGTTACGATCACAGGAACCGGTACGGTTGTGTGCGCAGTATGCGGTTGTCCGTCTTCAGTGGACATAGTATCCGCGTTACCGTGGTCAGCGAAGATGATGGCATAGCCACCTTTTGCATGGATAGCGTCAACGACTGCACCCAAGTTCTCATCTACTGCTTCGATCGCCTTGATTGTAGGTTCCAGCATACCCGAATGGCCTACCATGTCAGGGTTCGCAAAGTTAAGGATGATGGCGTCGTATTTGTCGTCATTGATCTCTTTCACCAATGCTTCGCCCACTTCATAAGCGCTCATTTCAGGTTTTAAATCATAGGTTGCAACTTTCGGTGAAGGGATCAGGATGCGTCCTTCGCCTTCGAAAGGCTCGTGACGTCCACCGTTCATGAAGAAAGTTACATGCGGATATTTTTCGGTTTCCGCGATGCGCAATTGCGTAAGTTTGTGCTGTGCCAGAACTTCACCTAGAACATTCGTCATCGGAATCGGCTTAAAGGCGATATCCGCGATTACAGACTCTTGGTAAGAAGTCATCGTCACAAATTTCACATTTTTAGCGCGTTCTCCGCGATCAAAATTCGTCCACTCTTCGTTGGTGAAGGCATTCGACAATTGAATCGCGCGGTCAGGGCGGAAGTTGAAGAAAATGATCGCATCATTGTCTTGCAGCGGGCCTACTGGCTTGCCGTCTTTAACGATGACAGTCGGCAAAACGAATTCGTCCGTTTTGTCATCTGCATAGCTCGCTTTTACGACATCCTGTGCAGACTCAAATTTTTCGCCTTCGCCATGTGCAATTGCATTGTACGCCAATTCCACACGTTCCCAACGGTTGTCACGGTCCATAGCGTAGTAACGACCTGAAACAGTCGCAATTTCGCCCAGTCCGATTTCTTCCATCGCTTTTTCCACTGTTTCGATGTAGCCTGGTGCAGCGTGCGGATCCACGTCGCGGCCATCAAGGAAAGCATGCAGATAAAGTTTTTTGACGCCTTTTTCTTTTGCGCTCTTGATCAAGGCAATGACATGGTTGATGTGACTGTGCACACCACCGTCAGAAAGCAGACCGAAAAGGTGCAATGCAGAATCATTCTCTGTAGTGTGATTGTAAGCACCTACAAGCGCTTCGTTCGTCAAGAATTCGCCATCTTGGATAGCTTTGTCGATTCTTGTCAAACTTTGGTAGACAACTCGTCCGGCACCAATGTTTGTATGCCCTACTTCAGAATTACCCATTTGGCCTTCAGGAAGTCCTACAGCCAATCCGGAAGCCAGCATCGTTGCATGCGGAAAATTGTTCCAATAACGGTCAAAGTTCGGTTTCTTTGCTAGCTTAACCGCATTGCCCATCATTTCATTTCTCCAGCCGAAACCGTCCAAAATAATTATTGCTACCGGTTTTTTACTCATTATTTAATAGCCTCCAATAATGCTAAGAATGAATCAGGAACCAAACTAGCACCACCGACCAACGCGCCGTCAATATGCTCTTCAGCCATGTATTCTGCAATATTTTCAGGTTTTACGCTGCCGCCGTATTGAACACGGACTTTGTCAGCGACTTCTTGTCCGAAGATTGTAGCAACAGTTGCACGCACTACGCCGCAAGTATCGTTCGCATCTTGTGCGGAAGAAGATTTACCTGTACCGATTGCCCAGATTGGCTCATAAGCGATAACCAGGTTAGCCACTTGTTCTGCAGTCAGGTCTTTCAGAGCTGCAGTAATTTGTCCTGAAACCCATTCGTTTGTTACGCCTGATTCGCGTTGTTCCAACGTTTCACCACAGCAAACGATAGGTGTCATACCATTGCGCAGAATAGCATGCGCTTTTTTGTTGATGTCTTCATCTGTTTCGTGGAAGTACTCACGTCTTTCAGAGTGTCCGATAATAACGTAGTCGACGCCTAAGTCGCCTAAAGCTTTCGGGCTGATTTCGCCAGTGAAGGCACCCTCTTCTTCAAAGTAACAGTTTTGCGCGGCAACCTTCAAATCAGTTCCCTCTGTAGCTGCTACCATGTTTTCTAAAAATAAAGCCGGTGATCCAATAACAGCTTCCACTTTGTCAAAAGCAGGAACCTTAGTTTTTACAGCTTCGATGAATGCTTGTGCTTCCTTAGCTGTTTTGTTCATTTTCCAGTTACCGGCAATAATCGGTTTACGCAATATAATCACTCCTTAAGATAGGTTGCTTATTTGTCAGAAATTGATGCTACACCTGGTAATTCTTTACCTTCAAGGTATTCCAATGACGCTCCGCCACCTGTTGAGATGTGCGTGAAATCATCAGCAAAGCCTAATTGCATAGCAGCTGCAGCAGAGTCTCCGCCACCGATGATTGTTACAGCATCGCTTAATTTAGCGATTGCTTCGCAGACACCGATTGTTCCCTGAGCAAAGTTAGATAATTCGAACACACCCATAGGTCCGTTCCATACGACAGTTTTCGCGCCTTCAAGCTCTTTAGCGAATAATTCTACGGAAGCAGGTCCGATATCCAATGCCATTTGATCAGCAGGGAATTCTTCGTTCTTCGCGATTGTGATTTCCACATCGTTGCCGAATTCGTGAGCCATTTTAGCATCGATAGGCAAGATCAATTTATCGCCAGCGCTCTCCAACAATTCTTTAGCCAATTCCACTTTATCAGCTTCCAGTAAGGATTTACCGATTTCAAGTCCTTGTGCTTTCATGAATGTGTAAGCCATGCCGCCACCGATAAGTACTTTGTCGGCTTTGTTCAACAAGTGTTTGATGACGCCGATTTTGTCGCTGACTTTCGCTCCGCCTAAGATAGCTACGAACGGACGAACAGGCTCATCAACAGCTCCGCCGATGAACTTGATTTCTTTCTCCATCAAGAATCCAGCAGCACTTTCAAGGTTAGAAGCGATTCCGACGTTTGAAGCATGCGCACGGTGAGCCGTACCGAATGCATCGTTTACGAACAGGTCGCCCAGGCTAGCCCAGTATTTGCCCAATTCAGGATCGTTTTTGCTTTCTTTTTTGCCGTCAACATCTTCGAAACGAGTGTTTTCGAATACCAAAACATCTCCATCTTTCAAAGCTGCAACTGCAGCTTCCAAAGCTTCGCCGCGTGTTTCAGGAACGAAAGTGACTTCTTTGCCCAACAATTCAGCCAAACGGTCAGCTACAGGCTTCAAGCTCAACTTCGCTTTGTCTTCTTCAGCTTTTACTTTTCCTAAGTGAGAGAAAAGGATGACTTTTGCGTTATTTTCGATCAAGTAGTTGATTGTAGGAAGAGCTTGAACAATACGGTTGTCGTTAGTGATTGCTCCATCTTTCATAGGAACGTTGAAATCAGCACGAACCAATACTTTTTTTCCAGCTACATCTAAATCTGTTACAACTTTCTTTGTCATTACGTCGCCTCCTGATATGTGTATCTACATAAGAAAAGCGAGGAAGCGCGTTGCCTCCCCGCTTTTGTTATCTTCTACGATTCAGCTTTCATTAAATGAAAGACGTGATCTTATAAGCTAGCAAATTCTACTAAAGTACGTACTAACTGTGAAGCGTAAGACATTTCGTTGTCATACCAAGCAACAGTTTTAACTAATTGTTTGTCTCCAACAGTCATAACTTTAGTTTGTGTAGCATCGAATAAAGAACCGAAGTTGATTCCTACGATATCAGTTGAAACCAACTGATCTTCAGTGTAGCCATAAGATTCGTTAGCAGCAGCTTTCATTGCAGCATTGATTTCTTCAACAGTTACAGCTTTTTCCAATACAGTAACTAATTCAGTCAATGAACCGGTAGGAACTGGAACACGTTGAGCAGCTCCGTCCAATTTGCCTTTCAATTCAGGCAATACGTCACCGATAGCTTTAGCAGCACCAGTTGTGTTAGGAACGATGTTTGCTGCAGCAGCGCGCGCACGACGGAAGTCACCTTTAGGATGTGGAGCATCCAAAGTGTTTTGGTCGCCAGTGTATGCATGGATTGTAGTCATTAAGCCTTCAACGATTCCAAATTCATCGTTCAATACTTTAGCCATTGGAGCTAAGCAGTTAGTTGTGCAAGATGCGCCTGAAACGATAACATCGTCAGCACTCAATTCGTTGTGGTTAACGTTATAAACGATTGTTTTAACGTCGCTACCTGCTGGTGCAGATAAAAGAACACGTTTAGCGCCTGCATCAACGTGAGCTTGAGCGCCTGATTTGCTCATGAAGAAACCCGTACATTCCAATACGAACTCTACGCCAAGTTCTGCCCATGGAAGATCTGCTGGGTTACGTTGTGATAACACTTTGATGTCTTTTCCGTTTACAGTGAAGAATCCGTCATTAACTTCTACATCACCATTGAATCTGCCTTGAGTTGTATCATATTTCAATAAGTGAGCTAACATTTTAGCGTCAGTCAAGTCATTGATTGCTACAACTTCGATTCCTTCTACTTCTTGAATACGGCGGAATGCTAAACGTCCAATACGTCCAAAACCGTTAATACCAACTTTTACTGTCATACTGAGATTTCCTCCTTAGGATAAGTCAAAATTTTTATTTTAAAGGGTTACCCCTTTTAAAATCAGATTAGCTGCGCCCTCATCCGTAATCAGCCATGTTTGATGCGGGGCATATTTCATGAACGCTTTAATCGCCTTGGCTTTCGTGCTTCCCCCTGCAATGGCCATCGCGTACGGGATCTTTTCAATTTCTTCAATCTGAAGTCCGAACCGGGACAATCGATAAACGATTTCGCCGTTCTCGTTGAAGTAACAACCAAAGGCTTCACCTACCGCATTATGTGCTTCTAGGGATGAAATCAACCCATGCGACATCCTGCGTCTTTCCATCATTACTTTAGCATTCCCGATACTATATAACAAGCAGTTTGCCTTTTTCATGACGGATAGAGTATGTTTGATTGATGGCTCAGATTTCATGGACGCATAAGCTTTTTCGCTCAAATTATCGGGAACGAAAAGCGCCATGTTCTCACCGCCGACCAATTGGGCCATACGATCGCTGACACTATTGGCTTGAATCGACATTGATTCTCCCAAACCCCCTCGCGTCGGAACAAAAATGAAATTCCTGTTCTGGGACAATTCAGGTGAAAAATGTTCGGCAGCCTGTGCCATTGTGCTTCCGCCAGCAACAGCAACAATAAATTCGCCTGCCGGCAGTAGTGCATGCAGTTCTTTGGCGGCTGTTTTTCCGATTTCATCCAGAATGGATGCATCTTCATCACTGTCACCAGGAACAATCCTACAAAACTGAATGTTCAGATAATCCGCTAACGCCTTTTCTTTCGCATTCATATTCAGCAATAGCCGCATGAATCTTTCCAGCTGACGGTAAACATTTTCGCCTTCCTCGGTCAATTCCATCCCGTTCTTCGAACTGGAAAGGAGACCTTGTTTCCGCAAAAAGTCTGTCTCAGTCCGCAAAGTCCTTTCTGATAAGGAAACTTTATCGGCCAGGACACGTCTCCCGACTGGAGCGTACATTTGGATATTACGCATGATATGGTACCGATTTTGAAGGACTGACATAATGTCCGGGACTATTTGCTGCAAGACTGAAATAGACTCTTCCATAACAACCCTCTTCATTTGCACGTGGACGCTTTTCGCCCCGCTGCAACCTTAGGCGGTCCTCGTTTATTTCATATAAGGAGAGATGGAATAAGACTGTAAATATTTTTTACCCCTGTCTATTCTCCCTCGTCTTTACTTCATTATTTTAACAGTAAACACCAGACGTTTCAAGCGTTTTGGCAAATTAATTCGAATTCCCTCAAAATAGATTCGTTCAATATATCACGAGTAACCTATAATCCGATTGCCTTTTAGATATACGTTTTCAACAAACCTTGATACAACAACCATTCAGAAAGGGCCGCTTCGCGTCCCGTTATTGTTTAACGTTTCGCATCTTTTTGCTTATTGTTGCCGCTTTTAGTGCCTATTCGCCGCATAATTGGTGCAACAAAAACGTCCCACGGTCCGTTTCGATCATTTTATCCAGGACACCTTCACGCATGACAGTGACCGGAATCTCCAAATCATCTGCCAAACCATTCACATCCAGTGGTTCCAACTCCCTGCTTTCCAGGAAAAAGCCTTTCTGCAAACTGCAGATCATTTCCCCTGCCGCAAGCAACAACTCTTTCCTGAATGCCACTGCCGACCGCAGTTGTTCCCATTCCTTTTTCTTTGCTGCCAAAAATTGTTGCACGTCCTCCTCTTCATGCCGCATCATTTCTTCATAATATTCTTTTTGGAAAATAACAATCGGAGAGATCCACTCATTATATTTCACCGCTAGATGCCCATCCACTAATTGCAGATAAAGATCCGGTCTGGGTAAAGAGAGACTGTCATCACCGAATGCCGACCCTGGTGTTGGGTCCAAACTTTGGGTGTACTCGAACACCGCCTTCACGTCGGCCAGTTCAACATCCATCGCTACCGCTATAGCTTGCCAGTGTTTATCGCTGAGGGCCGTAAAGTAATTTTCCAGAATATAATAAGCGATTTCCGGCGCGTATTCATCACGCTCCGTCTGCAGCATCAAGCATTCCTGCAGATTCCGCGCCCCGACACCCGGGGGATCCAATTGATGCAGCAACGTCAATGCATCCAGCATCACAATCGGTTCGACACCCTTCTGTTCTGCGGCTTCATTCAGATCGATGGTGACGTACCCTTCCTGATTGATGAATGCCACCAAAAACAAGACCAAATCGCGCAAAGGAGTATCCCGCATATTTGCATAGATTTGTTCCATTAGAAATGTATCCAACGTCGGCACATCTTCAAACACCTGATCCATAGCGGAAACCGTGTCCATCGGGTCGTCCTTATCCGGTTTGTACACCACTGATTTCTCTTTTATAGCGCGTTCATCGAATTCTTTATTGATCTTCACTTCGATCAAAGGATTGCCTAACGCTTTTTGTTGAAGATAAGCGAACAAATCCTCATTGTCGTACCCCACCAACTTCAGCGATTCCTCTAAGCTTTCCTTATCCATATACACATTTGATAAAACCGACACACCAATCCCTCCTCACCTTTTCAGAATTATTTTATCACACACGAGCATTGATTGAAATCGTTTTCAGTCTTGCGACTCATTTAAACCGGGACAAAATGATTTCATCAGAAGATCCCCGGAGTTCTTAGAATCTGAAAAAGAGCCCCATCCAATCTTTATAATTTGAAATTGAATTTCCCTCTTGCGATCTTTCACGCTATGGGTTATAATTTTCATGTTGCTTGTCTCCTTGGTGTAATGGATATCACGTAAGATTCCGGTTCTTGAGATGGGGGTTCGATTCCCTCAGGAGACGTACTGTTTTTTCGATGCATATACGTTTTTAGTTCCCTAAATAAAAAATCTCCTTTCCCAAGCGGTAGAG
This sequence comes from uncultured Trichococcus sp., assembly GCF_963667775.1. Lineage (NCBI taxonomy): Bacteria > Bacillati > Bacillota > Bacilli > Lactobacillales > Carnobacteriaceae > Trichococcus > uncultured Trichococcus sp. The sequence goes on along the minus strand of NZ_OY764015.1, from coordinate 311,511 downwards.
GAGATTTTTTTATTTCATTTTTGCTGTAGCCTTAATCTGATCAGCATTTCTAAAATCTATTTTTGGACATTTGTCGGCTGAAACGATATGATTGTCTAAGGTATATTTCGCCGGAAAACGCTAGGCTTCTAGCCAAACATTACGATTGACCTTTTCTGACCAATGCGTTAAAATAAACCATGTAAAGAATATCTGTTCATTCAAAACGAACAAGGAGGAAACATATATGAATTTAATCCCAACAGTAATCGAACAATCATCCCGTGGTGAACGTGCATATGATATTTATTCCCGTCTTCTGAAGGATCGCATCATCATGTTGAGTGGCCCGATCGATGATAACACGGCGAACTCCGTCATCGCGCAATTGCTATTCTTGGATGCACAGGATTCAGAAAAAGATATCTACATCTACATCAACTCTCCAGGCGGCAGCGTCTCTGCCGGATTGGCCATCTACGACACAATGAACTTCATCAAGGCGGACGTTCAGACGATTGCGATGGGTATGGCGGCTTCCATGGGCAGCTTCTTGTTGACTGCCGGTGAAAAAGGCAAACGTTTCGCATTACCGAATGCTGAAATCATGATCCATCAACCTCTTGGCGGTGCTCAAGGTCAGGCAACCGAGATCGAAATCGCAGCCCGTCACATCCTGCAAACACGCGAACGCCTGAATAAAATTTTGGCGGAACGCACAGGACAACCGATGGAAATCATCGAACGCGATACCGACCGCGACAACTACATGACAGCGCAACAAGCGAAAGATTACGGCTTGATCGACGAAGTCATGGTAAACTCAAAATCATTGAAATAAAAAAGAGGCCTGATGGCCTCTTTTTTTTTTGCCAATATTCAAAAAAACAAACAAGTAACATTCAGGAAGTCAGTCTAAGCACTTCATCATTTCCATAAATTCGGATAATTTATGAAGGCTGACGCCTTCATAATCGCCCGCATCGCTGTATCGATAGGAAACTTCTCCGCCTTCAGTCGTGGGGTCTGCATACCAACCCTTAAAAGAAGAATGCAATTGGGAAATATTTGTTTCTGTTACTATCTTCCGTGCATTGTCTTTATTGACGCCCGCTCCCACACAAAATTCAATCTGATTACCGTATCGCTTCTGCAACTCCTCCAAAAGCGCAACACCCTGATCGGCACTCGGCTTGAGTCCGCTGGTCAGGATCCGATCGACGCCGCAGGAAATAAGGTCTTCGACCGCTTGGAAAGGATCACTTGTTTGGTCGAAAGCGCGATGGAAAACGGCCTCAACCTTGTAGCTGTGGCAAATACCCACAAATTCCTGCGTTGTATCTGCGTCAATACTCTTGTCCGCATTGAGAAAGCCGAATACAATCCCATCTGCACCGTTCTCTATTAGAATCTTCGCATCTTCACGCATCGTGGCCTTCTCATAATCATTATAGTGAAACCCTCCGCCACGTGGGCGAACCATCGCAATGATGGGAATCTGTGTATATTCTTTTGATTGGATCAGCGTTGCTAAACTGGGGGTTAAGCCTCCCAGGTGCAAAGCATTATTCAGTTCAATCCGATCTGCCCCTGCTTTTTCGGCATAAACACAGTCTTCAACGCTGCCTGCGCATACTTCCACTTTAATTTTCGTTTCCATAACAGCCCCCTGCCATTTTATTATCATTGATTCAAGCGAATGGCCTCTCTTAGAACATTTCTCTTAACTTATAGAGAGCCAAAGCATAGATTTGGATATTCTTGAAAAGATCATTTAAATCCATCCACTCATCGGGAAGATGGGCTATATCTTTTTGCCCAGGAAAGCTTGGGCCATAGGCAATGATATTCGGCACTAGCTTCGCATACGTTCCGCCGGTCGTGGTCACAGGGGTCCCATCCAACCCAGTATTTTCTTCGTAGGCTTTCTGCAGCGCCTTCACATATTTGGAGTTTTTATCATAAAGGACAGGATCCCAATTGTGCACAACATCAAACACTATCCCAACCGGGCAAGTGGCTGCGATTTGCTTCGAAAGCTGCTCTATGCTGACGCTTGCCGGATAACTCAATGACCACTGAAAAGTATCGCACCCTGTTTCATTTACCCCCAGCCGATAGCCGCGCATAATCAGTTCACCGAAGTCATCGTCTTTATAATTGATGCCCAGCTTCACGCCGTTATCCGTGCTTGATAGGATGAAGTCATTGATGTATTGGTAGAAATCTTCCCGTTTTCCGGTATTGGTTACGCGCACCAAACCTCTGCCCCGTTCACCATAAACAACCGGCCACTTACAATCCGGCGTCCAACCGAAGACGGGTGGTTTTTCTTTGGATAGATAATGCTGCATGCATTTGAACCCTGTTTCCTCATTGGTTCCAAATACAATACGGACAGGGATCGGGAAGGTTATGTTCAGCGTTTTCAGTGCATAGAGGGCAAAGAGATTGGCGAGGATAGGGCCTTTGTTGTCCAGAATACCTCGTCCGAATATACGGCCCTCTTCAATTTCGCAACCGAGCGGATCATGGATCCATCCTTTCCCTAACGGAACGACATCCACATGGCCGAAAACACCTAAATAGGATTCGTTCCCCTCCCCATATTGGGCGTATCCGACTTTTTGGTCGAGATTCACGGTCTTGAATCCCAACTCTGCGGAAATCTTCAAGGCCTCCTCCAGCGCTTTTTGAGGCCCCACTCCAAACGGCGCTCCCTCTTGCGGCTCTGACTCGACACTCTCGATCGCAACCATGCGCTTGAGCGCAGCCAAAAAGGCAGGTTGCTGATTCTCGATTTCTTTTCTTATCAGCTCTTCCATTTCATTCTTCTGCATTACTTTTCCTCCAAAGGTCTCATGCGTTCAGTCAGATATGCTTGCGACCATTCTTCCGAAACCACCTCGTGAATCATGCGATCGCCCTGCCGTTTAGTCCGGTACACTGTATTCGGTTGGTTTTTGGTCGCAACCGCGAAGGAAAAATTATCGATGTTGGTTGCAACACCCCACTCGCCTTCGGCATTCATCGCAACAATGGAAATATCACCGGCGACACCGCGACGCGCGATGAGTTCTTGATCAAGATCAAAGGTAACTTTCTCAACCGCTTGTTGCGGAGTCAGTCCCTCTTTCATGAGCCGGACCACTTCATAGGACACAACCCCCTTCATCAAGTCTTCACCGAGTCCGGTCGCTGAAGCTCCGCCCACGGTGCTGTCCACATACAATCCCGATCCAATTATCGGCGAATCACCCACGCGCCCTTTTTTCTTCATAAAAAGGCCACTAGTTGAGGTTCCCGCAACCATTTTGCCTGAATCATCCAAAGAGACCATCCCTACGGTATCATGACCGGAATAGGGCGAAAGCTCCGTTTCCCGGAGATCTTTGACACGATTTTTGTAGTGTATTTTTGCACGGTCCGTAAGCATGTTTTTGCGCTCAAACCCTTCTTTATGAGCGTACGCTTCTGCACCTGCGCCCACGAGTAGACTATTCACTTTGTAATGACTCAACGAACGCGCGATTGAAATAGGATTCGCAAAATCCTTGAGGGCAGCGACGGCTCCGAAATCAAAAGTTGTGCCATCCATGTACGCTGCATCCAGTTCCACTTCCATTTGCTCGTTGGGCAAGCCACCGTAGCCTACTGATTTATAGTACGGAAAATCCTCCACCGCTTTGATGGCAGCCTCCACCGCATCACCCGCAGTCCCCTGACCCTTCAAAATTTCAGTTGCTTCATCTAATCCTTCTTTAGCCATCCGCCATGTTGCAATTATTCCCCACATACTGGACCATCCCTCCTAATTCCTAATCTAATATACAAATGAACGGTAGCCATCCAGAGGCTCATTTTGGTTTTTTGCGACCATAACTTTCGCCATAGCAGCGAAGGAATCACGCAAACCCGTCCCGCCTTTTTTGGGCATTTTAACAATTGTTACTTTATCCTTGTATGCCGCGATGACGTCCTCATTTTCTTGCGAGCACATGACAATCGCTTTCGAATCCGTTTCTTGTTCGATTTCCAGCGCCAGTATCGCGGACATGCGCGCATAATCATGGTAATTGAAACACGGTCCACAAATAACCATATCAGCCTTTAATTTCTTCACCAGTCCAACAACTTTACGCTTGACCGTTTCTTCATTATCGAAGAAATAACCATTGCCACAGTACATCGTCGCCAGAACAACCGCATCGATGCTTTTCAGATTCCCTTCAAACATATGGTAAGAACCAATACCGCCTTTCTCCACTGCAAGTTCTACGTTTGGACGTTCCTTCCCACCGGCTCCGGCCTGAGTCTGATCAAAAAATAATAATACGCGCATACTATTCCTCCTTGTGAAGAAAACCCGAAGGCCCAAGAAACCTGTTTCGGCTTAATGGGTCACTTCGAGTTTATTTTTTTAGTTTTTTAATTTTTTATAAATCGTCAAATGAAAGATCATCCAATGAAATGTCATCCAACTCATCGGAATTGTTTGAAGATTTGTTTGATTCATCCTTCAAGTATTGACGATCAAGCACTTTAAAGAACGGATAATAAAGCACACAATCGAGGGCAACAAGCCCAATTTGGAACAATCCCGCTAAAACGCTGCCAGTGGACAGCCAACCCGAGAAGAAAAATGGCGTTGTCCATGGCAATGCGATTCCTGTCGTCAAAGGTATGATTCCTGTTGACATCATGATCGTTGATAAAATGGAATTTATGACAGGAACAAAAAGGAAAGGAATAAGAATAACCGGATTCAATACCACAGGCAATCCAAAGATGATCATCTCATTTATGCCGAAAATACCAGGAATGATGGATAAACGTCCCAGTTGCTTGAGCCGTTGCGACTTGGCAAACGCAAGCATCACGATGACAAGCGACAAGGTACTGCCGCCACCGCCGAAATTGGAGAAGAAATCCCGGAACGGTCCTGTAAAGATATACTGCAGCGTTTCCCCTGATTCAAATGCATTCAAGTTTGCAATGGTCATCGCTTCATGAATCGGACGGAAAATCGTATTCGTTACAGCCGGGCCATTAATCCCGAAGAACCAGAACAGATTGGACAAGAATTGATAAATGACGTCAAATGCCTTAAATTGTCCGAAGCCCATAAGCGGCGCTTGCAAGACTTTGTAAATGAACGTATGGGCATATTCATATGAAGTCGCCTGGAAACCAAGGCGGATCGAAAAGAAGGTAACCATTACGAACGCACTTGGAATTAAGGCAGCGAAGGATTCCATGACAGCTGGGGGAACTCCTTCCGGCAATTTTATGATCCACCCTTTATGATGCACCCATGCGAATATTTTTACGGAAATCAATGCCGTTATCATAGCTAAGAAAATACCTTGGGAACCTAAATTGCCGAATGAAAATCCTCCAAACGCCTTTCCGGTATCATTCACATAATCCGGATAAGTTTGTTGGGTAAGGATGAAAAACGATACCAATGAAATGATAGCGCCTGAAATGGCATCAACTTTCAAAGCTTTCGCAAATGCATAGCCAATACCTAGTACAGTAAGCACCGAAATGATATCGAATGTCGCACCAACGACTACGGATAACTGTCGGTCCCAACCTTCCCCAAAAATGCCAGCCATAAACTCCGGATAGCCCGGAATGGGAAAGTTAGCAACCAACAGGAAGATGGAGGCAACTATAATAAATGGTGTGCTTATGATAAAACCATCTCGGATGGCTGAGAGAACCTTATTCCGGCTCAATTTCTCAGCAATAGGGGTTAATAATTTCTCTAATCTGTCAAACATAGTGTTACTTCCTTCCCTTCATTAATAGGATGGCCTTTTTGAGCACTCGTTCTCCATTCACATTCCCATAATCTTCCAAATCAATGACTTCAATCGGGGTGCCTAAATGCCCATATTTCTCGACCGTAGCTTCAAATATGTATTTCACTTGCGGACCGAGCAGAATGACATCAGGATGAAATTCCTGGATTACCGAGTCCATTTTTGAATCAGAAAAAGCTTTCACCTCTATGGGAAGTTGGTGTTCATTGGCAACCTTTTGCATTTTGCTTGCCAACAAACTGGTGGACATCCCGGCGTTACAGAATAAATACACTCTTTTCATGATAAGTCTCCTTTCTTTGTTCACATTCCCATTATACAAGACGTTGTAACCGCTTGCCTTTATTCCTTTTTCCTAATTGAACGGAATGGATGACCTTGCATTTATTGAGGAAAACAGAGTTCAAGCAACATGATCAACCGATTCTTTCCTCAAGTCTGGCAATCGCTTTGTGATTTTCCAGAATCTCTTTTGACATGATTCCGATGGTCTCCGCCCCCATCAATTGATCTTCGGCATGCGTCAGCAAGAGGTTCATCGTCACTGGATCACCGCCCGCTTCTTTTTGAATCAATTCGAAATGAACTTCGTGTCCTTCCCGGCGTTTCAGCTCCCCTTCTTCAATGCACGACTGCGCCTTTGCGAACTCTCCTTTGCGCGCGTACTGCATGGCTTCCATAAAGGAGGACTTGGCTGCACCGGCTGCACTGATCACTTTAAAACTTACCAACTCTAAATCTTCCATCTTATATTTCCTCCTAATCGTTCATCATCCAATGAACAAATTGATTTCTTGTTTTTGCTTCCAACAGATGGGCCATCCGGGTTTGATTGGTTATCGTTTCTGATAACCAATCAAAAAAGAGCCACATCATGGCACTGTCTTCTTCCTTAATCGCAAGTAGGATGACAATCTTAACAGGGTAGTTACCCCAGGGAATACTCTTTTTTAAAATACCTATCGCAATTTTCGATTGATGGCTGACTAACTTCAGTGGATGCGGAATTGCAATTGCGTAAGCAAATGATGTTGATGACATCGCTTCCCGTTCTAAAACGGAATCCATAAAATCCGAGGGCACAATGTGTTCCGCCATCAGTTCATTGGACATGGCCTCAATAACTTCTTGTGGCGTTTCGAAGTCCAATTCGGCGAAATAGAAACGCTCATCAATCAACGTTCCGAACTGGTTTCCGAACTGCATGATGAAACGTCGTTTATCCAGTTCATTCAAGGCTGCGAAAATCTTGCTCTCATCGGCATGATTCACGAACAATGTGATTTGGATGGTCGGGATGTCGAGATCATGTTGAATCGGCAAAGTTGATATGATCAGGTCCACATCGCCTTCTGCAAAATCCTCCTCTACAAAATAATCTGAAGTACCCTTTATTTCCAAGCGGTCTTTGAACATATTCGTAATTTTTCCTTTGGTCAGCTTGGAAAGACTTTGATTATATGGGGCAATCAATAAAACTTGGTGCTTATGTTTGACGGCCAACCGATCATAGGCTGCGCCAATGTGAAGAGCGATGAATCCCGCTTCCGATTCCGAAATTTCAAAGCCGAAATAATCAGCGATTTGCTGACCGATGAATAGTCCCATTTCGAATATGAGCGGATAGGATTTCTTAATTTCCTGCAAGTGGGCATTGGGTATGACGACACGGTTGCGAATTCGACTCATTAAGGATTGGATATGGAGATGCAGTCCATTCGTAAAGTCTCCATCGCAAGAAAAATCCAAATCAAAAGTATCGTTGATGCTGACAAGCAGCTCATCCAACAATGTCTGAACATTTTTCGTCTGACCCTTGAACTCCACTTCACCCTTTAGCAGGTGCGCGTTTTTGTAGCCTATCAGGATGGTTGCAAGGCCAATCGCCTCTTCTTCTCTGCATTCGATGGGGACGATCTCACTGACCCTCTCGAAAAACGTTGCCGCTATCTTATATTCCGGCGTGCTGATGACGTCTCCGTCCAGGTCTTTTCTATCCAGATAATTCCAGCTCAGCATTCTTTCGATTGAAATTCCGATGTGCACAATAGTCATTGGAAGTGCTGTTTGACGCATATCGTAATGGTACATACGGATAACGTCTTCAAAAAGAGTAACGACCTGCAATAAATCGAACCTTGTATAGAGGGAGGAGATTTTGTTTAGATTCAGAAAATTCCCTTGTATTTCATTAGTCAGCAGGTCCCGGTAAATTTTCCGTTTAATATGTTCGTTTCCTTGAAAAAATAATTTATTATCCTCGCGCACAAGCGTTAGCCCCACGTAAGCTTTTATCATCGTGCGAATCCTTTTGATATCGCCTTCAATCGTGTGCTCACTCACAAACAATTGCTCTTGCAGATCCATTATGCGCAGCTTCTTTTGATTAAAGAGCAGGGACTTGATGATGTAGATGCAGCGTTCACCCGGCGTCTGAGGGATGGAGTCCCTTTCTTCAATCAGCAATGAATCATACATTTTTTTATTGATCTTGTACCCTTCGCGGGTGCTGGATTCGATAAGCCCACTATGTTGCTTATTGAGATTTTTCATGTCAGTCCGAATGGTGCGGTCGGTTACGCCGATTATTTCCGCCAGTTCTTTTCCTTTGATCCATGAGCCGTTATCGATCAAATGTTTGATAATTTTTTGTTGCCTTGCATTCATAGGCGCCTCCTATAATCTATTCAGCTTGATTATTTCATCATATACGAGCGATTCAGCAAACTTTTTCGGCACTTCAGCTCTGCCGGTATGCCTCTACACGCTTATTGTCTACCCTATGATTATAACATCTGAACAAAAAAATAAAGGATATCCTATCTGCAAAACAGTTAGGAAACAAAATATGCCAACATCCTTGATGCAATTGAATTATTTTCCGCTTAACACTATGCTGTTTTTTTAAGCGCGACCCGATTATTCAAAAAAACAAGAAAGGCAGACTGAACATGCTCATTCAGTCTGCCTTTCTTGTTTCCTTAACGGATGTAATTGAAAATATGTTCCCAGGTCTGTCTGCTGAAGACCAGCATCGGATTGCCGTCACCGAGGACGCCATATCCGACCATCAGACCGGCTCCGAAGAGAATGAAAGCCATCAACATGAATATCAAAACCCACATCACTGTTGACAGTACAGGTTTGAAATCAAATTTCAAAGCAATCACCTATCTTCCTTTTTTGATTTTTGTTTTTTGGATCAGTCGCGCCAACATTCCGAAAAGCCCGCTGGATGGACGATTCTTTTGATCGATGTTGTTCAGTAAGATACCTGTTCCCAAAGCAACAGCATCCAAAGGTTTTTCCGCAGCGAACACAGGAACTTTCAGCTCACTCGAGAAGAGTTTCTCGATTCCGCTGATCAAGGCACCCCCGCCTGTCAACACTATTCCAGTATTGATGATGTCCGCAGCCAGCTCAGGAGGCGTCATTTCCAAGACTTCCTTCGCTTGCTCCACAACAAGTACCAAGGTTTCATGCATCGCTTCGTACACTTCTTTGGAAGTGATGTAGATGGTGCGCGGAAGGCCCGTCACCATGTCACGTCCACGAATTTCCATCTTTTCTTCCTTTTCAGGCGCCAAAGCGGTTCCGATCGTGATTTTGATCTTTTCGGCTGTACGCTCGCCGATCAATAATTTGTGTTCTCTTTTTACGAAGTTCATGATGTCGGCATCCAGTTTATCGCCGGCCGTTTTGATTGAGCTGCTCGTTACGATGCCTCCCAATGACAAGACTGCGATATCACTCGTTCCACCACCCATGTCGATGACCATATTTCCGTTCGGCTGAAAAATGTCGAGACCGGCTCCGACAGCCGCAACTTTCGGTTCTTCCTCCAGATACACATTCTTACCGCCGCTCTTTTCCGCAGCTTGAATGATCGCTTTTTGTTCGATCGTTGTGATGTTCGTCGGACAACAGATCAAGATGTTCGGCTTGGTCAAGAAGCCCTTCACATTCAAGCGATCGATAAAGTGGGTCAACATTGCTTCTGTGATGTCAAAGTCTGCGATTACCCCGCCTTTCAACGGACGGATGACTCTGATGTTTGCCGGCGTACGCCCAACCATCATATAGGCTTCTTCCCCAACTGCTAAAACTTTTCCGGTTTTTGTGTCTACTGCGACAACGGAAGGCTCGTTCAAGACGATGCCTTTCCCCTTAACGTGAATCAGTACGTTCGCTGTACCTAAATCGATTCCTATATCTCTGGCCACGTTGTTCCCCTCTCAAACATTCATCATTTAGCAACAGCTATCTTGCGGACGACAGTTGTCCGACTTATTTTACGAAAAGTGCTTCAACATCTGCATCGCTGAAGACATTCTTTTCGTCTTCCGTGACACGTTCCACATCAGCGCCCAATACCTGCAGTTTTTTGTCGAATTCATAATAACCGCGATCCAAATGCGACAAGTTCGTGACGCGCGTGTAGCCTTTTGAAACAAGACCCGCGATGATCAAAGCAGCTGCCGCACGCAAATCTGATGCGGCTACTTCTGCGCCTTGCAGATCCGTGTTGCCATGGATCAGGACCGTTTGGCCTTCGACTTTGAAATCAGCATTCATCCGGCGCATCTCTTCCAGGTGCATAAAGCGGTTTTCGAATACGGTTTCGGTCATCGTGCTCGTACCTTGCGATACCAATTGCGCGATCGTCATTTGCGCCTGCATGTCGGTAGGAAACCCTGGATGCGGCATCGTTTTGACGTCGGTCGCTTTCAAAGAACGCGGACCGATAACACGCAGGCCATTGTTTTCTTCCTGGAAGGCAACGTGCATTTCCTTGAGTTTTGAAATCAGCGGTTTGTTGTGTTCGGCTATCGCATCCTCGATGAACACATTCCCGTTCGTGACTGCAGCAGCGATCATGAACGTTCCGGCTTCGATACGGTCCGGGATGATCGAATGTTCTGTTGCTTTCATGGATGAAACGCCTTCGACACGGATTGTTTCTGTTCCGGCACCGACCACTTTTGCACCCATCCGGTTTAAGAAATTCGCCAAATCGACGATTTCAGGTTCGCGTGCCACGTTTTCGATGATGGTGATTCCTTCAGCCAAGGTAGCTCCCATCATGATGTTCTGGGTAGCTCCGACACTTGGGAAGTCCAAGTAGATGCGTGCGCCGACTAATCTGTCGCATTTCGCTTCCACAAAACCATTTTCGATTTTGATTTCGGCTCCCATTGCTTCAAACCCTTTCAGGTGAAGGTCGATCGGCCGCGTTCCGATGGCGCATCCACCTGGTAAAGCGATGCGAGCATGCCCCAGACGTGCTAAAAGCGGACCCATTACGACGATCGATGCACGCATTTTGCTGACATAAGCAAATGGCGCTTCAAAATGAATGTCGCTTGATGCATCCGCTAAGATGGTGTTGTTGTTTTCTTGAAAATCAATGCCGACATTCAGATGTTTCAGAACATTATTCATTGTGAAAACATCAGACAGTATCGGAACGTTCGTCAATACAGATTGCCCTTCGCTTGCTAAAAGTGTAGCGGCCAAAATCGGCAAAACTGCGTTTTTTGCGCCTTCAACTTTAACTGTTCCTTCAAGACGGTTACCGCCGCGAACAATTATTTTTTCCATTAAAAATCCCTCCGAGAATCAATTGTGATTTCATTTGTATGTTTGTATGCAACTATTTGATGAAAATGGATCTCCGGTCTGCCCGTTCAGCAACAACCGT